>JBDLJS010000003.1:0-97636 GCA_039714235.1 Bacteroidota bacterium | reverse complement strand
GGTTGGTGCGGTTAGCAACTGCGGATTCTCGCATCACAGTTCAGTCCTAGCGGACATGAACGCTCTCCGAAATCCGCTCCGCAACATGTACCAACCGTTATAAAGGCATATTTTCGGTGAAATTGAATTATTGTAATTCATAAATTTTAGATTGCAATAAAGATTTATTAATTAATTTTATATTCGTCTTAAAACAAAAAAATATGAGAAGGAGTTTTTTGTTATTGATTAGTTTGTTCATGATTTCAAATTGTTACTCACAAGAATTATCTGAAATAAATAAAATATTACATGAAATAGATAGTATTAGAACTTTCTTTAATATACCTGCTACTGCATTTGGTGTTGTTAGTGATGATAGCGTACTTCTTCAGGGTGCAATAGGTGTTAGACAGATAAATACCAATGATTCTGTTACTATCGACGATAAATTTCATATTGGTTCGAACACAAAGGCGTTAACATCATTTATTGCTGGAAAACTTGTAGATAATGGATTAATTTCATGGAATACAAAATTTTTCGATTTATTTCCTGAATTAAAAACTACTTCAAAACAAGGATATTATGAAATTGAATTAAAAGACTTGCTATCGCATAGAGCATTAATAAATCCATTTAAGGGAAATGCACAATGGAAAGTATTAGAACAGTTTTATGAATTAAACGATGAAGAATCAAGAACCTTTTATGATTTTTCAAAATTTCTTTTAACTCAAGAACCAGTGAAATATGATTCTACTGAAACTTATAAATATTCTAATGCAGGATATTTGCTTGCAGCATTAATGTTAGAGAAAGTAAGCAATAAAACATATAAGCAGTTGTTGGAAAAAACTAATCAGGATTTAGGTGTTGATTTTCAAATTGGGTGGCCAAGACAACTTGATAATAATCAACCTGTAGGATATATTTCTCCAATTGAACTTGGGCTAAGCAAAGAATCGGGTCTAACGGAAATGCCTGATAGTATATTAAATGATAAAATGTTTAAAGACTTTCAATATTATTGTCTTCCTGCTGGTGATATATGTGTTTCAATATCGGATTATTTGAAATTTATTCAATTAAATCTTTCTGGTCTGAATGGACATGATAATTATTTGAAAGCTGAGACCTATGAGTATATATTTACTGGGGAAAAAGAATACGCTCTTGGTTGGGGAAATTGGATTAAAAATGGAAATCATTACCATGACCACTCTGGGACTCTTGCTACGTTTTATTCTTATACATTCATAGTACCTGAATTAAATGTAGGAATAGTAATAATGATGAATGCAGGTAATGGAAAATCAAAAGGCGGATTGTTTACAATAAAAGAATATTTGGAAAATAAATACGCCTTATAACATTGGGGCATAAAGCATGCGGGTTTTAGAAAAGGTTTGACAAGTTTTGTTATATTTATTTCAGCGTCAACGGGTGACACTGAAACCGCGCGGCATTCCCGCACAGCTTCATACCCAAGGACCGTTGTGAGCGTCCTAAGAATTAAACTTTTCGTCTTCTAATCTGTTTTTGATAGTTTCAAAACACTTTTCCGAAGCTATGACGGATAAAAATAAATACATCATTCGCGAAGGCTGGCTTTCTGTTATTGCCAACATTATTCTTTTTGGGCTAAAATACTGGGCTGGAATTGTTACCGGCTCGATTGCTTTGATTGCCGATGCATGGCACACTCTTACTGATTCCGTATCTTCTGTAATTGTACTTATTGGCGGCAAAATATCGAACAAACCGGCCGACGACGACCATCCGTTCGGGCATGGCCGTGCCGAGCACATAGCCGCAATAATAATTGGAGTACTGCTGGCAATTGTAGCTTTCGATTTTATTCTGGAAGCTATCGAAAAATTCGGGACCAAAGAAAAAACGGTTTTCGGGACTATCGCCTGGGTTGTAACAATCGTTTCAATAATTGTAAAAGAGCTAATGGCCCAGTATGCATTCTGGGGTTACCGGAAAAGCGGGGCATCAATACTAAAAGCCGATGGATGGCACCACCGGACCGACAGCCTGTCGTCAGTAATAATTTTAATTGGGATTATAATTGGAAATTATTTCTGGTGGATAGATGCGGCACTCGGTTTTATTGTTGCGCTTATGATTGGTTATGCCAGTTACGAAATTCTTTCGAAAGAGATTAAGTCGTTGCTTGGCGAAAGCCCTTCTGAAGAGCTGTTGCTTTCCATTCGTGAAACTGCACAAAAAGTTTGCAAACGGCCACTTCACATTCATCATATTCACATTCACAAATATGGTAACCATACCGAATTAAGCTGCCATATTAAGCTTCCTCCGCAAATGCCGCTGGAGGAGGCTCACGAAATTTGCACGAAAGTTGAAAAGGCCATTGAGGATGAATTTGGGTTTATTTCAACCATTCATCCTGAGCCAATCGAAGAAAATCCTGAAGTGTAGTACTTAGCCGTCATGCTAAACTCCTGACTGCCTTCAGGCAGGTGTTGCAGTATCTGTAAATAGAGATTCCGAATCGAGTTCGGAATGACGAAGCAATCAGGGCAATTCAATTATTTTAATGTTTCGGAAATGAATTTCGGCACCCTCCGATTCAAGGCAGATATATCCTTCTTTTTGAGTTGATTTGCTTATTCCGTTTACAAATTTACCATTCACCGAAAGCTTAATCGTACCATCGACACAAACCACTTCGTAAGTGTTCCATTCTCCCTTGCCTTTACAACGGTTTTCGATTGATTTGCTTCGGCGACCACGCGGATTGTCAGGAATTGTTTCTACTCCCCCAACGCCAAAAATTTCACCATGCACATAAGCAACCGGAGGCTTTTTTCCATCTCTTGTATTCAGGATTACCCAGTCGAGTTCCAGCATCTGAACTTCCACTCCGTTTGGTAAACGGTTATTGCCGGGTTCGGCATCGCTCCACACGAAAGTGCCCGAGTTTCCTCCCGGCTCCATGTGTTTCCACTCTATGTGCAGCAAAAAATTCTCATACTTCTTTTCCGAACGGACTACTCCAATCGGATGCCCCGAACAGATTAGCTCATCACCATTTATTTTCCAGGTTTCAGCTTCGGTATTTACCTGAACCCAGTTAACTGGGTCCCCTTTAACAGTCTCGCCTGAAGTAATTTTTTGCAGCCCAATCTCTTCACCAAAACTAAAAAGTGGCTCCTGAGCTGATATAATTCCTGATACTAGAATTAACCCTGTTATGTAAAGCAATATTTTCATTTCGAGCAATATTTAAATTCAAATCAATTTATTTGCCTCTCCGGCCAGCGGGATTTCTTCAGAAATTCCGGGAACAGGTCCGAATGCATAGGTTTTTGGTCCTAAATACAAATCCGAATTCATAACTTCTTCCCACGTTATATCTTTTCCTGTATAAGCCGAAATTCGTCCCATTATTGCCATTAAGGTTGAATTCACCTGGGCCTCGGCATCGTTAACGTTGTTGCCGGTTCTAATTCCGGTTACAAGGTTAATGTGTTCCTGCACAAACGGATTGGTAACTTTCCATTTCGATTCCGTTTCCCCTTCTTCCGGTTTCGGGTATTTCCACACTTCATTTCCATTAACATCAAGTATTCTCCCCGAAGCAATGGCAACACCTTTTGTACCAACAATTCGTTCCACTTTCCGGTTAGTACAGCCATTTATCTGACGTGCGGCACAGTGTGTTCGCACACCATTTTCATAAACATATTCAATACTGAAAAAATCGTACAAATCTCCGGTAATGCGCCTTTGCCTGCCACCCCAGCCAACTGCTTTAACCGGCGTTCTGCCCATGTGCCAGCTCATCACATCAATTTCGTGAATAAACTGTTCTGCAATGTGGTCGCCTGAAAGCCAATTAAAATTTACCCAGTTTCGGAGCATGTACTCCATGTCGGTCCATTCAGGCCTTCTTCTCCTGTGCCACAAAGCGCCTCCGTTTCTGATTATATTGGCTCCCACAATCTCGCCTATCTCACCATTTGCAACTTTCATTTGGGTGGTCATGTAATCTTTTTGCACTCTCCGGACAGTTCCGCTAACTATGCACAATCCCAGCGACTCAGCCTTTTTTGATGATGCCAGCACTGACCGCGCACCAACTGGATCGACAGCTATGGGTTTTTCCATAAAAACGTGCTTGCGGGCATTAATTGCTGCTTCAACATGTGCAGGACGGAAATGTGGCGGAGTACAAAGCAGTACCACATCCACACCCGAATCTATTACTTTCTGATAGCCGTCAAATCCAAGGAAACATTTTTCGTCAGCAATCTCCACATCTTTTTCTTCTTTCAACTTTGCCCGGCAACTGTCAACCTTATCCTGAAAAACATCTGCCAAAGCCACAATCTCAAGGTTTGGCCCGGCATCTAAAAAATTAATGGCAGCACCTGTACCGCGGCCGCCACAACCAATTAACCCGGCTTTTAACACTTTGCCATCCGGGGCACTGTCGGGCAATGCAGGCGGTTCCGTAATTTCTTTTATTTTATTTCCGGTAGAGCAGGCTGAAATGAAAGCAGCAGCTCCTAAAGTGCCAACTGTAGCTTTTGTAATAAAATTTCTTCGATTTAAATCTTTGGTATTCATATGTTTCTGTAGTTGATTAGATTAAATGCTGTTGAAATTACAAATATTTTTCACTTAAACGTGCCTGTTACACAACCTTATCGTCTCCAAAGCAGAACCGGGGCAGTACTCTTTGGGAAGGTTGCCGGAAATCATACTCTTAGCAAACATTTTTATTTCGTTGAAATAACCATCGCCCAAATCGTTGGCCGGAATTGAAATTCGCTCAGTTTCATTGTCAATATAAATATTTTCCCCATCGTTGGTTGAGAAGCTGACTGTTGCCTTTTCAAAAACTGCAGTATAACCCGCCTGGAATGGAAAATTAGTGTGAAAAATATTACCGCCTTCAATTTTTACAGTCACTCCATCAGAATATCTCCAGGTTGCATTCAGATAATCGTGGTTACTCAATTTCCCGGGAAGAATTGTACTTTCGATCGTTTCAGGCTGCCCTAAAACAAAAGCCGCAAAATCGATGTCGTGAATCACCAAATCGAAAAGTGCACCGCCCGAGATGCCAAAGTCTTTTTGTTTTTCTTTCCACTGTCCCCAAACCGGCAGTCCTGAAAAACGGCTTAACGAAAGAAAATTCAACTTACCGTATTTCTCCGATTTGATCATTTCAACCAGCTTTTTATAGGGAGACATAAACCGAACCACATGCGCAACCATTAAAATCAGATTTTTCTGTTTCGCCAGTTGTATGAGTTTCTCCCCTTTTTCAACATCCAATACAAATGGTTTTTCAAGCAACACATGCAATCCACTGTTCAATGCCTCCTTTGTCATTTGATAATGCAAATCGGTATGAACACAAATGTGCACTGCATCAAGTTTTTCGTGTTTTAAACATTCATCAAGCGATGTATAGACAGGTACTTTTTGAATGATATCAACATCGATTTCTCCGGTTGAGAAATTGCCAACCGGATCGTTTATTTTCCGGGCAACCGAATCCACATCTTTTTCAATGATTGCTGCCAACTTCAAATCCTTATTTTTAAGAATATTCTGACTGTGTACAATTCCCATAAAACCAAACCCGATTACCGCAACTTTTTTCATTTTCTAAAGTTTTTTAAATTTAATTTTCGATATTTCTCCGTTTGCCCCCGCTGCAAAACCCTCTGATTTTCCGGGTACTTGCCTGAACGTATAGTACCCTTCAAAACCTAAATGTTGCCAGCTTTTTCCATCATCACAAGAATAGTCATAACCGGTTTTGCCGATTGCGAATAAAAACTGAGTCTTTCCTGAAACAATACTCTGAACACATGAACGATACTCTTTCGGCATTGTTTCAGCAGGCTGCCAGCTTTTCCCTCCATCGATAGTGTAAGCAGCAATATTTTCATTCAATTCGGGTTTATTGTAAGTACCGCCAACAATTACGCCTTCCCGGTTATTTTTAAAAGCTACTGAAAATATCCCCGATGAAGCCTGGCCTGATACCATTTGAGTCTCTGAAACCTGCCACGTTTCTCCAAAATCTTCTGAACGGAAAACCCGTGCAGCTTTACCGCCGCTTGCAATCCATGCTTTACCTGTTGGCAAAAATTCGATACATGTGTTCGATGCGGCAAAATTTGCCTCGCCAGCCATAACTTCCGGCAAATCACTGATACGTTTCCAGGTTATTCCGGCATCTTCGGTTTTAATTAAAAAGAACTTACCATCAACCGGATCGCTTACTGCCAGGCCATTTTTACTGTCGGCGAATTTCAGGCTGTTAAAAAACAGACCTTTGGTTGTGTCACGATAAACCACTTCCCAGTTTTCTCCCCCATCTATTGTTTTGTATCCAAAATCCGGTCCTGCCACACCAAAAACCATTGCCCGTTTATTATCCCAGGCATGAATGCTCCTGAACTCATTTTCCTCTTCCCCGGAAATTTGATTTACCTTCCAACTCTCACCTCCGTCGGCAGATACCAGAACAGTTCCTTTCGAGCCACTTGCCCAAATTACATTTTCATCGACAACATGTAATCCGCGCAAACCGGCGACGGAATTTATCTGCAATTCCTCGAAAAAAACTTCAATAATAAATTCGTTTTTATTGGTGCACGACTGAAAAAGAAATAATAGAATTACCGTCAGAAATAAATATTTACCCATAACATTGGTTTTGATACTTTAAAAATAGCAAGCAATTATTAAAACAGTTCTTTATTAAACTAAAAAAGCCAACGGTTTTTGTATTTTAGGGAATTTATCAACTAAGAGCCTGTTTAAAATTATTAATTCATTTGTTTATGCGTCTTTTTCACTCATACTTCTGCAAAATTTCCTTAAATAGCTGGGGCTATTCGCGTCAATTTTGCCTTGTCTAAGTAAAAAATACATCATAATCATTCTAAAAAATAAAATTTAAACAGACTCTAAATCAATATCCAATGAAGGTAAACTTCAGGTACTTACTTACAGTTTCGCTTGTAACTGCCCTGGGAGGATTATTATTCGGATTCGATATTTCGGTAATCTCGGGAGCCATACCTTTTTTACAGGAAGTTTTTGAATTAAGTGAAACCTTAAAAGGTTGGGTAGTAAGCAGTGCATTAATTGGATGTGTATTGGGTGCAGGATATGCCGGACGGCTAGGCGACCGGTTTGGGAGAAAAAAAGTCTTGATGGTAATAAGCATTCTTTTCGGCATATCTGCTGTTGGAAGCGGACTGGCCAACTCAATTACCACATTTATAACCTACCGTATTCTTGGAGGCCTGGCAGTTGGCGGAGCATCGGTTTTAGCTCCCATGTACATTGCCGAAATCTCGCCGGCACACCTGAGAGGCAGGATGGTTTCCATAAACCAGTTAACCATTGTAATCGGCATTTCTTTGGCCTATTTTTCAAATTATTTTTTACTGGCAATTGGCGAAAATGCCTGGCGGTGGATGTTTATTGCCGAAGCTATGCCTTCGTTGTTGTTTTTTACCACTCTTTTTATTGTTCCCGAAAGTCCCCGCTGGCTGGTGGCACGCGATAATGAGGAAAAAGCAAAACATGTTCTGGAGAAAGTGGCCGGCAAAGGGTTTGCCGAAAATGTACTGGCCGAGATTAAAGAATCGCTTGCAGGCGATATTAAACGTGGTACTTTAAAAGATACATTTAATAAAAAATATAAAGTTATCCTGTTATTAGGCATCTTCCTGGCAGTCTTTCAGCAGTGGTCGGGCATTAATGTAATTTTCTTTTATGGCCCCGATATTTTCGCCAAAGCCAACCTGGGTGTAGACACAGCGCTTTATTACACAACACTGGTTGGTGTAATGAATATTGTTTTTACCATTTTATCCATGCGGGTTATCGATAAAATAGGCAGAAAAAAACTGATGCTTATTGGCGCTGCGGGGATGGTTTTGTGTTACCTCGCAATCGGATATCTTTTTAAAACAGGGAGGACTGACGATTGGATGCTCCTTACATTTATTATTATCACCCCGGCCTTTTTTGCTTTTGGTCTGGGGCCAACAGTTTGGGTGGTTTTATCCGAAATTTTTCCAAATAAAATTCGAGGAGCAGCCATGTCGGTAGCAACATTTGCCTTGTGGGTAGGTTGTTATACTTTAACCCTTACCTTCCCCATTTTTGTTGAAGCACTGAGCGCTGCCATAACCTTTTGGATTTACGCTGTTGTTTGTACCGTAGGTTTTATTGTAATTTACAAAGCCCTTCCCGAAACCAAGGGAGTATCACTCGAGAAACTGGAAAAAATGCTTGTAAAAGAATAAACATGAACCGATAAATATGAAACAGTTAATTTTAATCTTCATTGCCTTAACCTTAAACGTTATTGCACCGGCTAAAGAGTACCATGTCGCTAAAAACGGAAACGATAACAATCCGGGAACCGAAACATCTCCTTTTTTAACCATTCAGGCAGTAGCCAACATTGCTCAACCTGGAGATGTGATTATCGTTCACGAGGGAGTTTACCGTGAATGGATAATCCCTCCACGAGGAGGCGAATCTGACTCAAAACGAATTATTTACAGGGCGGCGGATGGCGAAAAAGTGGAAATTAAAGGTTCCGAGGTAATAAATAACTGGGAAAAATTTTCAGGGACAGTTTGGAAAGCAGTGGTTCCGAATTCGATGTTTGGCGAATATAATCCGTATGCCGATCTGGTAAGGGGTGACTGGTTCAACGATAAAGGCCGTCCTCATCACACCGGTGAAGTATACCTGAACGGGAAATCGCTCTGGGAAATGGCGATACTCGAAAAAGTACTCAATCCAAAACCTGTAAATGATAACTGGGATCCCAAAGGTTCAACTTACACCTGGTATTGCGAAAGCGATGAAAACAATACGTATATCTATGCCAATTTTCACGACACAAATCCAAACGAAGAACTGGTTGAAATTAATGTCCGAAAAAGCTGTTTCTATCCAGAAAAAAACAACATAAACTATATCACAGTCAGCGGATTTCATATGAGCCAGACAGCCACACAATGGGCGCCACCAACCGCTGAACAAATTGGATTAATCGGAACCAACTGGAGTAAAGGATGGATAATTGAAAATAATATCATTCGTAACTCAAAATGTTCGGGAATTACCCTGGGGAAACATGGTGACGAATACGACAATACTTCGGAGAATTCTGCTGAAGGTTATGTTGAAACAATTCATCGGGCGCTGATAAAGGGATGGAGCAAAAAAAATATTGGTTCGCATATTATTAGCAACAACACCATTTCAGATTGTGAACAAACCGGAATTTGCGGAAGCATGGGCGGTGTATTCAGCATTATTGAGAATAACGACATTTACAACATCTGGACAAAACGCATGTGGACCGGTGCCGAAATGGGTGGAATAAAAATTCATGCCTCCATCGATATGCTTATTAAAAACAACCGCCTGACAAACTGCGGGCGCGGATTATGGCTCGACTGGATGGCGCAAGGCACACGAGTTACCGGGAATCTATTATACAACAATACTACCGATGATATTTTTGTGGAAGTCAATCACGGGCCTTTCCTGATAGAAAACAATATTTTATTATCCGATCTTTCAATACGCGACTGGTCGGAAGGAGGGGCTTATGCGCATAACCTAATTGCAGGAAATATTGAACTCAGTCCACAAAGCAGGGAAACCCCGTTTATGATAGCACATTCAACAAAATTAGGCGGGTTAAAAACCACAAAATGTGGCGATAACCGATATTACAACAACATATTCATAGGTGGCGTGGAAGAGATACACGGAAGAAAACCGGGGCTTGGGGTTTACGAAAGTACCAAACTGCCCATGATTGTTAATGGTAATGTATACCTGAATGGTGCAAGTGTATTTAAAAACGAAACTAATCATTTGGTATTTGAGTACAATCCTGAGGTCATGATTGAAGAAAAAGAGGATGGCGTTTTCCTTTTATTGAATATGGATAAACAAATCGTGAAAATGAAAAATAAATTCGTGACAACCGAACTACTGGGAAAAATTCAGATTTCAAATCTTGGCTTTGACAACCCTGACGGTTCACCGTTAACCATTGAAGCAGATTACTTTGGGAAAAGAAAAGATAAGAAAAATCCGACTGCCGGACCGTTTGAAAAACCGGAAAAGGGAAGAATAACTTTGAAGGTTTGGAGCAAATAATCAATAAAAATATCAACATGAGCTCAAGAGAACAATTTTTAAAAACTGTAAACCATAAACAATCCGACCGGATTGTTATGGATTTGGGCGCAACCCCTGTCACTGGTATCCATGTGAATACAATTTCGAACCTGAGAAGACATTATGGACTACAGCGTAAACCAATTCGTGTAATTGAGCCTTTCCAGATGCTTGGCGAAGTTGGGTGGGAACTAATCGACTCGCTGGGCATTGATGTAATTGGTGCCTGGGGAAAAGATAACATGTTTGGCTTTTACAATCATGCACCATACAAAGAGTGGAAAACTCCTTGGGGGCAGCGGGTTATGGTCCCTCAAAAGTTCAACACAACAAAAGATGAAAAAGGAGACCTGTTGATGTATCCCGAAGGTGATACCTCAATCCCTCCATCGGCAAAAATGCCAAAATCAGGATATTTTTTTGATGCCATTATTCGCCAGGAGCCGATTGTGGAAGAAGAGCTGAATGTTGAAAATAATTTGGAAGAGTTTGGATTAATCAGTGATGCAGATTTGGAACACTGGCGTACAGAGGTTGATAAAGCATACTTTTCGGGGAAAGCAGTAATTGCTGCATTTGGAGGAACTGCCCTTGGCGATATCGCTCTGGTTCCGGCAATGAATCTGAGAAATCCGAAAGGGATACGCGACGTAGCCGAATGGTACATGAGCACAATTACCCGCCCCGATTATATTAAAAATATTTTCGAACGCCAGGTAGAAATTGCCATTGAAAACCTGAAACGCATATTCGCAGTTGTGGGAAACAAAGTAAATGCCATGTTTATTTGCGGAACCGATTTTGGCACACAAAACTCGACTTTCTGCCCTCCCGAACAGTTCGACGAAATGTGGCTACCGTATTATAAAAAATTAAACGACTGGATTCATGAAAACACACAGTGGAAAACGTTCAAACACTCCTGCGGGTCGGTGATAACTTTAATGGATAATTTTATCCGTGCCGGATTCGATATTATTAACCCGGTGCAGATAAATGCTGCCGGAATGGATCCGAAAACTTTAAAGGAGAAATATGGCCGCGACATTGTTTTTTGGGGTGGCGGAGTCGATACCCAGATTGTGCTGCCATTTGGCAAACCCGAAGAGGTGCGCGAACAGGTATTGCGAACCTGTGAAATCTTCTCTAAAGACGGAGGATTTGTTTTTAACACCGTGCACAATATTCAGGCAAATGTACCGGTCGAAAATATTGTGGCGATGCTTGATGCCATTAAAGAATTTAACGGGAAATAGTTTCAATATCAGAATATTAAATTAAAAATTGAATAAAATGAGTAGAGGAACTGACTTTTTAAAGTCGTATAAAATGACCGCCGATAGTTTAAACATGAACGAGCTGGTCGACACTTTTTTAAACGAAATGGATAACGGCCTGGCCGGGAAAGAGAGTTCGCTGTTAATGCTTCCTACTTACATTGAAGCAGAAGGCGATGTGAAAGCAAACGAACCGGTGGTTGCCATAGATGCCGGGGGAACAAATTTCCGTACCGCAAAGGTGTATTTTAACGAAAAGCTTGAGTTGATTACCGAAAACATCCAGCTTAATAAAATGCCGGCTGTTGACGAAGAACTGTCGAAAAAAGAGTTCTTCGATACGTTTGCTGATTACCTAAATGACTATAAAACGGTTTCTGAAAAGATAGGATTTTGCTTTTCGTATGCTGCCGAAATTTTTCCGAATAAAGACGGGAAACTGCTTGAGTGGAGCAAAGAAGTTAAAGCTCCTGAAGTAATTGGCGAAATGGTTGGAGAGCAGCTGTTAAAAGCCATGGGCACGCCCGAAAAACAACTGGTTTTAATGAACGACACCGTTTCGACACTGCTGGCAGGGAAAGCCGCAACAGCAGGCAAAACCTACGATACTTACATCGGTTTTATTTTAGGAACCGGCACAAACACAAGTTACATTGAGGCGAACGATAACATTACAAAAACGCCCGGCCTCGATCTGGCGGCCAGCCAGATTATTAATATTGAGTCGGGTAATTTCGATAAAATGCCACGTGCCAACATTGACATTGCATTCGACAATACTACCAAAAATCCGGGGCGTTACTCTTTCGAGAAAATGTTTTCGGGAGGTTACTTTGGCGGGCTGTGCACAACAGCACTGAAAGTTGCTGCCGCCGAAGGTTTGTTTTCCAATGCATCGAAAGTGGAAGGTTTAGCCGAGCTCACATCCGAAGAGGTGAATAAGTTTGTTTGCAATATAGATTTGGATTCAAACGGCCTGGGTGCAGCACTCCCGACCGACGAAGACAAAGCAACTGCCACAGAAATTATTAACGGATTAATCGAGCGCGCTGCAAAACTGGTTGCTGTAAACCTTGCTTCGGTAATTATAAAAACAGGCAAAGCAAAATCAGCCGAAAAGCCTGTGTTAATGACCATCGAGGGGACAACATTTTATAAACTCAATAATTTCCAAAAGATGTTCGAAGAGTTTTTGCAGGGATTCCTGTCGGGCGACAACCAACGTTATTACGAAATTGTTGAGGTAGAAAATTCGAGTTTACTGGGGGCTGCTATTGCTGCGCTGGTGAATTAATTTTGAAATAATTGTAGAGATGCACGGCCGTGCATCTCTACAATATAATCAACATCAGAAACCTGTTCCAATATTTTATTTTATAAAAATCGTTTCCTCAGTGCCACCTTGTTAATTTTTCCCACACTGGTTTTTTCAATCTCATCACTTCGTTGCACTTTCAGCATAATGGCCTCACGTGGCAATATTCCCATATCGACACTCGATTTTACCAGTAGTATTATCTCCCTGTCGTCAAATTCTGCACTTTCCAGCGGGACGACAATTGCCAGCGGGGTTTCTCCCCAGTTTACATCCGGCGCCCCGATAACGGCCACTTCGGCAACACCCTCGTGTTTGGCTATTACATCTTCAATTTCGAGCGAACTTAACCATTCGCCACCCACTTTAATCACATCTTTGGTACGGTCGGTAATCCGCAGGCTTCCTTTTTCATCAATACAGGCCACATCGTTTGTGTGCATCCAGCCACCTTCCCACAACTGTTCAGAATGGCGGTGATCTTTCAGGTATCCCTGGGTTAAATGAGGCGACCGTATAATAATCTCTCCGGGAGTTTTATCATCACAGGGCACATCCGTGCCTTCTTCGTCAACCACGCGTACATCAACCAGTCCAACCGGATTCCCTGTACGGCAACGGATATCGGCCTGTTCTTCAAGTGGCAGTTCCAGTTCTTTGTCGGAAAGGAACGAAAGAGAAACAATAGGGCATGTTTCCGACATTCCGTATCCCACATTTACATCTATTCCCCGCTCCAATGCTTCTATGGCCACCGCTTTCGGCAGGGCAGCCCCGCCAATTATACAGGTCCAGTTCGACAGGTCGACACTGGCCGATTCTGGCGCCTTCAGCAACATATTCAGAATGGTTGGCACACAGTGACTGAATGTAACCCCTTCGGTATCGATCAGGTTCAGCAACATAGCAGGCACATACCGTCCCGGGTACACCTGTTTTAATCCGAGGTAAGTTGCAATGTATGGCACTCCCCACGCGTGAACGTGAAACATGGGCGTTATGGGCATGTACACCGACTCGCGGTGCATACGTCCCTGTGTTGGCTGTGTTGAAAGAGCCGACAATAATGTCAGGGTATGCATTACCAGTTGCCTGTGCGAATAATAAACCCCTTTGGGAAGACCAGTGGTACCTGTGGTATAGAAAGTGGTGGCACGGGTGTTTTCGTCGAAATCGGGGAAATCGTACACGGGGGCGGCGGCAGCCAGCAGCTCCTCGTACTCTCCCATGCACTCCATACTGCTTTTATCCACATCGCCATTCTCGTCAATTACAATAAACTTTTTACCATCCGATATTCTTCCTTTAATTGCTTTTAACAGGGGCAGAAAGTCGGCATGACAGATGATTACATTGTCTTCTGCATGCTGAATAGTATATACCAGTTGTTCGGGCGACAAACGCACATTAATCATGTGCAACACTGCTCCCATCATCGGGATGGCGTAGTATGCCTCAAGGTAACGGTGCGAATCCCAGTCCATAACTGCCACGGTGCTTCCATGCTCAACACCAATTGAAGCCAGTGCATTTGCAAGCCGGTGAACCCGCTCTTTCCATTGTTTATAAGTTATTTTTAGCTGGTCGCGGTACACAATCTCCTGTTCGGGATTATCTACCATGGGTGCGTTAAAAAGCTGTTTAATCAGTAAAGGGTATTGGTAAGCTGAAGGTGTTCTTTCTATTAAATGTTCCATTTTATTATGATTTAATTTAAGCAAAAGTCAAAAATACACTTTATGCGTAAATAAAAAAGAACCGGTCTCTATTATTTAAACAGATAAAGACAGGTTCTTTAAAAACACTAACCGTCAATCAGCATCGGCCACACACCGGAATCCTACCGTTGCTTTTCGCTCGAACCCCTGAGAAACACGCAGAAGCATTTGCCGGTGTTTCAGGTTTTTGGGGCCGCCCTGAACATACCACCAGCTCTCTTCTGGTTTAAAGTAGCTTCCGCCTTTCAGCATTACGAAAGTGTAAGAGCAGTTGTCGTAAACATCGTTGGTAAGCTGCCACACCGAGCCTGTCAGATCCTGCAATCCAAACGGATTTTCACCTTTGAGGTAACTGCCAACAGGATCTAAAACTCCATTACCGGGATTACAAAGTGTTGAGTCGATACCCGACAGTTTCTCCACGGTTAACGTTGAAGTAATCACCTCTTTCTCTGCCGATATTTTTGTTTTATCGCCCCAGGGCCATTCGTTTAGTTCAGGGGTTTGAGCAGCATACTGCCACTCTGCTTCGGTGGGCAAACGGTTACCTGCCCATTTTGCAAAAGACTGTGCATCTTCGTAACTCACAAAAACAACCGGTTTGTTTTCATCGCCATATTTTGGACTCCCGTTCTCCCAGTGTTTCAGAAAATTTTCAGGGTCGGCAGGTTGGTAACCTGTTTTTTGGAGGAACACTTTAAACTGTGCATTGGTTACCGGAAACTTGTCCATATAAAATGCCGGCATTTCTTTTTCACCTTTTTCCAAAACATCAGGATAAGGAATAAAATGGTCGCCAAACTCAATTTCCATTTTAAATTTCCCGGAAGGAATTTTTACCATACCATCCGGTGATTTTGAATATTTTTCTGTCGAATAGCTTGTGCTGGTCAAACGTGCCGAAGCCGGTGCAAAAGTGATTACCTGCTCGTCAATGAGCAAGTTATTTTTAAAAAGCTGAATCACAAATTTTCCCTCATCGCGGCCAAATTCTTTCAGCAGCCTGATGGTTTGTTTTTTTGTTGAATACTCTTTCCATTTTCCCTGGTAACCGGGCATACCTGCGTAAATTCTGATTTTATCTCCTTTTAAAGCAGAAAAGGTAAGCTCATCGGCCGGTAAATTAAAGTCAATATCAAGCAATTTGGGGAATTCGGCAATTGCTCCAACTGCCCCTTCGTTGTTGGTTCCAAGGTATTTTTCTGAAAAAGCCTCCACATCGGCTACCGCATAAATTCTATCATCTAGAGTGTCTAACCTAACCGGCTCATGGTTCCATAAATCGACAAAATGAAAATTCTCTTTGGGCTGAATCCCGAAAAGCGGTTTGTTAAATCCCTGAGGCAATAAACTGTAAATGGTATAAACGGTCTTGCTTTCAGCCGGCCACTTATTCACAAAAATATTGTCGGCAGTGGTTTCAATCAGCGGAATCCAGTCCTGTTGGGTAAAATTTTCAGCATTCTCGCGTTGAATTATCAGAATTTTTGCGAGGTAATCCCACTGCTCATCCAGCCAGTAAGGCCTTCCCGGCGAGAAAAGGTTATTCTCGGTTCCGTAGCCGTTAAACAACGACAACGAGTATTCTCTTTTAACCCTCTCCTTACCCACTTCAACCACACGGAAGATGGCAAATTCGGGTTTTATCAGTTTGTTCAGGTTTAACATGGGACAGTAATAAAGGGCGTTATGCACCCTGCCGCTAACTATGCCCTGCATATCTTTTGGTATCGCCATCCCTTCGCTGTACATTACAACGCCATCTCCGCCATTGTCGGCGGCTGCCCTAAGTTGTTCGCTCGAAGCCCCCGAACAGTCGAGCACTACACCATCGGCGCCGGTTTCATTAATCGACTGAGCCAGCGCATCGTAAGGATCTTCGTTACGTGTAGCCGTATCCCAGGGTTTAAAGGCAATAAACAGGTGCGAGTTGTTCCGGTGGCACAAATCGGCCAGTCCTTTTACGGCATCCATTCCGCCGGGCATGGTACGGTACATATCCCACTGGTTGCGCTGGTCCATTCCCAGTGCCGGCCAGGTGGGCCACAATCCGTAAATTTCGGCACCACCCAGAACTTTATTATTGAATTCAATAAAATCATCAAGCGTGTACCGGTTTTTTTCGATGTCAAAAATGTTGTGGTCCCACCCCATCATTAACTGGCTCAGGTAAGCATGCCTCACCCATTTCAGGTCGTCGCGCTCGAAAAGGGTATTATTAAGTTCATCAACATCGTACAGCAGTTTATCCTGGAAGATTTTCCGAAGTCCTTCCTGCCAGTTACCGCTAAAACTTTCCATCCGGATATGGTAAGTTACCGTGCCTCCCGGATACAGATAAGTTTCGAACCGGCGGCGCGAAGTATTCTCCCAACCGGTACGCCGCGAAAGGGCTGCAATTTTATTTTCACCAAAGGCGAGTTCAGAATAACCCATTTCCCAGGCATTATCGGGCACAATAACATTTACAGGCTTGTACCCCGGCCGGAATAGATGTGTCCGGGAAAGGTAATGATTGCCCTTCCCTGTTATGTAAACATACTCAGGGTTTTCGCCCAAAGGAACAACATTATGAAGTTTTAAAGTATCTTCCGAAATATTGGTAAAAATAAGCTGGCCTGCCCAACCTCCATTTTCAATTTTAGAGTCAGTTAGCTCAATCTGCAGTAATTCTTTAAACTGCCCGGGATTTGCTGATGAATACAGGTTATCCTCAATCTTAAAGGTAACTAAGGGAGTATTCTCTACTTCTTTTACATTGTTTCCAATCTGAAAATCCTGAACGGATAATCCGCTTTCGGTCAAGATTTCAATATTTCTGATTTGGCTGTAACCAGAGAAAATAATCAATGCAAATATTAATATGAATAAGATTTTCATACTGTCTGGTTTAATTGTTCATTTAGTTTAATGCCCGGGAATAACTTTATTTTTTAAACAAAACTAGGTAATCTGATGAATAAATTGCTCCTCTATCCCCGAAATTTCCTGCAAACCTTTTAAGCGCCCAAATTTGGGATATCCGGGATTTGCATGAATGTCAATATCTTCCTTGCCTTTAATCCCGTGGTCGGGGCGAAACAGAATATGAAAATCCGTGTGGCCGGCATTTTTACGCGATTGCATCTCATGGTGAAAAATTTTTACCAGTTCAGCCATATTTATTCTTCCATCAAGGTGCCCCGATTCATAAAAACTTCCATCGGGTAAAATCTGTGTGTTACGAAGGTGTGCAAAATGAATTCGGTGCGAAAACCTGCGGGCCATTTCAACCACATCGTTGTCGGCCCGTGCAGAAAAAGAGCCTGCGCAAAAAGCTACTCCGTTCCTGACCGAAGAATTAATTTTTTCAAGCCATTCGATATCGTCTAATGTGCTGAAAATACGGGGCAGCCCTAATATCGGAAATGGAGGGTCGTCGGGGTGAATAGCAAGGTTAATTCCTACTTCCTCTGCAACAGGAATTACCTCGTTTAAAAAGTAGGCAAGATTTTCGCGAAGTTCTTTTTCTCCAATTTTGTCATACCGTTTCAGGTGGTTTAGAAATTCATATTTATAATCGTCGATTGTCGGGTCGATTACACCGTCGATAAATCCCTGGGTAACCACAATAATATTGTGTGCCAGTTTTTCGGCCTCATCAGGAGTGAGATTATTGTAAACCTGTCTGGCCGCCTTTAATGTCTCTTCGAAATAATCTTCCTCTGCATTGAGTCTTTTCAGAATAAAAATATCGAATGCAGCAAAAGTTGGATAGTCGAACAGCATCGATTCTCCATCTTCAGGAAGCTGAAATTCGAGATTGGTGCGGGCCCAGTCCAAAACAGGCA
Organism: Bacteroidota bacterium; assembly: GCA_039714235.1. Taxonomy (GTDB): domain Bacteria; phylum Bacteroidota; class Bacteroidia; order Bacteroidales; family Prolixibacteraceae; genus Draconibacterium. The sequence goes on along the minus strand of JBDLJS010000003.1, from coordinate 79,293 downwards.
TAAAATTATAAACGACAGTCTTAATGTCGCATTCAGCAAGGTTCTTTAACGAGATTTTATAATTCTGAATATGTGTTTCCCGAAGTTTTGTTGCGGTTTTTATAGCCTCGGTAACGGGCAGGCTTTCAACCACCGACCATCGCAAACCGGCGCTTTCAATTTTATCTTTTACTTTTTTTATCTCACTTACCGGCCATACTTCTCCGTTTGGGATGTGGTGCAAAGCGGTAACAACCTCCTCAACACCAACTTCCTTCAACCATTCAAGCCGAACAGAATCTTTCTTGCCAAACCAGCGCCACGATTTTATTAACTTCATTGTGTTTACTGAGAATGATTACTGATCACTTTTTTAAACTCCGCTGAACGAACTAAATCCGCCGTCAACCGGAACGATTGTGCCGGTTACAAAACTTGCCGCATCGGAACACAAATAATGTACCGTTCCGTTTAATTCCGAGATATCGCCAAACCTGCCCATTGGGGTTTTTGCAATTACTTTCTGACTTCGTTCGGTATATGAACCATCGGGATTTAGAAGTACCTTTTCGTTTTGAGTACTTATGAAAAATCCTGGGGCAATTGCATTTACCCTCACCTTTTCGCTGAACTTGGTTGCCAGCTCCATTGCCAGCCATTTGGTAAAAATCTCGACTCCCGACTTGGCTACCGAGTAACCAGGCACACGTGTAATCGACGACATGGTTGCCATACTGGAGATATTTATTATTGAACCACTTTTTTGTTCACTCATCACTTTCCCAAAAACCAGGCTTGGGTAAACAGTTCCGTTCAGATTTAAATCGGTAACTTTTTTGAAATCGTCAATTTTCATGTCGAAAACTGTCTGCTGTTCGGTAAGTGTTGCTCCAGGCAGGTTACCGCCGGCAGTATTAATAAGGATATCAATCCTACTCCATTTTTTAAGGATTTCGTTGCGGGCAATTCTCAATTCTTCCACATTCAAAACATCCACAACAAGACCAATACCCTCGCCTCCCGCATTTTTTATTTTACTCAAACGCAAATCAACGTTTTCCTTCGTACGGCCAATCACTGCAATTTTCACCCCGTTTAAGGCCAGGTATTTAGAAATACTTCCGCCCAAAGTTCCCGAGCCACCTGTTATTACAGCAACTTTCCCATGTAAATCAAACATTTCATTCATACTTTACTTTTTAACGATACAAATATTACGAAAGAATGAGTATTTTGTTTGATGTGATTTTAGCAAGAGCTTGTATTATCTTTGCAAATCTGTGCTGTTTCAGAAATTATTGAATTTATTATGCCGAAAAGAAAGATAAGTTGAAGCCTGAATCCAAACTATTTTAAATAATATCAACCAATTCAGGTTTTTAATGTTTATATTAATAACTATGTACAATGGCCTTTTACATACTCACAACCTGCTTCGATGGATAATCTTAATAGTTTTCGCTGTTTCCATAATCCTGGCTTTTTCGGGATGGCTTGGAAAACATAAATGGAAGAAAAGAGATAAAACAGCAGGTTTGCTGCTAATGGTTTTTATTGATTTACAATTTTTTACCGGGATTATTCTCTATCTATTTGTGAGCCCTGTAACCAAAACCGCTTTCAGCAATTTTGGGGCAGCTATGAGAAATGCGGATCTGCGTTTTTTTGCAGTTGAACATATTTTTCTAATGGTTATTGCATTGGTTGTAATGCATATTGGTCGTGCAAAATCAATAAAAGCTACTGCCTCCTGGAAAAAACATCGCGTCGTTCTGATCTATTATACCGTAAGCTTAATCCTGGTTTTGGCAGCTATCCCATGGGAAAGGGGGCTTTAAATTTTTATTGAAATAGTTCTTCCGGAATCTTTTTTATTGGTTTGATTTTGATATTTTTTATGAACAGCTCGCCACCTTCTGACTGAAACTGGATTTTGCCTTTTGTAAGCGGCTCAATATTTCCTTCGCCCAGGTATTTACCTGAGTTGTAATTAATCATGTTTGCCTGACCGTTAACAACGTGAACCGAGGTTCTTCCAAAACAATAAAGATCTACTGTATTCCATTCACCTACCTGATTTTCGTAATCGTTATCTTTTGCAATTATTCTGGTTTCGGTATCAGGGATACTGGGAGCCTTATCAGCATCTTTTGAATAAACAAACTTGCCGTCCTGGTTTTTAACCATCGGAATTTCACAGTACGATTTCCCCATTCTGTAAGAATCGCCAAGACTTCCGGTCCAAAGCTGCAACTCGTGAGAGCTCATCCAAACGCCAATACCTACGCCAAACTCGCCAAAACTGTGGTATAAAAGTCCTGAATTTCGCGTTTTGAATACTTCGTCGCCCCATTTAATTTCAGCGGTTAAGTGATAATTTTCGAATTCTTCTTTTGTTGCAATCGAAGCGTTTACTTCACCCGAAATCCGGATTACTTTTTCACCATCGAGCTCAACAACCGAAAAAATATTTAATGGATCTTTGTTTAAACCAACAGGTTCACCACCTTCTTCGAGAGGACCAATCCAGGTTTCCCAACCTTCCAGGTTTTCGCCATTAAAAAGCGATTGCCAGGGATTATCGCACGATGTTAACGCTAATACAAAAATAACTAACAGGATTAAAAACTTTTTCATAATAATTAGGTTTAATGAAATTCAGAGCCTGATTAAATTCAAACAGGCTCAAAAAAAAAACTGCCCTATAAATATAGGACAGTTTATTAAATATTTTTACGAATCTCTGTTTTTTGTTAAACTACTTCTGCTTGAATTATTTCCTTTGCCCTTTTCAGAATTGTTGTATCATCCAAGAGAACAATTCCACCGTTTGGCCCCGGTTCCATATGAATTCCTACTGCTTTTCCACTTGTGTAGTTCGCGCCTCCGAAATAATTCCTGACAGTTTCTTCTGATACTTCAAACTCTTGCGCCATTTTCCTGATTGAACCGTCAGGTAAGCTGTCTTTGATTTTACGCAGCTCATTGAATGTTATTCTTTGCTCCATATCACTGTGATATTATTGATTAATATTATGGTTATTTAAAAGAACGTTTCTTAGGTATGTAAAAATAGAATTAATTATTTAATAATAAAAGCTTTAACAACTTCTATTTTTTATTCTTAGGGGAATAGATTAAAACATTATAAACAACATAAACAGAAGTATGGTATAAGTTACTGAGTTAAAGATAACTTCTACCTATTTAACAGAATAATTCAATACAGAAATTAACTTTTTTTAATAATTAATTCATATTCAATTCTATGCTGTCGTATATGGCTTGGTGCATGGCAGTTCTGATATTCAATTCATACAATTTTCGGTTTTCACGGGTCGGGTGAACACGGTTCGACATAAAGATAAAAAGAAGCCCGTTTTCAGGATCAGCCCAGGCAAAAGTCCCGGTAAAACCACTGTGACCAAAGCTGCTTTTACTTGCATCAATAGCAGGGTATGCATCTTCCAGTTCATTTTCGTTATTATCAATCAATGGTTTGTCAAAACCAAGGCCTCTGCGATTATCATTATCCGGGTACTGAATTCGTATAAATTCGTTTACCGTTTCTTCCGAGATGTATCTTCTCCCGCCAAAATAACCTTTCTGCAAATACATCTGAAAGAGTTTTGCCAGGTCGTTAGCTGTTCCAAAAAGCCCGGCATTGCCCGAAATTCCTCCCATCATAGCTGCTCCTTCGTCGTGAACATATCCGCGCAGTGTTTCATTTCTGAAGAAATCGTCGGTTTCGGTTGGGATAATCCGGCTAAGAGGGTAATGTTTATATGCGTTGTAAGTTATCGTATAAGCTCCCAATGGTCTGTAAAATGTCTCTTTTAAGTACTGTTCGTATGGTTTTTGGGTAATATTTTCAATTATTTCAGGGTATAAATAAAAACTTAATCCAGAGTAAAGATATTCTTTACGCGGTAAAAGTTCCGAAGTACGAATGGTATCCATCATTGTTTCCCGGAATTTCTTATTCATAAATAATTCATCGGAAACACGGACATTAAATTTACGTGTAGGCCTTGTCTTAAAAACTTTTCTGCTAAGTTTTTCGTCGTCAGTTAAAGCCATTCTCCAAAACTGGATATAAGAAGCCAACTGCGACTGGTGTGCGAGAACTTCCCTGAGTTTCAAATCCTTTTTATTCGACTTTTTGAAATCAGGCCAGTAGATGCTGAATTTGGAATCTAGATCGATTTTATTTTTATCGACCAGTTTCATAAGGGCCGGAAGCGGCCCTGTAACTTTCGAAACTGATGCCAGGTCGTATATGTTCTCTTTTTCAACTTTTTGAATACTGTCGTAAGTATAAAAACCATAACATTTATGGAACACGACGTTTCCGTTTTTTGCCACCAATACCTGGCAACCCGGGTAGGCCTTTTCGTTTAATCCCAGGTTTGCTATTGAATCAATTTGCGCGTATAATTTTTTTGAGTCTATTCCCTGTTCTTCCGGAATGGAGTATGCAAAACCATCATTTTTTTTTACTTCCATCCCATCGCCCAGTTTGAATCGGCTATCAACAGAAACAGGAAGTTTCCCTGTTGCATCGAAAGCCCCGAAAACCAATTGAGCTGCCAGCTCTTGTGTAAGACGATTGTTTTGGTGAGCTAAAATCAATCCTTTTGAGTGGTGTATATTTTCAAAATTTTTGAGAGCGTATGCATTCCCAAAAAATACAAGAACTGAGTTATTTTCGCGAACAATGTCGGAAACTGCTTTTCGCTGAATCTCTGTTGTTCCGTATTTATTCGACGGATACTTGTTTATCCCTTCAATTCCTACTATTACAAGATTGTAGTTTTCGAGTTCTCTTCTCAGGTTTGCCCAGTTGCGTTCTGCTGAATTTTTAGATAAAACAAAATGGTCGACTTGTGTATAGTTTGCAATCGTTTTCTGAAAAGGAGTTATCCTTTCTCCTCCAACCATAACCGAGGCAATTTTTGCCTTTTCGAGATCCTGAACCGGAAGAATATTATTGTTGGTCAGAACAGTGAGCGAACCTTTTATCAGTTTCCGGTTTGTCACTTCAAAATAGGGAGAATTTAACCGGGCAGTAAGGTCTGTTAGCTCGGCAGGCTCGTAATTATTTAGGTTTACCCACCGTTTCAGCGCTAAAACAGTACGGCATTTATCGTTTATATCTTCTACCGTAATTTCATTTCTTTCAACTGCTGTTTTTACAGCATTAATTGCTTTTCCCAAATCAGGAACAAATTCTATCATATGATTGCCGGCTTTTAAGGCTTCCAATTCTGCTTTCCCTGAAGGAGCCTTTACCCCTTTCATGCTAATTGCATCGGTAATCACAAAACCGTTATACCCGATTTCATCTTTCAGGTAGCCTGTTACCACTTTTTTTGATAATGATGAGGTAGTTCCCGAATTGTCGAGCGAAGGCACATTCAGGTGACCGGCCATAATTCCTGCAATTCCTTTTTCAGAAAGATACCTGAAAGGGTACGATTCAATTTCGTCCATTCTTTCTTTCGAGTGGTTAAGCAGGGGCAGTGTTTTATGCGAATCGGTTTTGGTATCGCCATGGCCGGGAAAATGTTTGGCAACCGGAATAACACCTGCATCCTGCATTCCTTTGGCTATCATCCAGGCCTTTACTGCTACATTTTTTTTATCCTCGCCAAACGATCGAAAATTAATTACCGGATTTGCAGGATTAGTATTAATGTCGGCAACGGGGGCAAAGTTCATATGAATACCAAGCAGTTTCATTTGCGAGGCAAAATTGCGCCCCATCTGGAAAATAAAAGTAGTATCCTGAACTGCACCAATTGTTTGTGCATACGGGTAAACTACTGTACTGTCAATTCGCATGGATGGTCCCCATTCGCCATCAATTGCCACAAGAAGAGGAGTTTCTGAAGTAGCCTGGAACTGGTTAACCCACGATGCTGTTTTCACCGGTGTTCCCTGCATTACCAGAATTCCTCCTGGTTTGTATGTTGCAATCTTTTTCAGTACTGCCTCTTTGCTGGCATCATTCTGGTTGGGATAAACTGCAATCATCATCAGTTGGGCAATTTTCTCCTCAAGTGACAGTTTTTCCAGTTGCTGAGTTACCCATTCGTCGTTTTTGAACTTAAGAAAAGTGGGTTCGGTTGCTTTCAGGGGTGAAGTAAACCCAATACTTAAAAAAATCAGAATTGTAAATAAACTGTTGAATATCTTCATTTCTTGTTAAAACAATATTACTTTTATTGACAAATAACTTGTCGGATTAATTTTTTATAGTCTATTTGTAATTGTACAAATGTAATGTTTTAAGTTATGTTCAGATTGAATTTTTTACTGATTTTTTTGTTCTTATTTGTTAACTGTATATCGACAGAGAAGACAAAAATAATAGTAGGGGCAGAACAACCCGAACAATATTTATCTCTCCTTAAAGAAAAGAAAGTTGGACTGGTAGTGAATAACACGTCGATGGTAGAAAATCTGCATTTGGTAGACTTTCTGCTGAGTAAAGGTGTATCTGTTACGAAAATATTTGCTCCGGAACATGGATTTCGGGGCGATGCGTCTGCCGGTGCGAAAATTGAAGACGGGATTGATAGCAAGACAGGATTATCGGTTTTATCGCTTTACGGGAAAAACAGAAAACCCACACCAGAACATTTGCGAAATCTCGATATAATTATTTTTGATATTCAGGATGTTGGCTGCAGGTTTTACACCTACATATCAACACTAAATTTGGTAATGGAGGCTTGTGCCGAAAACGATTTACCTTTATTGGTTCTCGACCGCCCCAATCCCAATGGCGATTATGTAGCCGGACCGGTTTTAGAAAAAGAATTTCAGTCGTTTGTAGGCATGGACCCGATTCCGGTTGTTCATGGATGCACGGTTGGCGAATACGCCTTAATGGTAAATGGTGAAAAATGGCATAAAGCCGGGAAAGAGTGCAATCTTACAGTTATTCCGGTGAAAAACTATACACATAAAATGAACTACTCTCTCCCCGAAAGGCCATCGCCAAACCTGCCTAACGATTTATCAATACGGCTTTACCCAACACTCTGCTTTTTCGAAGCGACCAGTGTGAGCGTTGGAAGGGGAACTGATTTCCCTTTTCAGGTCTTGGGAGGATTAGAATCAGGTTTGGGAGATTTCGAGTTTACACCAGGAAGCATTCCTCATGTGGCTGTAAATCCATTAAATAAAGACCAAAAATGTTACGGCACCGACCTTCGGCAGTTGGAGGATGTACCACAATTAACGCTGAAATATTTTATTCAGTTTTACGAGAAATATGCAAATAAGGAAGATTTTCTCACCAGGGAGATCTGGTTTAATAAACTGGCGGGTACAGCTACTGTAATTCAGCAAATAAGAGAAGGAAAAACAGAAGAAGAGATTGTAAAAAGCTGGCAGCCTGAGTTGGAGAAGTACAAAAAGATTCGTAAAAAATATTTATTGTATCCCGATTTTGAATAACCAAAACAAGTATCTCAGTATTTTTCACAAAATGATTTAAGTAAATTTTCTTTTAACTAATTAGACCAAAAACTTTAAAATTATGAATCCATACCTTGTTTTAGGAATTGTTTTAGGTTATTTTCTTGTTTTGGTAGGTATTTCGTGGCTTACCTCGCGAAATGCTGATACACAAACTTTTTTTACTGCCAACCGGAAATCGCCATGGTACCTGGTTGCATTCGGGATGATTGGCGCGACACTATCGGGGGTAACTTTTATTTCACTTCCCGGAGAAGTTGGGAACTCTGCCTTTTCGTACCTGCAGTTTGTTATGGGCAATGTAGTTGGATACTGGTTGGTTACTGGTATTTTAATACCTCTTTACTATCGGCTAAACCTAATCTCTATTTATTCATTTCTGGATCAACGTTTTGGAGTAAAATCGTACAAAACAGGTTCGTTTTTCTTCTTAGTATCAAAACTGATTGGAGCAGCTTTCCGGTTATTCCTCGTTGCAGGGGTGTTGCAAATAGCTTTCTTCGATGCATTTAATATTCCATTCACATTAACCGTAATTGTTACAATTGCACTAATCTGGGTTTATACTTTCAAGGGTGGTATTAAAACAATTGTTTGGACCGACACCTTGCAAACCCTGTTTCTGGTAAGTGCCGTAATTTTTACAATTATTGCCATCTCAAAAAACCTTGATTTAGATGCCAGCGGACTAATAAAAAGTATCAGCAAAGACCCAAACTCGCAAATATTCTTTTGGGACTGGCGATCGGGCGAAAACTTTTATAAACAGTTTTTTGCAGGTATATTTATAACCATTGTAATGGTTGGTATGGACCAGGACATGATGCAAAAAAATCTGACTTGTAAAAATAAACGTGAGGCTCAGAAAAACATGCTGGTTTTTAGTGTGTCGTTTTTACTTTCCGTAGTTTTATTTTTAAGTCTGGGCGTAATGTTGTATGCTTATGCCAAACAATCGGGCATTGCAATTCCTGAAAACACAGATGATTTGTATCCCATGCTGGCACTAAATAATTTTGGGTTGGCTGTGGGAATAGCCTTTTTACTTGGAATAACGGCCGCAGCATATTCCAGTGCCGACTCAGCACTAACAGCATTAACCACCTCATTTAGTGTCGATTTTCTGAAAATTGAAAGATTTGAAGAGAAGAAAAAACAAAAATTAAAAAAGTATTCGCACCTTATGTTCTCAGTATTGCTTATCGTGGTTATCTTGATTTTCCGTGTTATAAATGACGAGAGCGTTGTTAAAGCTGTTTTTAGGGTTGCCGGATATACTTATGGCCCTATTTTGGGTTTGTTTGTTTTTGGTTTATATTCAAAAAGAAGCGTGAAAGACAAGTGGGTACCATTGGTGGGAATATCAGCACCGGTACTTAGTTTCGTTATTTCAAAATACTCAAAGTTGATTTTTAATGGTTACGAGTTTGGGTTTGAACTACTGATATTAAACGGATTAATTATGGTTATGGGATTGCTAATAATTTCCAGAAAAAATGAAAAAAATTAATGATTGCAAATAAATGTTAAAATTTGTAAAATCATTTTTTATATTTGTAATAATAAGAATTAAAGTATTACCGTTTTACTCTAAATAATATAAATTGATTAAATATCTACTTCAAATATTGGCAGTAGCAGTTATATTTATCTCACTTTTTTCGTGTGAGGAGGACGGATATTTAACATCAACCGATGCGCAACTACAATTTTCGAACGATACCATAACATTTGATACCATATTCACTACAATAGGCTCTACAACTCAGCGATTCACGGTTAGAAACCCTTATGATGAGAATATTTTAATATCGAGAATTCGTCTGGCGGGAGGAAATATATCAAGCTTCAGATTAAATATTAATGGTCTTGCAGGAAACGAGTTATACGAGGTTGAAGTACCGGCCAGGGACAGTATATTTATTTTTGTTGAAGTTACTATTGATCCCAACGGACAAAACCTCCCTATGATTGTTGAGGACTCAATAGAATTTACAACCAACACCAACATTCAGGATATACAACTGGTAGCTTACGGGCAGGATATTAAGATAATAAAAGGCCAGATTACCGGCACCACAACCTGGACAGCAGAAAAACCATATTTGGTTGAGGATTATGCTTTCGTTGACAGTTCTTCGGTGTTAACCATCGAGCCCGGAACAAAAATTTACTTTCATAAAGACGCCGGATTATATGTTAAAGGAACGATAATTGCCGACGGAACCTTTGAAAATCCTATAATGTTTTTAGCCGACAGGCTGGAAAAATCATACGAAAACATACCTGACCAGTGGTATGGCATCAGACTGTATTCAGGAAGCCATAACAACGTTTTAAATTTTGTAACCATTAAAAACGCAAATATTGGATTGCAGGTTGGAACAATTGAAAATGAAGGGTACGCTTCGGTACAGTTGACCAATTCGAAAATAGAAAACATGGCTTATGCAGGTATTTTTGCCATGAAATCGAAAATATACGCTTATAATGACGTTATTGCCAACTGCGGTTTTTACGCTGCAGCACTGCTGGTTGGGGGTGAATATGAGTTTTACCACACAACCATTGCAAATTACTGGGGCAACTACTCAAGTAAAGCACGTGCGTCGTCATCCCTGGTTCTGTCAAATGTTTTGTTGGTAGAGAATGCTAACGGGGGAACAACATCATTTAATGGCGATTTAAAAAAGGCTAAGTTCGGGAATTGCATTGTATTCGGAAACCTGGAGAATGAAATAGAACTTGGCAATAATAACGAGAATACCTTTAATTATCTTTTCGATCACTGTATTATTCAGGTGCCAGATACTTTAAACACCTCGAACAAAGAACATTACACAAATGTATGGAAAGGGATTGACTACGATCCACGGTTTATCGATCCGTATGATGATTTCAACTATCAGCTCGACACTCTCTCGGCTGCAAAAGATGTTGGAAAGCCAGTATATGGAGAGTTATTCCCGACAGACCTGTTAAATAAAAGCCGGGAGTCTGATGATGGCCCTGATTTGGGAGCTTACGAACGCATAGAAAAAGGTGAAGATGAAAACTAGTTCTGTTTTCATTTTTCTTCTTTTTATTTATCTGAATACCTTCCCGCAACAAACTGTAAATGAATTTCCGGTACTTTTTTATAATGTTGAAAACCTGTTCGACCTGGATGACAATCCATTAACCAACGATGATGAGTTTACCCCTGAAGGAGAACGACACTGGACCTACAAAAGGCTTAATAAAAAACTCAATAACTTATCTAAGGTAATTCTGGCCTCATCAGAATGGAATACTCCAGCGGTGGTTGCACTGTGCGAAGTGGAAAACCGAAAAGTACTGGAACTGCTAATTAATAAAACTGCATTAAAATCAATACCTTATAAAATTATTCATAAAGAATCGCCCGACCACAGGGGAATTGATGTGGCTTTTATTTACAACGAAGAGCAATTCTATCCTCTTACATACGATCATATTCCAATTAAAAACCGTTCCGATTCAACTCTGAAAACCAGGGAAATTTTACACGTATCAGGTATTTTTAACGGCACTGCTGATACCGCTCATTTTTTTGTTAATCACTGGCCGTCACGGTATTCCGGGTTAATGGAGACGAGGCCATTAAGAAAACTGGCAGCACAAACACTGCGAAGTAAAATTGATGAATTGCTGCAAAACAACAGGCTGCCCAAAATAGTTATTATAGGCGATTTTAACGACCAGCCAAATGACGAAAGCATCCGGGGTGAATTAAAAGCGATGAGATCGGACCATAAAATTAAACCTGATAACCTTTATAACTTATCTGCAAACTGGGCCGAAAGTGGGATGGGTACACTTAAATATCAGTCGCAGTGGTATGTGTTCGACCAGATAATTGTATCGGGAGCTTTACTTCAAAAAAATACATTGGGACTATTTACCACGCCCAACCAGGCCGAAATATGCGACTTGCCATTTCTTTTTGAGAACGACGAAAGGCATGGAGGGATGAAACTTTACAGAACGTACAACGGGTACCAGTACAACGGAGGCTTTAGCGACCATCTTCCGGTAATTTTAAAATTAGGGCTTCGTTAATCCGCTTGTTTCAATCCCAGTTCTTCAGCTTTTTTCAGCATAAATTCAAATGCTTCATCAAAATTATTATGGATAATTCCGTCGAGAATGGCTTCTTTTATGGCATCTTTAATTATCCCTACTTCTTTTCCGGGAGACAGTTGAAATGTTTTCATAATTAACTCACCGTCGACAGGCGGCTGAAAATTTCGAATGGCATCTTTCTCTTCAATCTCCTGAAGTTTTTGCCTTACAATTTCAAAGTTTTTCAGGTATCGCTTAACTTTCTCTCTATTTTTCGATGTAATATCGGCTTCGCACAGAGTCATTAAATCGTCAATATCGTCGCCGGCTTCAAAAAGTAACCGTCTGACAGCCGAATCGGTCACCAAATCTTCTGAAAGAACTATCGGACGCATGTGAAGCTGTACCATTTTTTGTACATACTTCATTTTCTCGTTCAGCGGCAGTTTCATGCGTTTAAATATTTTAGGAATCATTTTTACCCCAACAAAATTATGAGCATGAAATGTCCAGCCTTGTCCTTCAATAAATTTTTTAGTTGCCGGTTTTGCAATATCGTGCAATATTGCCGACCACCTAAGCCATAAATTATCGGTGTTCGGGACAATGCGGTCTAAAACCTCAAGCGTATGATAGAAATTATCTTTATGTCCAATGCCTTTCACCTTATCTACCCCTTTCATCCTGTTTAACTCAGGGAGAATTATTTCCAGCAACCCGGTTTCATCCATCAGCTTAAATCCTACCGAAGGTTTAGTCGCCATAATTATTTTATTAATCTCGTCGATAATCCGTTCGGCCGAAACAATTTTTATTCTGTCCTTGTTTCTCGAAATTGCCTTTAAAGTTTCTGCATCAATTTCAAAATCTAATTGGGTAGAGAAACGAATTGCTCTCATTATTCGTAGCGGATCGTCCGAAAATGTAATATCCGGGTTGAGAGGTGTTTTAATAATTCTATTTTCCAGATCAGCTATGCCGTTAAAAGGATCAACCAGCTCTCCAAAGTTTTTAACGTTTAAACCAAGAGCCAGGGCATTGATGGTAAAATCCCTGCGATTCTGATCATCATGCAATGTGCCATCTTCCACAATAGGTTTTCTTGAATCATTTTGGTATGACTCTTTTCGTGCCCCTACAAACTCAACCTCCAATCCTTTGTACTTAAACATTGCAGTCCCGAAATTTTTAAAAACAGTAACTTTAGGCACTGGCTTCAGGTTTTTCGCAACCGCACGGGCCAGTTCTATCCCACTGCCAATGGTAACAATATCAATATCTTTCGATTGACGATTTAGAAATATATCGCGAACGTAACCGCCAATTACATAAGTTTCAAGTTCTAACCGGTCGGCAACTGCCGAGATTTCGTTAAATATATTATGTTCCAGCTTTTTAATCATCTGCCAAAAATCGTAAAAGTGCTCAAATTTTTCTGCCAATTCTGAAAAAATTGTGACAAAATTACAACAATTGCTTCAAAAATAGTGTTAATTTGAGATAAGGATGAAATGGCATCACATTTGATATTGAGCTGCCAATATAATTAGATAATTAAATAATTAATATAAAATAACTATCATGTTAGAACATTTAACAAAAGAAACATTCAAAGAGAAAGTCTTCAATTGGGAAGTTAACAAAGACTGGAAGTACGAGGGTTCAGTACCTTGTATGATTGATTTTTACGCCGATTGGTGTCAGCCATGTAAAATGGTAGCGCCTGTATTGGAAGAGTTACAAAAAGAGTACGGCGAAAAAATCGTTATCTACAAAGTAAATACCGAGGAACAGCAGGAACTTGCAGGAATGTTTGGAATTCAGAGTATCCCTTCATTATTGTTTGTACCTCAGGACGGACAACCACAAATGGCTATGGGAGCACTGCCAAAGCAGACTTTCGAAAAAGCAATTACCGATGTACTAAAGGTTGAAAAACCGGAGGTTAATTAAGATATTCAAGAACTTTTTCAAGTTGAATTCCGCGGGAGCCTTTTATTAAAAGGTTCCCGTTTTTTATTTTATTATCTGAAAGATAGTCGCATAATTCTTCAACCTTTCGAAACGATCGGAACTCAGTCCCCTTGCTGATCTCAGAGAATTCATTTCCGACTAAAAATACTTTTGTAAAACCGTAATCCTCAATTTGTTTAAGAATTTTCTCATGCTCATCACGAGAGTACTTGCCTAACTCCAGCATATCGCCCAGAATAAGGTAATTATCCCCTTTCAGGTTGGCAGAAAAACTTTCAATAGATGCTTTCATACTGGTAGGATTAGCATTATAAGCATCCATAATTATTTTCAGGTCTCCCTTATTTATTAACTGTGAGCGATTATTTCTGGGCACATAATTTTTAATGGCACTCTGAATTTTTAAAGGATCCACCTTAAAATAGTTTCCAACGCAGGCTGCAGCCAAAACGTTTTCGAAATTAAAATTGCCTGTTAAGTTGGTATTCAGGAATAAAACACCCTTCAGAAAATTGGCTTTTATGTGAAGGTATGGCGGGGATGCAACCGGTTCGCCGGTAAATGATGCATTACTCTTCCCGTATGAAATTCTGTTATGAAGTGATTCTCCGATTGTTTCCAGAATTTCATTATCGCTGTTGTAAAAAACAATACCGTCTTTATTTCGGAGATAATCGTAAAGTTCACCTTTGGTTTTTATTACCCCTTCAAATGAGCCGAATCCTTCAAGGTGAGCTTTGCCAATGTTGGTAATTAGCCCGTAATCGGGATCGGCAATTTTACAAAGCGCTGCAATTTCGCCTGGGTGATTGGCTCCCATTTCCACAACTCCAAACTCTGTTTCAGCAGACATTGATAAAAGGGTTAGCGGAACTCCAATATGGTTATTCAGGTTACCCTGCGTGAAAGCTAAATTATATTTTTCAGACAATACGGAAGAAATTAACTCTTTTGTAGTTGTTTTCCCATTTGTTCCGGTAATAGCCAATATTGGTAATCCCAGTTTTTTTCGGTGATATTTGGCCAGTTCCTGCAAGGCTGTTAATGAATCCTCTACCAAAAATGTTTTCCCTGGTAAATTATATTCTGCTTCGTCGATAACAGCATAAGATGCTCCTTTCTCCAGTGCATCTTTGGCGTATTTATTACCGTTAAAATTTTCGCCTTTCAATGCAAAAAATATACTGCCTTTTTTAATTTGCCGGCTGTCTGTTGAAATCCCCGAATGTTTAAGGAATATTCCGTATAATTCTTCAGTGGTAGTCATAATTCAAAAATAAGATTCAATAAAGCATAAAAAAAGCCTCATTTGTAAAAACGAAGCTTTTTATATTCACATGAAATTGTTAATTCTAAAATCCTTCAGGGCTTCCAACCCTATGCATGGCACAACGGAATCCTAAATCCTTCATACCTTTTGTTTGTTCAAGGTAGCGGCGTGTTCCAGGCACCAGCCAGTACGGACGGTCTTTCCACGAACCTCCTTTATATACCCTAACTTCGTCGGTTATTAAGGAAGACATATATCCGGGACGATCATCCTGAACATACATTCCATCGGTTTTATTAGTGCTGTTTGTTTTCCAGTCGTTACCTTCAACAATTTGTGAATTTGGATCCCCGTCCCCAAAATTTCTGAAATCCATATTAGGGATAGTATCTTTAATTAACTCACCGTATTCGTTTCTTACCAACTGACCGTTTGCATCTCGGCGGTATTCAGTAATAACATTACCACGATAAGGATTAAATTCATCCATGTCGTTTAACGACGTGGGTCTGTATACATCTGAAACCCATTCGTTAACATTTCCTGCCATACAATATAAACCATAATCATTTGGTTCGTACGAAAATACAGGAGCCGTAATATCAGCGTTATCGTTTAATGCTCCGGCCATACCCATCATATCACCACGTCCACGAACAAAGTTGGCTTTTAACCTCCCTTTATCTTTCTTTTTATCCTGACGTAGGTAAGAACCATTCCATGGGTATATTTTACGGTCGGTCAATAACTCACCATCTGTATTTCCAATTAAACCATATGCGGCATATTCCCACTCGGCTTCAGTTGGCAGCCTGTAATCCGGAAGCAAAATTCCATCTTCCTGTTTTGCCCTTCTGGAAGTACCATCAGCGCTTTCCAGTGGTTTTTTACCGTCACTTCCCTGGTACAATCCTGCATAATATGTATCTGTGGTGTAAACATTCTGTCCCGACTGGGTATTCTCGTGCTGTAAAATACCACGGTCAACAAGAATCTGTTCATTTACCCTGTCTGTACGCCATGCACAATAAGCCTCAGCCTGTTCCCACGATACACCAACAACGGGGTAATCGGAATAGGCCGGATGCCTGAAATAGTTATTTACATATGGTTCGTTAAGTGCCAGTTCCTCTCTCCACAAAGAAGTGTCAGGAGTCGCAGCTTCAATTTTGGCTCTGTCACCAGGATAAACACGTGAAAGCCAGTGTGTATATTCGCGGTAATCCTGGTTCGAAACTTCAGTTTCATCCATGTAAAACGAGGCTACAGTAATCCTTCTCGGGTAATTATCGTGCCTGTACATTACATCCTGTTCAACACGTCCCATAGTAAAAGTACCTCCCTGAATGAATACCAATCCTGGGCCAGCTTCCTGTTCGTAACCAGAAATATAAGGAATATTGCCTGTCTCTTCGGCATTATATTCCCATCCTGTGGTACGTGAAGAACTTCCGCCACCTTTTTTACCAAATAAGCTACATCCTGATATAGATGCAGCTAAAATTAGAATGAAAAACAGTTTCAGTTTATTCAAATTCATTTTTATATAACTTTTCTGATCGACACAAATATAACTAATTTGTTCAATTCTTATTGTTCAGCCTTTTTAATTATTTAACCAAGTTTCTAAAGTATGTTAATATCTTTGTCGTCCTAACTACAAATATAATTGTTTTAACATAACAGGTTATGCTTGCAATATTTAATTTCGAAGGTCGTTTTAAATTTACAAAATTTCAAGCGCCGATATGAGAAGATATACATTTCTTTTGTTCATAATTATTGTTGGTTTTTCTGTTAGCGATGTACAGAAGGAATTTATTAAACTTAACTGGACAGACCACCCAGACGGCCATCACACTGAACACCAGGGAGTTTCTTCCTTTTTATATCATACTAAGTTTCTGGAAACAAACTCTGAACTCCCTTATTATGTCAGGCTCTATGATCGGGACAAATCCGGTAAAAATTATCAGTTTATTATTGAAAATCCTGTTTTTGAAGAGATAGATACTCCAAAAGACGGATTAAGTCTGGGACAAATTAAAAATGAGATACAGGTTCAAACTAAACTATTAAAATCAGGAGATATACAAAAAGTTGAACTTCAGATAATTCCTTTGAAACAGGATAACGGAAAATTATTCAGGTTAAAAAGTTTTTTATTAAAACGGATTCCTGTTGTTATTCAAAAAAGTAGCAGCAAACAATATGAATGGAAAAACGAGTCGGTATTAAAAAGTGGTAAATGGATTAAAATCAGTACTAATGGTAAAGGCATTTACAAAATTCCATACAGCAAACTAACTGAATGGGGTTTCCCCAATCCGGCACAGGTTAATGTTTTTGGTAGCGGGGGAACCGTTTTACCTGAAAATCCAGGAGACATTTTGTACGACGATTTGAACCAAAATGCAGTTTGGCGAAATAAAAACAATGGCGAAGACTGCCTGTTTTTCTATGCCCTGGGAGTTACAAAATGGGATTACAAAAAGGATAATGACCTGTTTGAACACAAGACAAACGATTATGCTACCAAAGGATATTTCTTTTTAAGTGAGAATGTGGGATCGCAAAAAAATGTAGAATTACTTCCTGAAATAAGCGCCCCTGCAACCCACACAGTTACTTCTTTTAACGAATTTGCTCTGGTTGAAAATGACCTGGTAAATATATTGCCGCTGGGATCGGGGAAAAGATGGTTCGGAGAAAAATTCGGAAACGGTACTTCACGAAATTTTTCGTTTACTGTTTCGGATGTTGATATTTTGATTGATGCAAAAATAAATATCAGTGTGGCTGGCAGGTCGTATCAAACATCTTCCATGACAGTGTCTACACAAAATGGCACGTTGGGCGATATACAGTTCTCGAAAATAAATACCAGTAGTCAATATGACAAATATGCTGATGATAATAATGAAATTTTTACTCAGAAAATTTCTGACGGGCCTTTACAGGTAAAACTAAAATACGAAGCATTAAACAGCAGTGCCGAAGCATGGAACGATTACATCGAATTAAATTACCGGAGAAAGTTAAAAGCAGGAAATAATGCTGTTTTTTTTAGAGATATTGGTTCTGTTGGCGATGGAAACATTGCTGAATTCAATATTGAAAACGGTTCATCAGCTTTTAAGTTGCTCGATGTTACCAATTTAAATAACGTAAAAGAAATACCAATACATTTTTCTGACAATAAAATACGGGTAAAAAGACCTGCACATGAACTTAGGGAATATGTTATTTTTAATCCTGAAGGTAATTTCCCTGAGCCGGTTTTTGTGGAGGAGGTGCAAAATCAGAATTTACATTCTCTTAGTACGCCTGAATTATTAATTATTACTCACCCTCAGTTTATAACTTTTGCTGAACAACTGGCTGCATTTCACCGCAATTATGATGGAATGAGTGTGGAGTTGGTTGATGTAAATAATATTTACAATGAATATAGTTCAGGAATTAAAAGTGCAGTCGGAATCCGGGATTTTATTAAAATGTTTTATGATCGCGACAACACGTTAAAATACGTGTTATTGTTTGGTGATGGAAGTTACGATAATAAAAACATTCGCCCCGACAGCAAAAATTTTATTCCCACTTTCCAGTCAAATGAATCATTAGTCCCAACCCGATCGTTTGTTTCCGACGATTATTATGCTATCCTCGACGACGATGAGAGTATATACAATGGTACAATCGATTTGGGAATCGGTCGTATTCCATCTTCAACAACCTATGAAGCGGAGCTGGTAGTTGATAAAATACTCCGTTATTATAAATCCGAAGCACTTGGTGATTGGAGGAATACACTGTGTTTTATTGGCGATGATGGCGACGGAGGCTTACATATGCGACAATCAGAACAACTGGCTGATATAGTTAATAAAGACAATAAGGAGTTTATAACCGACAAGATCTATTTTGACGCTTTTACTGAAGAAGTCACTTCTGCCGGTGAGAGATATCCGGGGGTTAATGCAGCCATTAACGAAAGAGTTAAAGACGGTGTTCTGGTACTTAATTATGTAGGTCATGCCAACGATAGGTTTTTAGCTCACGAACATGTTCTCGATGTTAGCGATATCAACTCGTGGTCGAACACCAATAAACTACCGATTTTTGTAACAGCCACCTGCGAGTTCAGTCGTTTTGATGCAGACGAGACTTCGGCCGGTGAATACGTTTTGTTAAATCCAAACGGAGGGGGTATTGGACTGTTTTCAACAACCAGAGTTGTATATGCTGAAAGCAATTTCAGGTTAAGCAAAAATTTTTACAACCATATTTTCACCAAGAATGAAAATGGAGAACATTACCGGATGGGTGATGTTATGCGCCTGGCAAAGCTGAATACAAGCGGAAATATTAACAAACGTAATTTTAGTTTACTGGCAGATCCTGCTCTAAAATTATCGTATCCGAAATACCAGATTATTACTAATTCTGTAAATCATCAGGATGCAACCGGGATGCCCGACACAATTGGTGCCCTGCAAAAAATAACCATTTCGGGATATGTGGCTGATTATTTCGATAATCAACTCAACAATTTTAACGGTGAGATTATTCCAACCGTTTACGATAAAGAGGTATTGATGGAAACCCTGGGTAACGGAGGGACAAATCCGGTAGAATTTAAAGTTCGCGAAAATATTATCTACAAAGGACGGGCAAGCGTAACAAATGGCAATTTTACATTTAGTTTCGTTATTCCAAAAGATATATCATACAGTGTGGGCGAGGGAAAGATTGTTTACTATGCAAACAACGGAACAGACGATGCTCACGGAGCCTTCGAGAATTTTTTAATTGGAGGTTCAGGTTCAG
Source organism: Bacteroidota bacterium (assembly GCA_039714235.1). Classification (GTDB taxonomy): domain Bacteria; phylum Bacteroidota; class Bacteroidia; order Bacteroidales; family Prolixibacteraceae; genus Draconibacterium. Next base: position 59,669 of record JBDLJS010000003.1, on the reverse strand, counting down.
AAATATCTGACAACAAGGGGCCGGATATCCAGCTGTTTATGGATTCGCCGGAATTTGTATCGGGCGATAAAACCAGCAAAAACCCTACATTACTTGCCTATCTTTCTGATGAGAACGGGATTAACACCGTTGGTACCGGAATAGGACATGATATTACCGCAGTACTGGATAATGACTATTCCAATGTTGTGGTATTAAATCAATATTATCAAGCCGATATGGATGATTATACAAGCGGTGTGGTTCAATATCCGTTTAAAAATTTATCTGTTGGCTGGCATACGTTAAAACTAAAAGCCTGGGATGTTGCCAACAATTCTTCCGAAGTTGAAATTGAATTTGAGGTATCCGGTGATTTTAGTATCGGGGCAATCAGCAATTACCCCAATCCGGTTTCGCAATATACCTATTTTGTGTTCGAGCATAACCAGTCGGATGCAACGTTAAAGGCAATTTTCGATATTTTCGATCAGAATGGCAGGCGTGTCGATCAGTTTCAATCTGAAGTTGGTTCCAGTGGAACAAAAAGTAATCCGGTTCGCTGGGATTTAACTGAATCTCAGATTGCCATTACTCCAGGAGTTTACATCTACCGGGTAATTGTTCAAAATTCTGATGGTGTAATTGCTTCAGAATCAGGAAAAATGATTGTGGCACGATAAATTACGTCTACATATAAAATTTTTCATTAAAAGTTCCGTTCTCTTTTTTAAATAAACTATTGCTGCATAAACATTTATTATATCTTTGCAGCGCTCAATTTTAGAAAAATTATGGTCAGATTATTTAGATTTTTATTTTTAATTACACTGGTAATTCTTTTAACCGAAAACGTTGTAGCACAGGGAACTTTATCCGGTGCCAATACAATAACCACAGCAGTTCCGTTTCTTGCCATTACACCCGACTCGAGAGCAGGTGGTATGGGAGATGCCGGAGTAGGAACAACTGCCGACGTAAATTCGCAGCACTGGAATCCGGCAAAATATGTATTTATGGAGAGCGACATGGGGGTAGGTTTATCTTATTCGCCATGGTTACGGGCATTAGTAGACGATATTAACCTGGCATATTTGGTAGGATACAAAAAGTTAGACGATGTTCAGGCAATAAGTGGTTCTTTACGGTATTTTTCTCTTGGCGATATTGTTTTTACAAGCGATTACGGAGAAATTATGGGGCAACAAAGTCCTAACGAATTTGCGATTGATTTTGGATATGCACGCCAGCTTTCAGAAGTTTTATCGGGAGCAGTATCTGTAAGGTACATTCGTTCCGACCTTACGGGAGGACAAATGGTAAATGGCGTTGAAACACATGCCGGAAATTCGTATGCAGCTGACGTTGCTTTCTATTATTTACACGAATTTAGCCAAAGAAGAAAAGACAGAATCTTCTCGGCAGGGATTAACATTCAGAATATTGGTGCAAAAATATCTTATACCGAAGGTGAGGTAAAAGATTTTATTCCGACCAATCTTAAACTGGGTGCATCATATACCACCGAGTTGGATGATTATAATACTTTTTCATTCTCGGCCGAAGCCAATAAATTGCTGGTACCTACCCCACCGGCTGATTCAACATTATACGGTGGCGGTGATATCATCTGGTCAGGAGGTATTAACTCTGATATAGGTGTTATCGAAGGTATATTTGTATCGTTTGCCGATGCACCAGGAGGTTTTAAAGAAGAGCTTCAGGAGATTAACCTGTCGATAGGTGTGGAATACTGGTATAACAAACAGTTTTCGTTAAGGGCAGGTTATTTTTACGAGCACGAAAATAAAGGTAACCGTAAGTATATTACTGCGGGTGCTGGTTTAAAACTGAATGTTTTTGCTTTAGATTTTGCTTATCTTCTTCCAACGCAACGAAACCACCCGTTGGAAAATACGCTGAGGTTCAGCCTCTCATTCGACATTGATGCTTTTAGCAACCAACGTTAATGAGTTTTAGAATAGGACAAGGATATGATGTACACCGTCTGGCCGAAGGAGAAACCTTGTGGTTAGGCGGTATTTTAATTTCTCATACCAAAGGGACTGTTGCCCATTCCGATGGCGATGTGCTGATTCATACCATTTGCGATGCCCTGCTCGGAGCACTAAACCTGGGTGATATTGGGACACACTTCCCCGACAGTTCCGACAATTTTAAAGATATCGACAGTAAAATCCTTTTGAAAAAAACATACGATTTGGTAAAAGAAAAAGGATATGAACTTGTAAATATCGACTCAACAATAAGTGCCCAGCAACCAAAACTGAAACCTTACATTCCTGAAATGGAAAATACCATAGCCGAAGTTCTGAGAGTAGAAAGCGGGCAGGTTTCGGTAAAAGCAACCACCACCGAGAAACTGGGTTTCGAAGGCCGGGAGGAAGGAATTTCGGCAAATGCAGTTGTTCTTCTAAAAAAATTATAAATGACAAATAAGAAGACCCTTGTAATTGGTGCCAGTACTAATCCGGCACGGTATTCGAATATGGCTATCAAATCGTTGCGAAATCATAATCACGAAGTTGTTGCATTAGCCAAACGGGGTGGTACGGTAGAAGGTGTTGATATTCAAACTGAATTTCCTGCCAACGAAACCATTCACACAGTAACCCTGTATGTGGGGCAGCAGCGACAACCCGAGTATTACTCAAAAATAGTTAACTTACAACCTGAAAGGGTGATTTTTAATCCGGGAACTGAAAACGATTACCTGGCTGAAATGCTGACAGAAAACGGGATTGAAGCCATTGAAGCGTGCACACTGGTAATGTTAAGTACCAGCCAGTATTAATTTAAAACTGAATAAAATGTTTTTGGAAATAGAATCATTCGACCAGTTTCTCGAATTAAAAGCGAAAGAGCCGGCAGTGCTGGCCTATTTTTCAACCGATGCCTGTAATGTTTGCAAAGTATTAAAGCCCAAAGTTGCAGAGCTGATTAAAAACGAATTTCCGGAAATTAAAATGGTTTATGTAAAATCGGATGTTTTACCCGAGGTAGCCGCACAAAACCAGATTTTTGCTGTGCCAACTATCCTTATCTTTTTCGATGGCCGAGAATACATTCGTAAAAGCCGAAACATTGGAATTGGCGAATTACAGCAGGAAATAGACCGGCCTTATTCGATGATGTTTTAAGAATTTCCACAAAGACGCTAAGACTATTATCTTTACATCTTCTCCACTAGAAAAATTAGAAAAGATTCTCCAACAAATTATCATCCGCCTCATTAGGCAAAGTCACTTTCAAATCAGAATTCTCTTTCATTGCCTGCTGTATAGCAAATTTAGCCGGCTGGTTTTGTGCCCAGCTACGGCGTGCTATTCCGTTGTTTACATCCCAGTGAAGCATCAATTTTAACCGTTCTTCTGCTTCAGACGAACCATCAATGGTCATTCCAAAACCTCCGTTTATTACTTCGCCCCAGCCAACACCACCGCCATTGTGCAACGATACCCACGTTGCCCCGCGAAAACTGTCGCCCACAAAATTCTGCACGGCCATATCAGCCGTGAACGAAGAGCCGTCGTAAATATTCGATGTTTCGCGGTATGGCGAGTCTGTCCCTGAAACATCGTGATGATCGCGGCCAAGGACTATGGGTGCCGAAATTTTTCCTTCGCGAATGGCATCATTAAAGGCTTTGGCAATTTTTGTCCGCCCATTGCAGTCGGCATATAAAATACGTGCCTGCGAACCTACCACCAATTTATTTTTACCGGCCTCGTTTATCCAGTGAATATTGTCTTCCATCTGTTTAGTAATTTCTTCAGGTGCAGCTTTTGCCAGTTCAGAAAGGACATCAGATGCAATCCTGTCGGTTACTTCCAGGTCTTCCGGTTTGCCCGATGTACAAACCCAGCGGAACGGTCCAAATCCATAATCGAAAAACAGTGGGCCCATTATGTCCTGAACGTACGAAGGATAAATAAATTCACCTTCAGCATCGATTATTTCGGCTCCTGCCCTGCCGGCTTCCAGTAAAAAGGCATTGCCGTAATCCCAGAAATACATGCCGTTTTGGGTAAGCTTATTAATTGCATTTACATGTTTTCTTAACGATTCGTAAACTTTTTCTTTAAAAAGTCCAGGCTCATCCGCCATCATTTTGTTCGATTCCTCGAATGTTAACCCCGCAGGGTAATATCCACCTGCAAACGGATTGTGCAGAGAGGTCTGGTCGGAGCCCAGTTCAATTTTAATATCTTTTCCCGCCAGCTTTTCCCAAAGGTCAACAACATTCCCCTGGTATGCCAGCGAAATAGCTTCCTTGTTCTTCTGTGCACTTAACAACCTGGTAATTAACTTATCTAAGTCGGTGTAAACTTCATCAACCCAGCCCTGGCTGTGACGTACTTCCACTACTTTTGGATTTATCTCGGCAATCACGCAAATCATTCCTGCAATAACGGTTGCCTTAGGCTGGGCACCAGACATACCACCAAGACCGCTGGTTACAAATATTTTTCCTGCAAAATCGCCGGGAGAGTGAAGCCGTGCAGCATTCATAACAGTAATGGTTGTGCCGTGCACAATTCCCTGTGGCCCAATGTACATGTACGAGCCGGCAGTCATTTGTCCGTATTGCGAAACGCCAAGTGCATTCATTCTCTCATAATCGTCACGACCTGAATAGTTTGGAATTACCATTCCGTTGGTAACCACAACACGTGGTGCGTTTTTATGCGAAGGGAACAGCCCCATTGGGTGCCCCGAATACATCACCAAAGTTTGTTCATCGGTCATTTCTGCCAAGTATTTCATGGTTAGCAGGTACTGCGCCCAATTCTGAAAAACTGCACCATTGCCACCGTAAGTAATCAGCTCGTGCGGGTGCTGGGCAACCGCATAATCGAGGTTGTTATGAATCATCAGCATAATAGATGCTGCCTGTTTCGATTTTGCCGGATATTCGTCAATCGGGCGGGCATACATTTTATAATCGGGACGAAAACGGTACATGTAAATACGCCCGAACTGATTCAGCTCATTTAAAAATTCCGGGGCAAGTGCTGCATGAAACTTCTCCGGAAAATATCGCAGCGCATTTTTCAAAGCAAGCTTTTTCTCTTTTACAGAAAGAATATCTTTTCTTTTTGGTGCATGATTAATCTGGGTTTCGTAGGGTTTGGGCAAAGGCAATTCGTTAGGAATCCCCTGTAATATTGCTTGTTTGAAATCTTTCATAGCAAAATCGTTTTTAATGAATATAGGAATACAGACGTATTTTTAGTCTCACATCTCACTACTCAATATCTATAAATCTTTAATAAAATGAAATACGGCGGTAAATTATTGTCTTTCCCCGAATTTTGTGATGATATTTAACACATTTTGAGAATATTTGTAGCAATTAGAAAATTAGGTATTTAGATTTGAGTATTCAGACTATAACTTACACCGACCTTTAGAGCGTTGGTTTAAGAATAGAGGACAGAAGTAAATCTTTGGTAATAAATTGACAAATAGAGTAAAATCAAATAATTAAAAAATGAAAAGATTAAAAATTGTTTTGATAGCTGTTGTTGCTGCATTTTTATTTTCCAGTTGCGGGTACAACAAGATGGTTGAGATGGACGAACAGGTAACATCTTCCTGGGCACAGGTTGAAAATGTTTATCAGCGCCGTGCCGATTTAATTCCAAACCTGGTGAACACCGTAAAAGGATACGCCTCACACGAACAGGAAACTTTAACGGGTGTAATTGAGGCTCGCTCGAAAGCAACCTCGGTTACCATCGACCCCTCAAACTTAAATCAGCAATCGTTACAGCAGTTTAACCAGGCACAGGAAGGTTTGTCTTCTGCTTTAAGCCGTTTGATGGTGGTGGTTGAGCGCTACCCCGATTTAAAGGCAAACCAGAATTTCATGGATTTGCAGGCACAGCTTGAGGGAACTGAAAACCGCATTGCAGTTGAACGCAGAAAATTCAATCAAACCACACAAACGTATAATGCCTACATCCGCAAATTTCCGCAGGTAATTTATGCCGGCTGGTTTGGTTTTGAAAAGAAAACTTACTTCGAAGCACAGCAAGGGGCAGAAAAAGCTCCTGAAGTTCAGTTCTGAAAAATGTAGAACAGGATTGGCATGTCGTCATGCTGTCCGTTAACTGACGGATACAACATCTTTTTAGAGAAAATGGATTCCGAAATAAATTCGGAATGACGTTCTTGCAAATTAGAAATAAAAGCGATTAAATTATGAGCATTCATAAATATTTTACTGAAGAAAACAAGTTACAGATAACCAATGCAATCCGGGTGGCCGAAACAAATACATCCGGCGAAATAAGAGTTCATATTGAAAAACATTGCAAAGGCGATGTTTTGGATCAGGCGGCTTATGTTTTCGAAAAGCTGGGGATGCATAAAACTGAACTTCGCAATGGCGTACTGTTTTATCTGGCTGTGGAAGACCATAAGTTTGCAATTTTGGGCGATGCCGGTATAAACCAGACAGTACCCGATGATTTTTGGGAAAGCACAAAAGAGACAGTAATTGCAAAACTAAAAGAAGGATTATATGCCGAAGGACTTTCTGACGGAATTATTATGGCCGGGGAGCAGTTAAAAGAGCATTTTCTGTACCAGAGCGACGATGTAAATGAACTTTCAGATGAAATATCATTTGGAGATAAATAGTAAACAATGAGAAAAATAGTAACGATAATATTAGCTTTTGTATGCTTTCACGGCATTTCGCTGGCAGAGATACCGGAACGCCCGGTTCCGGCACGATTGGTGAACGATTTTGCCAACGTTTTAAGCAGCGGCGAACAAAATAAAATTGAAAATGCGTTGGTACAGTTTGCACGCGAAACATCAACCCAGATTGTGGTTGTAACTATTCCTGATTTGGATGGGTACGATAAAAGCGATTATGCACAAAGATTAGGAGAAAAATGGGGTATTGGACAAAAAGGGAAAGACAACGGTTTGGTAGTTTTATTAAAACCCAAATCCAGTAACAGCGGTGGAGAAATCTATGTAGCAACCGGATACGGTCTGGAAGGTATTTTACCCGATGCTGTTGTAAACAGCACCGTAGTCGACAACGAGATGATTCCGCGTTTTAAACAGGACGATTATTACGGCGGGCTGGCCGCAGGGCTGAATGTAATAATGGACATAACCAAAGGTGAATACACTGCTGAAAATTATCAGGAGAAAGTGAATGCCGGGGGCAGTGCCGGAATCCCATTTTTTATTATCCTTTTCGTGTTGTTTATTTCCATTTTTGGAAGAAGTCGCAGGCGAAGGTTTTATTCGCCCGGAAGAAGCCTCCCATTTTGGCTGGCAATGGGAATGATGTCGGGAGGAAACCGCTCATCAGGGGCGTTTGGAAATTTCTCGTCAGGAGGTGGAAGCTTTGGCGGAGGCGGATTTGGCGGTTTCGGTGGCGGAAGTTTTGGTGGCGGCGGTGCCGGCGGAAGCTGGTAAACCGGGTGTGGCGATTTCTCACATCGTGATACCTTCGCTGCAAATCGCCGGGAAAAAGTTAATGCGAATCGGAGTTCGCATCACCCATAAAAAAAGCCGGTTCAAAAAAGATGAACCGGCTTTTTTATATTCTTTTCGGAATTATTTAGCTTCTTCTAAAATATTTATTTTTTCGTCAACCAGAATACGGCCACAATATTCGCAAACAATAATTTTTTTACGACTGGCAATATCCAATTGCCTTTGCGGTGGAATTTTATTAAAACAACCGCCACATGCATCACGCTGAATGGTTACAACTGCCAACCCGTTGCGTGCATTTTTACGGATACGTTTAAAAGCAGTAAGCAAACGAGACTCAACAAACGACTCTATTTTTTCTGACTTCGCTTTTAACTTTTCCTCTTCAATTTTTGTCTCTTCTTTAATCTCTTCCAGCTCTTTTTTCTTTCTGTCAAGATCTTCTTCGCGCTCTTTCAACTGTTTTTTTGAGTTAGAAATAGTTTCTTTCTTCTCAGTCATTTCAACAGTAAACTCCTTAATTCTTTTTTCAGAAAGTTCAATTTCCAGGTTCTGAAATTCTATCTCTTTCGACAGTGAGTCGAATTCGCGGTTATTTCGAACGTTATTTTGTTGTTCGGTATATTTTGTAATTAACGCCTGCGAATCTTTTATCGCAATTTTTTTATTGTTAATCGCTGTATCCAGATTTTTAATTTCATCATCTAAATTAACGAGTCTGGTTTTTAACCCAGTAATATCATCTTCCAAATCCTGAACTTCGAGTGGTAACTCCCCGCGAAGGGTTTTTATTTTATCTACTTCCGAAACTACACTCTGCAACTCGTGCAACGCGCGTAATTTTTCTTCAATCGAAATGTCTTTGTCTTCTTGCCTTGAATATGCTTTATTCATCGCCTCTAATGTTTAAATTCAAACTAAAAAATCAGAAGTAAAAAACCGGGTTGGTATTCACTTCTGACAAACGGACTGCAAATTTAGGGAATTTTTTTGTAAGTAACTCATAAAAAAGTTCTTTAGTGAATTGTTCGCTTTCGAAATGCCCGATATCGGCAATCACAATTTTATTTTCTGCATCGAAATACTGGTGATACTTAAAATCGCCCGAAACAAAAAAGTCGGCTCCGGCAGCAATAGCCTGGGTTAAAAGAAATGAACCAGCGCCACCGCATACAGCCACTTTTTTTACCGGTTTATTTTTCAGGGCAGTATGTTTTATCACACCTGTTTTGAAAGTATCTTTTAATTCTTGCAGGAACTCCTTTTCCGTGTCCTCATTTGGGAGAGTCCCAACCATTCCCATTCCAATATTATCGAATTTATTGTCGAGCGGGTAAATGTCGTAAGCCACTTCTTCGTACGGATGTGCACTCAGCAATGCCGGTATAACTTTTCCCTGCAAATACCCGGGAAATATGGTTTCAATCCTGACCTCTTTTTCAAAATGAACTTCTCCTTTTTTACCAATAAACGGATTTGTATTTTCATCTCCACGAAAACTTCCCAGACCTTCGGTATTGTAGCTGCACGAATCGTAATTCCCGATATGTCCGGCTCCTGCATTAAAAAGGGCTTCACGAACTTTATCGGCATATTCGACCGGAACAAAAGTTGCCAGTTTTTTTAGCTGTCCTTTGGCAGGTTGCAGTATCCTGCAATTTTCCAATCCCAATTTTTCGCAGATTTTACTGTTTACTCCGCCTGTAATACTATCCAAATTTGTGTGGGCCGCATAAATGGCAATGTTGTTTTTTATGGCTTTCAAAAGCGTACGTTCCACATAACTTTTTCCGGTAATCCTTTTCAATCCCGAAAATACTATGGGATGATGCGCGACAATCAATTCTGCCTTTTTCTCAATGGCCTCGTCAACTATCTCTTCGGTAGCATCAATTGTAACCAGAACTGTATTAACTTCTCCGTCGTAGTCGCCAACAATTAGCCCTGAATTATCGTACGATTCCTGCAAACTCAAAGGTGCAAGGCTTTCAAAAAAATTGGTTATATCTTTAATCTTTGTCATTGTTATGTTCCTCCAACCCGTCGCGTATTTCAATTAACTCCTGTCGAATATCCTGCATTCGTTTTACAATCTCAAAATTATTTATGGTTTCTTCGCGGTTTTCTTTCAGTTTTTGACGTGCTCCGTTAATGGTCATTCCACGCTCTTTTACCAAATGATAAATCAACCTTATCAGTTCAATATCTTCTTTGGTAAACATCCGGGTTCCTTTTTTATTTTTATGGGGTTTTAATGCTTCAAACTGATTTTCCCAATAACGGATATGCGATGGATTAACACCCATTATATCGGCCACTTCACCAACCGAGTAATAAATCTTTTCTATTTTGGGCTTTTTATAAGGCAAACTCTTTCCACTTTGAATTGAAAGGGAAAAATAATAAAACTGAGTTTAAAATACTAATGATTTTAATCTAACGACTGCCCAATATTGGTTGAAATGGCAATCATTTTATCGTATTCCTGCGGAGTAAGGTCTTTAAACATATAATATGCAGGATTAACTTTTTTCCCGTTTTTATGCACCTCGTAATGCAGGTGAGGAGCTGTCGAACCTCCTGTATTTCCAACATAACCAATCACATCGCCACGCTTAACTTTCTGTCTTCTTTTTACATTAAAAGCGTTTAAATGTCCGTAAAGCGTTTCATATCCATAACCATGGTCAATTTTTATTTGTAGCCCAAAACCAACCCGGCTTCTTTTTGAACCTTTCACCTCTGTAACTTTACCGTCGCCGGTAGCATAAATAGGCGTTCCAACAGGAGCAGTAAAGTCTTGTCCCCAATGCATCTTACGCACTTTATAAATCGGATGCATACGATATCCCCAGCCGCTTGAAGTACGCTTTAGGTCTTTATTTGTAATGGGTTGAATTGCCGGTAAAGCGGCCAGCATTTTTTCCTTATTCAATGCCATTTCCAGCACCTCATCGTACGATTTTGATTGTATATAAGCTTCTTTGGCAATGATATCAAGTTTTGTGGCTGTTTCAACCACCAGCTCGTTATTGTCAAGGTTTTCGAGATGCGAATATTTGTTTGTACCTCCAAAACCTGCTTTCCTTACCGATGAAGGAATAGGTTCTGCTTCAAAAATTACACGGTAAATATTATCATCGCGTTGCTGAAGTTCAGTTAAAACATTTTCAATTTTATTCAGATCTTTCGACATCAACTCATACTGTGTCAACAATTGCTTGTTTTCCCTTTTTATTGCTTTCGATTTCGGTGTTTCGTAAAAATTTACAAAAACCACTATAATTACCAGAGCCAAAGCCAGACTGCTCGACAAATATGTAAGTATTTTTATTAACCTTTCTTTAAACGAGAAGCCAACGCTTTCGTAGCTTAGGGTATCTGGATTAAATTTGTATTTCTTCTTTGCCATGCAGGCTAGTTTTTTTCAACGGTTTCAATAAAATTAATTAATTCCTATAACTTTGCAGGAATTTTTAAAAACCGTGATTTTTTTCACGGCGCAAAGATAAGTAAATAACTCATAAACAGTGAATTTGTTTTATTTGCATTAATCTTTTTTAACAAAACTAAAATATACAGACGGTAAGATGAAGACTTCTAAAGAGATACGTAAGGCATTTCTCGACTTCTTTACAGAGAAAAAGCACCAGGTTGTTGATTCGGCTCCAATGGTTGTAAAGGGAGATCCTACCTTGATGTTTACCAATGCGGGTATGAACCAGTTTAAAGATTTATTCCTGGGAAATGAACCGGTGAAATGGCCAAGAATTGCCGACACACAAAAATGCCTGCGCGTATCAGGTAAGCATAACGATTTAGAAGAAGTGGGGCTGGATACTTACCACCATACCATGTTCGAAATGCTGGGAAACTGGTCGTTTGGCGATTATTTTAAAAAGGAAGCCATCAACTGGGCATGGGAATTTCTGGTAGAACGCATGGGAATTTCGGCCGACCGATTATATGCCACTGTATTTGAAGGAAGCAACGATGATAACCTTAAACGCGATGATGAAGCAGCCGGTTACTGGGGAAAGTACCTGCCGGAAGACAGAGTGTTAAACGGAAGTAAAAAAGATAATTTCTGGGAAATGGGCGATACAGGGCCTTGCGGTCCATGTTCTGAGGTTCACGTAGATATTCGCTCTGAAGAAGAAAGAGCTAAAATACCGGGACACGAACTGGTTAACAAAGATCACCCGCTGGTTATCGAAATCTGGAACCTCGTTTTCATTCAATTTAACCGAAGGGCAAACGGAAGTCTTGAAAACCTGCCGGACAAACATGTGGATACCGGAATGGGTTTTGAAAGGTTGTGCATGGTAATTCAGGGCGTAACTTCGAATTACGATACCGATGTTTTTCAGAATACCATTGCAGAAATAGGAAAACTCAGTAATAAAAAGTATGGCGAAGACGAAAAAAACGACATTGCCATGCGTGTAATTGCCGACCACCTGCGTGCTGTTTCGTTTGCCATTGCCGACGGACAGCTACCTTCGAACAATAAGGCCGGTTATGTAATTCGCCGGATTTTACGTCGTGCAGTTCGTTACGGATATACTTTTCTTGGATTTAAATCTGCATTCATTTATAAATTAGTCGATGTACTGAAAGATACCATGGGAGAAGCTTTCCCTGAATTGGTAAGCCAGCAGGTATTAATCGAAAAGGTGATTAAAGAGGAAGAAGAATCGTTCCTGCGTACACTTTCAACCGGAATAAAATTACTGGACGATATTATTGCAAAAGCCAAAAAGGAGAGTAAAAATAAAATTGAAGGCAAAGATGCTTTTGTATTATACGACACATTCGGATTTCCGCTTGACTTAACCGAGCTGATTGCCCGCGAAAACGGATTGGGAGTTGATGCCGAAGGTTTTAATGTTGAAATGCAGGCCCAGAAAACCCGTTCAAGAAATGCTGCACAGCAAGAAACGGATGATTGGGTGGAACTGAGAAAAATTGACCAAACTGAATTTTTGGGATATGATAATTTAATGGTAGAGGTATATATTGCTCGTTATCGAAAGGTCATGCAGAAAAAGAAATCTTTTTATCAAATTATATTGAATAAAACTCCATTTTATCCAGAATCTGGAGGTCAGGTTGGTGATATTGGAACATTAATTGGTAGCTCTCTTGATAATAATATTAAAATTATTGATACTCAAAAAGAGAATAATTTGATAGTACATATTACTGATAAATTACCTGAACATTTGGATGAAAAGTTTACAGCTGCTGTTCATAAAGAAAGAAGAAATTTGATAGCCAATAACCACACGGCCACCCACCTGTTACATGCAGCTTTGCGCGAAGTTTTGGGAACACATGTCGAACAAAAAGGTTCGCTGGTAAATGCCGACCACTTGCGTTTCGACTTCTCGCACTTCCAGAAAATGACAGATGAGGAGATTGAATTGGTAGAAGGAATTGTCAATATGAAAGTTAGGTTGAATTCGGCCCAAAAAGAGAATCGTGCCATGCCCCTTGAAGAGGCAAAAGCTTCAGGAGCAATGATGCTGTTTGGCGAAAAATATGGCGATGCAGTCAGGGTAATCAGGTTTGGCGAGTCGGTTGAATTGTGCGGAGGGACACATGTAAACGCCACAGGGCAAATTGGCTCGCTTAAAATTGTTTCAGAAAGCGCCATTGCTGCCGGTGTACGCCGTATTGAGGCATTAACTGCAGCCCGTGCCGAAAAATATGTGAACGAACAGTTAAAACTCGTTAAAAGCATCAAAGAAACTATTAAAGGTTCGAAAGATATACTTGGTAGCGTAACCACGTTAATTCAGCAAAACACCGAATTATCGAAGCAACTGGAGAATTTCCAGCGCGAAAGTCTGAAAATTACCAAAGCCAACCTGAAAAGTAAAATTCTTTTCGAAAAAGGAGTAAACATTATTGCCGGAAATGTTGCCGTTGACGATGCTGCCCTTTTAAAAGACCTTGCTTTCCAGTTAAAGGGAGAGGTAGAAAATATGTTCCTTGTGCTGGGCGCCGAAATTAATGGCAAACCCAATTTAACAGTTATGATTTCGGAAAACCTGGTTGAAGAAAAAGGGTTGAATGCCGGACAGATTGTGCGTGAGGCAGGCCGCGAAATAAAAGGCGGTGGCGGCGGACAACCATTTTACGCAACTGCAGGTGGCAAGGATGTTTCGGGTATTGATGCAGCTATTGAAAAAGCGCTGTCGTTTTTGCAGTAAACAAACGAATTAAAATAAAATACAAATAAGTCCGATTTATATCGGGCATTTTTTGTTTTGTTCTTAAATAACAATTATTTTCAGCCTCTCTAAAAAACTTCCGTCTTCCGTCTTCGGTCTTCGGTCTAAATTTTCGAAGAATGAGAAAATTATACTCTTTCATAACCTCACTTCCATTTATGGCATTTTTATTTCTGGCTCTTGCCTTTGCCATGGCCATTGCAACATTTATTGAAAGCAGCCGGGGAACAGAAACAGCCAGGGCGCTGGTTTACAATACCCATTGGTTCGAGTTGCTTTGGGCGCTGTTCGCCCTGAACCTGGTTAATAATCTGTTTAAATTTAATTTTTTTACGCTGAAAAGATTTACTCTCGGATTATTTCACCTTTCATTTCTGGTTATGTTGCTGGGTGCGGGTGTCACCCGATATTTCAGCTACGAAGGGGTAATGCACATTCGCGAAAACCAAAGTGCCAATTCAATTCTTTCGTCAGACGATTATTTTTATGCCGCTTTCGAAGGACAGGAAAAGGAAAAGAAAGTGCGTTTCTCTGAAATTACGCCCAAACAGTTTTCAACCTCATTCGATATAAACGGGAATAAGGTAAAAGTTAAAACTGTAGGATTTATTAAAAATGCCGAACGAAAAGCCATCTTAACAAATGCAGGTGAGCCGGTAATCGATTTTGTGTTTTCCGCCCCGGGAGGCCAGGGAATGCAGTCGTTTACTTTTAAAAAAGGCGATGTGCTTAATTACCCCGGTTTCAGGGCAGGATTTGAGGCAGGTGACGAGTATGCTGTGAATTTTTTCAGGCAGGGCGATGAGTTGTTTATGGCTTCCATAATACAACTGGAAGAGACAACCATGTCGAACCAGGAAATAATCACTTTCAATCCCGGCGATACCATTCCGGTTAAAACAAGATTTTTATACGGCTTTGGGAACTTCCGGTTTCTGGTGCGCGAATTTTATCCCAATGCAACATTTAGCGCTGTAAAAAGCCAGGCAGAAACCGGCGAAGATGCTGTTCTCGTCCAGGTTTCAGATGAGAACGGGCAACAAACTGTTCCTGTTTTCGGCCATTCTGGCGTGGCGCCCGATACGGTTACTATTCCAATGGGCAGCAGCAATTTAAAACTTGCTTACGGAGCTATGCCCTTCCGTGTTCCTTTCAGTATTTATCTGAACGATTTTCAAATGGAGCGTTACCCCGGTTCCGACTCTCCATCTTCGTATGCATCGGAGGTAGTTTTAGTTGACAAAGAACAGGGGATTGAACAGGACATTCGTATTTTTATGAATAATACGCTAACCCATCGGGGATATAAATTTTTCCAGTCGTCGTACGACATGGACGAGCAGGGAACTATTCTTTCTGTAAATCACGATTTCTGGGGCACCTGGATAACTTACCTGGGTTACGCTTTGCTGGTTGTTGGAATTATTTTGTCGCTTATAAATAAGAACTCTTATTTCCGTTTTCTGGCCCAAAAACTAAAAAGCAGTTCAGTTAAAATTGTTTTGCTGATTCTTACATTGGGCAGCCTGGCATTTTTAGGCAGTGCACAAACCGGAGTTGGCGCCGGAATTCCTGAAATCGATAACGAGATTGTTGATGAATTCAGTCGACTCTGGGTACAGGGTGTCGATGGGCGAACTGAACCTGTTTCTACCCTGTCGAGCGAAATTATACGTAAAGTAAGCCGCAAATCATCGTTGTTCGGCAAACCGGCCGACGAGGTGGTGTTGGGCATGATGGCGTATCCCGAAATCTGGCAAACAATGCCCATTATTAAGGTTTCGAATAAAACACTTGCCGGGCAGCTTGGAGCCAAAAATAAATACATCACCATCAGGCAACTGTTCGACCAACAGGGAAATTACAAAATATCGGACGATGTGCGGGCAGCTTATGCCAAAACCCCGGCATTCAGAAACAGGGTGGAGAAAGAGTACATTTATGTTGACGAACGTGTGAACATTTGTTTTATGATATTTCAGGGTTCGCTGCTCCATCTTTTCCCGCGCCCTGAACAAGAAGATAAATGGTACGTTCCCGGTGCCGTTGCCACGGAGTATACCGATGGCGATTCAGTATTTATCCAGAGTGGATTCCGGCTTCTGTTACAATCCATTACAGAAAAAAATTCTGCTGATGCAATACAGGTAATTAAAGCAGTTCATAATTTTCAGGCTAAATTTGGCAATAACCTGCTGCCATCAGAAAGCAAAAAAGACATTGAGATTTTATACAATAAAGTGAATCCGTTCAAACGCATATTTCCGTTTTATCTGATGTTTGGCTTTTTACTGCTATCTGTCCTTTTTGTAAATATTTTCAGGCAAAAGCCATTGCCCGCCATTTTACGTTTTACCTTTTTCGGATTTATTTTCCTCTTGTTTTTAGTGCACACGGCCGGACTGGTTTTACGCTGGTATATTTCGGGACATGCTCCGTGGAGTAATGGTTACGAGTCGGTGGTTTATGTGGCATGGGCAGCCATGCTCGCCGGACTTATTTTTGGCCGTAAATACCCAATGGTTGTGGGAACAGCAGCTTTTCTCTCGGGAATTGCGCTTTTTGTAGCCCACCTTAGCTGGATGAACCCTGAAGTTACCAACCTGGTGCCGGTACTTAAATCGTACTGGTTAACCATTCATGTTGCAGTAATTACAGCAAGTTACGGATTTATCGGATTAAGTACTTTTCTGGGTATTCTGGTTATGATATTAATTGTACTTCGAAATAAACAGAACGAACAAAAGGTTACCGGCTTTATCGAACAGCTTACCACCATTAACGAAATGTCGGCAACTGTTGGATTGTATTTCCTTACCATCGGGACTTTCCTTGGAGCCATTTGGGCAAACGAAAGCTGGGGACGTTACTGGGGCTGGGACCCAAAAGAAACCTGGTCGTTAATTACTATTGTCATTTATTCGTTTATTGTGCACATGCGACTGATTCCTTCTTTAAAAGGCGTTTACAATTACAACCTAGCTTCAATTATCGGATTTTCGTCGGTGCTGATGACATATTTTGGTGTGAACTATTATCTAACCGGTTTACATTCGTACGGGAAAGGCGTTACCGATGGCATTAATCCTGCTGTGCCGATGTCGTTTGCCATACTTGGCGGGCTGATGATTTGGGCCTATATTAAAGATTCAAAATTTGTGGAAAAGAAAGGGTAATAGCGGAAGTAGGACTTTCTAAAGTCGAAGTCCCGGAAGTCTGACATTAGCAGTAGGAACCCAATTCTTTAATTGGAGATAATGTGGAAATGACAGGAAGTTAGTTTAACCACCTCCCGACTTTGTCGGGAGTACTCCTCCTCGTTGAGGAGGAGAAACGTCTGTATTCCAAATTTTAATTATTGGAAAACAAGATTAAATCCAAGTGCGAACCTTTCCCCGCCTGACAGGCAGGGGGTACCCCGAGTACTCGGGGTGGGGCGGTATTAATTTATTAATAGAAATAAAATCTGTCATTGGCATCTGTCAGCTGACGGAGAAGCAATCTCTGTCGGAACGACAAAGAGCTCTTGTGTTTTACATAATCTTTGATTTTTAAAATGATCTGCTCATAAAGTCGAATTTATTTTTCGTAAATCTCTACTAAACAACATTTTGTAATTATTTAAAACAAATATAAATAATCATTAGATTAAAAATCCGACTGTCAGTTTGCGGTTTACGGCAACTCCAAAAGTTATATTTGGCGGTTATCATAAATAAAAAAATAAAATGGGAAGAACAGTAACTCGTACATTTGACATCCTCGAACGATATATGCAGGAATTTCCACGTGAAGACGCCCTGGGCGGCAAGAAAGACGGGAAATGGTACACATTCTCGACCAAGGAATACAACGAAAAGTCGCATCAGTTTGCCATGGGGCTTATGGCGCTTGGGTTGAAAAAGGGTGACAAGGTTGCCACGGTTACACCAAACAGGCCCGAGTGGAACTTTGCAGATTTGGGTATGGCAATGATTGGTGTTATACATGTTCCCATTTATCCGACTATTGGCGAAGATGAATACAAATACATTCTGAAACATGCCGAAGCTAAATTATTAATTGTTGGCGATAAAAAACTTTTCGAGAAACTAAATCCACTTGCAAATATGCTCGACAGCCTTGAGGCGGTTTATGCTTTCGAGGAAATTGAGGGAGCAAAGAATTATGAAGAGATTCTTGAACTGGGCGAATCGAAAAAAGACAAACTTGCCCCTGAGCTGGCGAAATTAAAAGAATCGATTAAACCTGAAGATTTGGCTACACTGATTTATACTTCGGGAACGACAGGTGTGCCCAAGGGAGTTATGCTGTCTCAGGATAACCTGGTTTCGAATTTTGTTTCGCACTCTAAAATGCACCATCTTGGAAAAGACCACAAAGTAATTAGTTTTCTTCCGCTTTGCCATGTGTATGAGCGCAGTGTAAATTACCACTTTCAGTATAAAGGAATGGGTGTTTATTATGTTGCCAACTTATCGCAAATTGTATCGGCCATTAAAGAGATTAAACCGCACATGTTTAACTCGGTTCCAAGGCTCCTGGAAAAGGTTTACGATGGTTTTGTGGCCAAAGGAAAAGAGCTGTCGGGCGTGAAAAAAGCACTCTATTTCTGGGCGCTTAACCTTACCCGCCATTTTGAATACAACAAAAAATACGGACCAATTTTAGGATTGAAAATTAAAATTGCCGATAAACTGATTTACTCAAAGTGGCGAGAAGCCCTTGGGGGAAATATTACTTACATAGTTTCGGGTGGCGCTGCACTGCAGCCGCGAATTGCCAGGGTTTTGGGGATGGCAAAAATGTTTAATCTCGAAGGATACGGCCTCACAGAAACTTCTCCGGTAATTGCGGTAAACAATCCGGCTAAGAGCGAAATGAAGATTGGTACGGTTGGCCCAATTCTGGAAGGGTTTGAGGTAAAAATTGCAGAAGACGGCGAGATACTTTGTAAAGGCCCCGGGGTAATGCAGGGTTATTACAAAGCACCCGAATTAACTGCCGAGGTAATTGACAAGAACGGCTGGTTCCATACAGGCGACATAGGCGTTTTGGAAGACGACAAATACCTGAAGATAACCGACCGGAAAAAAGAAATTTTCAAATTGTCGGGCGGAAAATATATTGCACCGCAAATGATAGAAAACAAGCTAAAAGTATCGAACCTGATTGAGCAGGTGATGGTAATTGGCGCCAACGAAAAATTTGCCAGCGCATTAATCTCACCCAACTTCCCGCTTATTCACGACTGGTGTGCACAAAACAAAATTCATTATGACGACAATAAAGACCTGATTCAAAAACCTGAAGTGGTTGAAAAAATTCAGAAAGAGGTAAGCATTATAAATAAAACGCTGGGCTCGCACGAACAAATTAGCCGTATACGCCTAGTTTGCGAAGAGTGGACACCGGCTTCGGGCGAATTATCGCCAACATTAAAACTGCGCCGGAATATGGTCACGGTTAAATACCAGCACCTAATCGACGATATTTATTCAGTAGGGAAAAACAACGAAGTAGCTTATTAAAAGACTTTTTTTAATAGCATTATTAAACCAAACTGTAAAAGGCTGTACTTATGTGCAGCCTTTTTTTTACCCTAAGGAAACTACGTAACCCTTAGGGTTAAAATATCGAAACCGGAGCCTGATATTCAAAAGGCTATGCAAAAAGTTAATGAATTGAAGCTTGAGATACAAAAAATAAATTCGAATATCAGCTAACCAACTTCGAGCCTTTTCGTAATTTTAAAAACAGTAACTAAAAAATGAAAGAGGCTCTTTTCTATAAAAAACTTACCGACAATCAGGTTCAATGTGAACTTTGTCCCTGGAACTGCTTACTAAAACCGGGACAAACCGGCAACTGCAGGGTTCGCACCAACGAAAATGGAGTGCTGATAACAGAGGTGTACAACCGGGTTGCTGCCTTGGGTGTCGATCCCATTGAAAAAAAACCGCTGTACCATTTTTACCCGGGAAAAAACATTTTATCCATCGGCGAGGTCGGGTGCAATCTTCATTGCAGTTTCTGCCAAAACCATAACATTTCACAGTGTTTTGCAAGCGAGTTTAAAGGTTTTCATAACATAACTTCTGAACGAATTATTAACGAGGCACTAAAAACCTGGGATAATATCGGGATAGCCTATACCTATAACGAGCCGTTTACATTTTACGAGTTTATGCTGGAAACAGCCCGGTCAGCAAAAACAAAAGGATTAAAAAATGTGGTGGTTTCAAACGGATATATCAATGGGGAACCGCTGGAAGAGGTTCTGCCGGTTATCGATGCTTTTAACATCGATTTAAAAGCTTTCAACGAAATTTTTTATCGGACACACACCAAAGGTAAACTCGAACCTGTTTTGCAGGCATTAAAAGCGATTGCGAAAAGCGAAGCTCACCTTGAAATTACCAACCTTATAATTCCTACCTTAAACGACGATGAAACGGAGTTTGAAGATATGGTAAAATGGATAGGATCGGAATTGGGGAAGCACACCCCGCTGCACCTGTCGCGTTACTTCCCGCAACACAAAATGAAAATCTCCCCTACCCCCATTGCAAAACTTCGCACGTTATACAATATTGCAAAACAGCGCCTTAACCATGTTTACCTCGGGAATGTGAGTGACCAGGATAAATCGTCGACTTATTGTACACGATGTGGCGAATTGCTGATTTCGCGTAATCGTTACAGCACGGATTTAGAACAACTCGGCCCGGATGGCAATTGTAAAAAGTGCGGAACTCCTTCACATATCATCTTGTAGTTCCGTTATATTTCAGATCGTAATCTATACTCTTAAAACCTGGTGTTTTTTAATAAAATCCGGATCGATATCGATACCCAATCCTGGGCCAGAGGGAACGGTCACTACTCCATCGTTGCTAACCAAATCCGAAGTTTTACACTCAATCGGAATACTTTTGTTAAATCCTTTAAACTCGTGAAATGGCCCTGCATTGGGCACTGCCGAAACAAAATGCATCATGTACAAATAACCCAATCCTGAGCCGGAAATATGAGGAACGCACGGCATATTAAAAGCTCCGGCCATCCGGGCTACTTTCATCGAGCGAATCATTCCGCCAAAATAAAACATATCGGGCTGAACAATATCCAAAGCCCTGTTTCCAATCAGCCACCGGAAGTTGCGTATACTTGGCTCCTGTTCTCCGCCTGCTACCGGAATATTCAGAGCATCGGTTACCTCTTTGGTCTCTTCGTACCAGTCGAAAGGTACCGGCTCTTCGTAAAAATCGTATTTGTATTCTTCCATTAATTTTCCAACCCTGATAGCCTCTCTGGCATTGTACGAGCCGTTCGAGTCAGCATAAATTGTCATCTCATCGCCAAATGCTTCACGAACCATCGGAATCAGTTTCTCTGTCCGTCCGGGAGGGTAATCGGCATTCTTACTCATACGACCTCCAACCTTAAATTTTACAGCTTTTGCCTGCGATTTTGCAACATACTTTTTAATCCGTTCCAACGACTCTTCGGCTGATTTGCCACGGTAATTATTTGCCTGGTACACCGCAATTTCAGGATGATGAATTTCACCAATTAACTCACCTATTGGCTTTCCTGCAATTTTTCCCAGCATATCCAGAATCGCAAATTCAATTGTTGCCCAGGGTACCCAAAGCGCCAGGTTTTGCAGCTTGTAATTACTTTTATAAACGTATAGCTCGTCGAACAAACTCTCCAGGTTACGTACGTCCTTCCCTATAAAAAACGGTTGCAGACGAACGTTGAAGACCGACCACACTGATTGAAGCTGGGCATTGTTTCCCACCGAGATCCCCTCTGCCCCATCGGTTGAGCGAACGCGGCAAATAAAATTATTCTTAAACCTGAGCAGTTCTAATGTTTCAACAACAACGGGATTGGGGAATAACTCTTTTTTCAAAACCGGTTTTAATAATATTTTATCTAAAACCGAATAATCTGTTTTTTGGGGAGGAGTGGAAGTTGTTTGACATGAATTCAGGATGGAAACTCCTACAGTTCCTGTTGCTGCCGATTTTAAAAAGTTTCTTCGATTTAGGTTCATAGCGTTTAGTTTGCAAACCTTAGGGGTGGTGAAACTCCCTTAGGGTTTATATTTGGAATAATTATAATTCTAAAGTGATGATAATTAACTTAAGTTAACTTCCAAATTAACGAAGATTCTACTTTTTAACAAAAAAGTGCAGCATTTGTGTTGAGATTTTCAGTAAACCTTAGAAAGAAAATCTATTGTAAATCAGTATCAAATAAATTCTATAATAGTTCCAAAACCTTTTTTAAGCTTTTTCTAATAAGCTCTAACTCCTCTTTAGGAATATTATTTATTATTCTAGATTCACAGTTAGTTCTGAACTCCATTATACGGTCGAGGTAATTATTCCCTTTGGTGGTTAGTTTCAGGTCTATCGATCGGCGATCGTTGTTACTAACATCTCTTGTCAGGAATCCTTTTACCACCATTTTGTCGACCACCCTACTTATTCTCGATAACGAAAGCCCCATCTTTTGAGACAGTTGGGTGCTGTTTATTTCACTGCAATTACTTATGGCAATAAATGTATAATACTCTGCCGGGGTTAAATCCAAATCGCTTATAAATTCTTCATCAATAGCTATAAACCTTTTTTTTAGGTTGTAAAGTATCTCCATTATTTCCTGTTCCATTTTTATATTGAATTTATTTTAGACAGTGTTTTAGCCGAAATAGGAATTATTGTTTTGTGAATAATCCTATATTTGCAGCTGTCAATATTTGTTAGTAGCAAATATAATTTAAAAAAACTTAAAAAATAATCTTTAAAATTTAACAAAATGAAAAAATCATTAGTAACCGGAATTATTGGATTTGTACTTGGGGTAGTTATTGCATTTGGTGTAATTTATAAAGCAGCACCTGGCATGATGCTTCTTGAAAATGAAAGCCAATACGCTTCTTTTGAAGAGACTGTTACAAAGTTCGAACAGTCGGTAAAAGACCATGAATGGAAGATTCCAGCTACTCACGACCTGCAAAAAACAATGGCAAAATATGGTAAAGATGTCAAAAAGGTTAAAGTATTCGAATTGTGTCACCCCGACCATGCAGGCAAAATCCTTTTAGAAAGTGAAGAACGTATAGTTTCGTCATTAATGCCATGCAGGGTTGCCATCTACGAAAAACATGATGGTAAAGTATATATCTCAAGGATGAATTCGGGAATGATGGCAAGTACAATGGAAGGAGTTATTCCTGAAGTAATGGATGAAGCGGCTAAACAGAATGAAGAAATATTGGAAGCTGTAATAAAAAATTAACATTTGTTTAAAATTAAATATCTAAGTTGATATATTATGAGTTTTAGAAAAATTCTTTTAAGTGCATTGCTGATGATATTATCGGTTGGTTTGTATGCACAATTTACTGTTGATGGAGAATTCAGGACTCGTTCAGGGATTAACCATGGATACAAGGTTCCTGTGAAATCGGAAACTGATGCTGTTTTGTCATTCGATCAAAGATCGAGGCTGATTCTTGGTTATTCCAAAGGAATTTTAGCTACAAAATTTACTTTGCAGGATGCACGGATTTGGGGTGCCGATGATTTATTTAATAAAACAGGCATTGAAGGCAACTCATCTTCTTTTGGTGTTCACGAGGCGTGGGCTCAAATCGAAACAGGGAAATATTCAGACATTCGTATTGGACGCCAGGAGTGGAACTACGACGATATGAGAATTTTGTCGTGGAGAAACTGGTGGACATCAGCATTAAGTTACGATGGACTGTTATTCAAACATCACAATACCAAAACCGGGTGGAGTATCGATGCAGGTCTGTCGTATAATAATTATGGTTCAAGATCAGGAAATGTGGATAACAGTATGTGGAATGAAAGCCTCCTGAAAACGATGAACTTTTTCAACGCAAAGAAAAAATTCAACGAGAAATTATCTGTTTCGATCATGCTAACCTACTCAGGGAAGCAAGACATGGCAGAAGATGAGTTGGCAGGAACAGGGACACACGGCATTAACATAAATTATAACAGGAGTAAAACCGGAACTGACGGATTGTTTGCACAGGCTTCGGCTTATTACCAACATGGGAAGGATTTGTCGTTTGGGTCCGATGGTGAAAGAAAGAGTATTTCAGCACATCTTCTTACTGCAGAGTTAGGACTAAGAACTTTGGAGAAAAAGCTGGAAATCTCTGCAGGAATGGAGATGATTTCTGGCCGCGACTACTCTAACACGGAAGAAAAATACAACAATACCCGTCACTCATTCGACCTGTTCTACAGTGGTCGTTTCCCGTATTATGGAGGGCACATCAACTATTTCCTCGTTCAGGATTCGTATAAAATCGGGACTAAGGGAGGAGGATACTTCGATCCGTTTTTCAAAGTAAAATACAAAGCCAGCAAAAAAGATATTATTGATTTTGCAGTTTTTAATCCGATATTGACAACTAAGGTTGCAGCACATACCGGTTTCGATCCGATAAGTAAAAAACCGGTTACTGAATTAGATGGTGGCAACCCGGTGTATTGGAAAGGTGGATTAGGTACCCATATCGACCTTGATTATACACGTAAAATCAGCAAGGAAATCACTCTTAAAACAGGAGTTTCGTATGCAATGGTTTCCGATATTAAAAACCAGATGGTTTATGGTTATAAATCGGGCGAACAGCTCAACGATTTAGGACAAAATTATTTTGTTTATACAATGCTGATTGTTAAACCAAATTTTTTTAGTTCGAAATAATTACTGAAAAGCAATATCCCGGATTTCTTAAAAAAAAATCCGAAAATATATTTAGCCCTGTGAGTTGCTATGATTCACGGGGCTTTTTGTTTGTATAATAATTTTTTATCGGCTCTGAAATCAGGCTATAATTTTTTGTGTATTTTTAGTCTGTAACAATGGTGTCGGGCAACATATCAGATCGAATAAAAGAAAAAGCTATTTCGCTGGGATTATCCGGGTGTGTCATTTTGCCTGTTGCTTTTCTCGAAGAGGAACAAACCAGGTTTAAAAACTGGATTTCAGAAGGAATGCACGGCGAGATGGAATACATGGCTCGGAACATGGATAAACGCCTCAATACGGAGCTACTGGTCGAAAATGCCAAAACTATCATAATCGTTACGCAAAATTATTTCCCCAAAAAAACACAGACAGACAATGAGTCTCCGGTTCTTTCGAAATACGCTTACGGCACCGATTACCATTTTGTAATGAAAGACAAGTTGAAAAAACTGCTGCAATTTATACAGGAAGAAACAGGCGGTTGTGCAGGCAAGCCTTTTGTCGACTCTGCCCCGGTTTTAGAACGTGCCTGGGGAAGAAAAGCAGGCCTGGGGTGGATAGGCAAAAACAGCAACCTGATTTCAGTTAACCACGGCAGTTTCTTTTTTATTGGCGAACTTATTATTGACATTGAATTGCTTTACGATGCTCCTAAACGGGTTAGCGACCATTGCGGAAACTGTACACGGTGTATTGATGCCTGCCCGACCAAAGCCATTGTTGCCGACCGGATTGTAGATGCCCGGAAGTGCACTTCGTACCAAACCATAGAGGTTAAAGGCGACCTGGATAAAAACCTGAAAGGGCAATTTGAGAACCGTGTTTTTGGTTGCGACATTTGCCAGGATGTTTGCCCGTGGAACCTGAAATCGAAGCCTCATAATGAACCCGGATTTGAGCCACACCCAAAGCTGTTGCAATTAACACGGGAAGATTGGATTAACATGGAGAAACCTCTTTTTAACGAGCTTTTCAAAAACTCAGCGGTTAAACGCACCGGTTTTAAAGGCTTAAAAAGAAACCTGAAATTTCTGGGCAATGGCTAAAAAGTTCGAATATGAAACCATATTGATAAAAGGGTATCAAAACGGTATTTTTGCCGAGTTCCCATTCGACAGCGTTACCGAATTTGGTTCGCGCAAAGCTGTTTGGGCTAAGGTTTCGTTCGATGGAAAGCCATATTCCATGAGCCTGATTCCAAACGGAAAAGGAGGGCACTGGCTTCATGTAAAAAAGGATATCAGGTCAGTCATTGGGAAAGAGGAAGGCGATATGGTAAAAATTACTTTAGAAAAAGATGAATCGCCAAAAGAAATTCCAGTTCCCGATTACCTTCAGTGGCTTTTAGATGACGACCCGGTAATGACAAAATACTTTAATAAACTCCCTTATTCAGCAAAAAAATTCTGGTTGGGTTTTATTGAGGAACCTAAAAATGATGATACAAAAGTTACCCGGATTAACCGTTTGTTTGAAGTATTGCGTGAAAATTATGCTGGAAAAGCCGGATAAACTTATTGCAAATTGATTATTTTTAATACCTGATTAAACTGACTTAAACCAATTGATATGAAAACAACTTTCAACTTTCTTTTTGCAGCAATTCTTCTTTTTACAGCATCCTGTTCACCAACTAAAACAGATCAAAAATCGACAAATAACCACCCACCAAATTTTGTGATAGTTTTTATAGATGATATGGGTTATGGCGATATTGGAACACAGGGAGCTACCGGCTGGACAACCCCAAACCTGGACCAAATGGCTGCCCAGGGGATGCGTTTTACCAATTTTTATTCAGCCCAACCGGTTTGCAGCGCTTCGCGTGCCGGACTTTTAACTGGCTGCTACCCTAACCGGATTGGGATTTCGGGAGCACTTTTCCCTTACCACGAGATAGGTATAAATCCTGAGGAAACCACCATTGCTGAAATGTTGAAAGAGAATAATTACGCTACAGCTATTTTCGGCAAATGGCATTTGGGGCATCACAAAGAATTTTTACCACTTCAGCATGGTTTCGACGAATATATAGGTGTTCCCTATTCGAACGATATGTGGCCTTTGACGAATACCGGCGAAAAACTTCCGGAAGGACATGGACGTTTAAAATATCCCGATTTGCCTGTGATGAAAGACAACGATGTGATGTTTACCATTACCAATTGGAAAGGCCAGGATACACTTACCACGCTTTACACCGAAAAAGCAGTAGATTTTATCAACCGCAATGCCGATAATCCATTTTTCCTGTATGTTCCACATTCAATGGCCCATATTCCGCTGGGCGTTTCCGATAAATTCAGGGGAAAAAGTGAGCAAGGACTATACGGCGATGTGATGATGGAAATTGACTGGAGCGTAGGTGAAATTGAAAAAGCTTTGCAGGCAAACGGGATTGCAGATAATACAGTTTTTATTTTTACAACCGACAATGGTCCGTGGCTAAATTTTGGGAACCATGCTGGTTCGTCGGGTGGTTTGCGCGAAGGGAAAACCACAAGCTGGGAAGGAGGCCAGCGTGTACCGTTTATTGTAAAATGGCCTGCCGGAATTCCTGCCGGAACCATCTGTAACAAGTTGGGGTGTGCCATCGATATCCTGCCAAGTTTTGCTGAAATTGCAGGAACACCTTTACCTGAATTAAAAATCGACGGAACAAGTATTATTGAACTCTGGAAAGGTAATCTTGAAGCCAATCCTCGCGAAGATATCCTGTTTTATTACGGAAAAAACAACCTGAACGCCGTACGAAAAGGCAACTGGAAACTGGTTTTACCACACACCTGGCGTTCGTACCATGCCAGGCCCGGAATGGACGGGCACAGTGGCCCAAGACAAAAAATGCAGGTGGAGTCGCTGGAATTGTACAACATGATGCGCGACCCGGGCGAGGAATACAATGTTATTGAGTATCATCCGGGAAAAGCAGCCGAACTGATGATACTGGTTGAAGATGCCCGTGCCGAGTTGGGCGATTTAAATATTGGACTTGAAAAAGGTGCAGGAACCCGTGAGATTGGGAAGAAATAGTTGGCAGCAGGTAGTGCCAAATACCCACTAAGCAGCTCAAAAAGTGCAGGAAGAAATGGAAGTGTTGTTAAAGAAATCAAGTCTATTATAGGCGAATAATATAAATTAAAGTAGTTCATTTATTATAAAGAATTGGGAATAGCTTTTATTGTAAAAATGTTTTAAAAGAACCTATTTAAATAAAAACTGTTTGCATTAATAAATATTGAAAAATGAACAAAGGAAAAATTCGGGAGTATATGCAGGCAGTTGTTTTAAAAGAAAGTGGAACAACACCGCAAATTGAAAAAATATCGATACCTTCTCCTGGACCGGGTGAAGTCTTGATAAAAATGCATGCCTCACCAATCAATCCTTCCGATTTGGCATTTCTGGAAGGGCAGTATGGCATACGAAAGAAATTTCCGGTTATCCCAGGTTTTGAAGGCAGTGGAACAGTTGTAGAGGCCGGAAAAGGATTTCTACCAAATTTGTGGAAAGGCAAGAATGTAGCTTGTGCTGCTTCTCCGGAGCACAATGGTTGTTGGGCCGAATACATGGTAACCACAGCAAATATGTGTATTCCTGTTTCCAAAAAAATAACCCTGGAGCAGGCATCAATGATGTTTGTAAACCCAATTACTGCTCTTTCTTTTTTCGATGTGTATAAAAGATTGCCTAATCCTAATAAAAAACAAAGGGGAATAATTAATACAGCAGCAGCAAGTGCTCTTGGCAGAATGGTAATAAAATTGGGGAAAAAATATGGAATTCCGGTTATTTCGGTTGTAAGAAGGAATGAACAGGTTGAAATGTTAAAAGCAGAAGGAGCTGAACATATTGTAAATAGTAGCGATTCCGGTTTTAATATCAGGTTAAAAGAACTTGCCCATCGATTAAATGCAACTGTTATATTTGATGCAGTGGGCGGAAACCTGGTTCAACAGCTACTTGATGCTGTCCCGGAAGGAAGTAATCTTATTATTTACGGAAGACTTTCTTCGGATACTTGTGAAATATTACCCGGAAATCTCATTTTTACAGGTAATCATATTCATGGTTTCTGGCTAACGGAGTACCTTAAAGACAAAAGCTTTTTGCATTCTATAAAAACTACAAGAAAAATTCAATCGCTGATAGGGAATGAACTTGGCACAAAAATTTACAAACAATTCCCAATTGAACAATTTAATGAAGCGCTGATTACCTATCAGAATAATATGAGTAGAGGAAAGGTATTGATTAGCTTTTAAATCATTTTGTTTTTATACCAAATGTAATTCCAAATGAGCCTTAAATAATTTTAGAGGGATTAATAAATTGTAGTATCCGATATTTAAAACGGCTTAATCGTCAATTTATATTTCCGAACGCCCGGCATAACCCTGTACTTTTGCAGTTGCCTGATTGCTGTTCCCCCAACTCCTGAAACTTCATAATCAACATTCAGAATTGTATTTGATGCTTCTTTTAGTTGATACGAATACATGGCCCGCGTCAGGTTGTCGGTTGAATATTTATGCAGACTAAAATTGAGCAAATTATCACCTGAAATCAACAATCCTTGCCCCTCTTCATTCTGAATTTTTAACCATCGAACATCGGAGCGGTTTCCGTATTCCTGCGGAATTATGTAAGGTACGTACATGGAATCGGCAGTTGATTTATAAAATCCAACTTTTGCCCCTGTTTTACGGTCGGGATAATTTTCGAATGGCCCCCGGCCATACCACTGAACCTTATTAAATGCTTTTGGTAATTGAAATTGCAGACCGATTTTCTGCAACATATCGGGCATGGGCCCGTGCGGAATTATCTCCTGCTCCAGCTCAATGGTTCCGTTTGCTGAAATCATCCACTTTTCGTTTCGCTCGAAAGCAGAAAAGTTACCGCCCCAGTTTAACCTGCGGTTGGCCGGAAGTGAAGAATTTGAAAAGGCTTTAATATTAATTGAAACCACATCAGATCCCACGGATAGCATCTCTGTTTTCTCCAACTCATAAAGATGCCATCCTTTTTTGTCTTTTACACTAATCTCAATTTCATCAACCTGGGAAATTAAATCGCGCATACCCAGTGTACGAAGCTGGTTATCAATACTACGACCAAAGCCAGGTGTCATTTTTGCTTTTTCAAACATGTAACTGCCCCACGGATCAATATCGTTTGCAGTTGGTGCCCGCCAGACATTAAACTCCGGACCGCTTTCGAGATATTCAGTTCCACCATATTGCAACGAAACAAATTTGCCTGCTTTCTTATCCAGAATATACTGGAAATTATCCCCCGAAACTATCAACTGGTTATTATTTTCTGTGACTTGTCCTTTTTTGTTATTCTCCTGTTCATCAACAAAATACAAGTCGGTTGGTACGCGGAACTGCTCCCATGCAATTTCATGTCCCTCTTCTGCCCAGGGCTGATCTTCTTTTAACTGAAACGAAACTAAAAGCAAACACTCCGATTTTGATTCTATTCTCGGCCTGCGGTAATCTATTGTAATCTCAGCAGATTCTCCCGGCGGCACATCACACTCGAAGAATCCCCGCTGTGTTGTTTCGCCGTTCACCTGAATTTCCCATACTCCTGTTAATTCATTAAGGTTTTTTAAATGATGCCAGTTGGTTACTTTTAATAATCCCGATTCGATATCGACTACCTCTAATTTAACCGGTTGCCCCGATTTTTTTACCTGGTAAAGTTCCGGCTGAATCTCCCGGTCGGGCCATACCATCCCGTAGGTTCTTCCGCCCAGTCCAACGGCGTAAAAGTCACCTTCCTTTTTATCCGACTCAAAATCCAGTTCAAGCACAGCCTGAGCATTCACATTTTCAAACTCTGAGATCGACACAGCCCTGTCGAAAATCCTCACCTCATCAATAACCATTTTCGATAAGCGGCCCGAATGTTCGCCCTGGTCGTGTGTCTCAGCCTCGCGGCCAATACAAAGCGGGAATGGTGTGGAACTGATATTTCCGTTGTGACGGATTCCTGCAGTTTTTTTTCTGTCGACATAAAGCTGAAGCTCCTTCCCGTTATAAATTCCGGCAATATGATGCCAGTTGCCGTAAAAATCGTTCCCCACTTTTGCTTTTGCTGAAATTCGTTTATCGCCGTGGATATAAAACTCCAGCGTTTGCGGATTTTCCATCTGAATTCCATACTGGTATTTACCTTTCGAAATAAAAACATTGGGCTGAGGTATTTGATATGGTTTAATCCAAAAGCCTATTGAAATTTTGTCTCCCGTAATATCCAGGCTCGGATCGCGGTAAAACTCCACCCAATCGTCGTGCCCCGAAAATTCGAGTCCCCACTGATTTATACCTTCCACAAATTTCGGGCGCCCCATTATTTGTCCGTCGTTATTATGCGGCGACCAGTCAGGAATGCTCCAGCGTGGTGTTTTTAATCCCGGGCTTATCCAGTCCCAGATGGCACCTCCTGTCAAACGCGGATATTTCCTGATATACTCCCAGTATTCATCCATTCCTCCAATTCCGTTTCCGGTGGCAGCCAGGTATTCATCCATAAACGATGCACGGGTATCCTGTTCGGGTAAAACGTTCCCTTCTGCCAAATTTTTATAATCGATGGGCACCCAGTAACGCGGGCCAACCAAATCTTCAAACGGAATTTGAAATTCATTTCCACCGTACATCCATGCAGGACGGCTCGGATCTATGGCTTTTCCGGTTTTAATTACCTCATTAATATTAAACCCGCTTCCCGACTCGTTTCCAGCACTCCAAACAATTACCGAAGGGTGATTTCGATCGCGGTAAACGAGTTTGCGACTTCGATCGCGGTACATTTCGGTCCATTGCCTTTTCTCCGATAATTGAGTGTTGCTGTGTGCCTCGTCGCCTACTTCATCGAAAATGTACATTCCCAGTTCATCGGCCATATCGAGGTACTCGGGCGATGGCGGATAATGGCAGGTACGAACACAGTTAATGTTGAATTGCTTCATTATCAGCAAATCATTTCTCAGGGTTTCCAACGGCACAGCCTGACCGTGTTCGGGGTGGTGCATGTGGCTGTTTACGCCGTTCAGTTTAACCGGCACTCCATTAACAGTGAGAATATTATCGTGATATTCCACCTCACGAAAACCGATTTTCCGTGTAAAAGCCTCCTGCGTATTTTCCTCACCATCTTTTAGCTGAATAAAAAGGGTAAATAAATTGGGGTATTCGGCCGACCATTTTGGAGGATCAACAACCATGGCAGAAGCAGTAACTTTTTGAACTGACATTGAATCTACCTTAAAATCCAGATTTTGTGTGCCTTCAATCAATATAGAATTGTTTTCACCATCGAGAACGTCAATCTCCAGTATGCAGTTAACTGAATCCGGAACATTGTTTATAATTTCTGTTTCCACAATCAGTGTAACATCTTTGTAATCCTCATCCAAATCGGTTACCACGTAATAATCATGAATGTAAGTTTCGGGCCGGGCATAAAGTTTTACATCGCGATAAATACCCGAAAGGCGCCACATATCCTGGTTCTCGAGGTACGAGCCATCGGAAAAACGGATTACCTGCACTGCCAAATCGTTTTCACCTTCTTCGACAAACCGGGTGACATTAAATTCGGCAGGTTCGAAACCGCCCTGGTTGTACCCTGCCCTTTTGCCATTTACCCAAACGTACGATGCCGATTTTATTCCTTCGAAACGCAACATAATTTGTTTATTCTTCCAGCTCTCGGGTACAACAAATTTGCGTTTGTAACAACCTGTCGGATTATAATAATCAGGGATATTCGGCGGATCGTTTTCAAAAGTAAGTGCTACGTTTCTGAACATGGGATGGCCGTATCCTGCCATTTGCCAGTTAGACGGAACCTTTATTTCATCCCAGCTTCCTGTTTCAAATCCGGGATTCCAGAATCCATCCGGCACCTGCCCCGGTGTTTCCACCCATTTAAATTTCCAGTGCCCGTTTAACAGTTGATAATTTTCGCACTTGTTGGGCAAATTCTGGATGGCTGCATCTTTCGACGAATAAGGGATATGAAATGCGTGCGGCCGGTTTTGTCCCTTTTCAAATACAGCAGGATTTTCCCAGTCGGTTGGGAAAAAATCAATCTCCTGGGAGACACCTAATCCTCTAAATAAAAAAATAATGGAAATGATTATAATTGTTCTCTTCATCTTCCTTAATTTATTGAATCTAAAATTACATATATGAGTTTAAAAAGTTAGGTAAAAGATAAATGAATTGTTTTTTTCTAACTTTAGCCCCCAAAATCAAACCATTCAATGAATCGAAAACATATTGTTTCCGCACTGCTTATTTTACTTCTCGCAGGCGATTTAATATTTTCGTTTTTTCAGTATTACAATACCCCTTTATACGGAGATGTTGACAGCCATGTACTGCCTGATAAACATATTCAGAAGGTGTTTGAAGATCCGTTTGGATTCAACGCGATAAAAACAGGTGAAAAACATGCCAATCCAAACCGTTTTTTTGCGCATTATTTTTATGCTGAGTATATGCAGAAAATTCCGATTTACCTTCAAAAAATAACAGGTTCAATTTCTTCAGTATATCTGTCTTGTGCCTTAGCTAAAATTATAGTTCAGGTAATATTTATTTTTTTACTGGCTTCATTTATTAGTGGTGAATCAAATATCTTTAAACGTAAATTTCTTTTAAGCGCCATATTAATTGCACCATTATTTCAGGCCTATGGTTATTGGAGCCGAATGGGTATAAACGACAAATCTATAGCTTATACTTTTTTCTATTCTGTTCCGCTTGTATTTTTAATGATATTCCTCAAACCTTTTCTGAATCAGCTTTTTAGAAATATTTCTTTCAGAAGTATTAATTACCTTTTGCTCTTACCCCTAGTAATTATTTTACCTTTAAGCGGGCCTCTTATTCCGGCTATTATTGGGATAATATTATTGCTGATGGTTATCTATTACTGGATTCAATCCAAAAACCATATTACCAACCGAATTAATAGCTTTTTCAATCGTATTCCTTTGCAATTCTATCTTCTGTTATTACCCATTGGCATTATTAGCATTTATTCCCTCTTCCTGGGTTTTTACAATTCACAAAATCAAGCAGAAATAGTCTCATTAGCAGGAAGATATGCTTTACTTCCAAAAGGAATATATTCACATGTTTTTCATGCATTTGGATTTCCTCTTATGCTCTCGATGATAGGAATAAATTCTTATTTGATTAAAAAAGTTAACACCCAGGAAGGGAAGAAACTCCTGCGTGTTTTAATCTGGATTGGAATATACTCGTTAATATATATTCTCCTTCTGCCATTTGGAGGATATAAAATATATCGATCATTAATAATCCGATACGATACCATTATGCCGGTTACAACTGCTTTAATTTACTTTTTTGGAGCCTCTTCCTATTTTTTATTAAACAATTTAAAAGGCAAAAACAAAACAAAGTATTCTGTTGCCATTACTATTTGTTTGTTGATTTATACAGTTGCTGATATTAAAGGCATTGGCAGTAACAAATGTGAGCGCGAAGCTTTGGAGAAAATGGCAAACTCAACAGAAAGTATTGTCCCGGTTCCAAAGGATTGTTACATAATGAACTGGGAAAATATTTACGATTATAAAAGATCAGACAGAAGAGCAGAACTTATTCACCACTGGAAAATTACTCCTGAAAAGAAATTATTTTTTAACGAGAAGTAATCCCGCTATTTATCCCTTATGAAATTCGTGGAAATAGTTGGTAGGCGTAAACCCGGTATGTTTTTTAAACGTGCGGTTAAAATTCGACAGGTTGTTGAAACCACTCTCGAAACAGATTTGAGATATTGACATTTTATCTTCAAGAATAAGACGGCAGGCATAACTTATACGCATGTCGTTTATAAACTCAGATAACGATTTTCCCGATTTTTCTTTGAAAAACCTGCAAAATGCCGAGGGATGGAGGTTGGCCACATCGGCAACTTTATTCAACTCTATTTTTTTCAGGTACGAGGTATTGAGGTAGTGCATTACCTTAGTTAAACGATCGCTTGTAAAGTCATGATTTTCTATTTG
The DNA here is from genome assembly GCA_039714235.1 of Bacteroidota bacterium. Taxonomy (GTDB): domain Bacteria; phylum Bacteroidota; class Bacteroidia; order Bacteroidales; family Prolixibacteraceae; genus Draconibacterium. The sequence goes on along the minus strand of JBDLJS010000003.1, from coordinate 25,085 downwards.
ATACAACTCGCCTGCCAACAACTTATATTCGGTTGATTTAGCCAAAAACTGTAAAAGTTCGAGCAATAACAGTGTCCGTTCAAATCCTTTTGTTTTTATTAGTTTTAATATTTTACTACTGACCTTTTTAGAAAACGATTTTGAGAACCTGATACCCCTTGACGACAATTCGAGCATATCTTTTATTAAATGAAATTCGGGATATTCGTTTATAACTTCTTTAAAAAAATCATTGGCAAACTGAATAACGATGTACTTTACTTTTTCACCATTTTCTTCACTATGAATAGATTCGTCGCTTTTCCAAAAATGCGGAAGGTTGCTCCCTAATAATACTAAATCGCCCGATGTAAATTCCTGGATGTTATCGGCTACAAAACTGGTCCCAAAACCGCTAATTATGTACAAAATCTCGTATTCCGAATGAAAATGCCACGGATAGGTAAAATGAGGCATCTCGCGTACTTTTACTTTTACCGCCGATCTTCCCGGAAAATCGATATGTTCATGCATTATCTTCACTCCTCAAAAATAGAAAAATGTTAATTGAATACAAAGTCTTGCAAAATATGTACTACTCATTTATTACGAGTAATTATATCTTTGTATATTAACAAAAATCAAATAAATGACTAATGAACAATGGGAACTGTTACTAAAAACAGTTCATGGCGAAACACCTGAGAAACCGGTTACCGGGTTTATTATCGACAGCCCGTGGATTCCCGGATGGGCAGGAATTTCAACTCTTCAGTTTTATTCTTCTGAACAAACCTGGTTCGAAGCCAATAAAAAAGCAATTGAAACATTTCCTGATATAACATTCCTTCCCGGCTTCTGGTCAGAATTTGGGATGTGTACCGAACCTTCTGCATTTGGGGCAAAGCTGGTGTGGAACGAATATAATTTGCCACACGCCGATAAAGTAATCAGCGACATATCGCAGGCCGGAACACTTTCAAGCCCAAATCCTAAAACCGACGGGTTGTTGCCGTTTATTATTCAACGCCTGGTTAATTACCAGAAACCCATCAGGGAAATGGGGCACGATATAAAATTTGCCATTGCCAGGGGGCCGTTAAATATTGCTTCATTCCTGCTGGGAACCACAGAGCTTATGATGGGTTTTATGATGGATCCTGAAAACAGTCATAAGTTGCTTGAGACTATAACCCAGTTTACCGTTAACTGGATTCAGTATCAAAAAGAGATGTTCCCTTCCATTGAGGGTGTTCTTGTGCTTGACGATATTGTTGGGTTTGTTGGCGACGATGAATGTAAAGAGTATGCTGTGCCTTACATAAAAAGGGTATTTAATGCGATAGACTCGAAACTGAACTTTTTCCATAACGATGCACCGGGACTTATCTCCTCTCCTTATCTGAAAGAAATGAATGTAGATTTGTTCAACTTTAGTTTTGAACATACAATGAAGGAAATACGTGATTTGGCAGGCCCTGAGGTTGCATTAATAGGCAACCTTCCTCCACGTGATGTACTGGCAGCAGGTACGCCGGATATTGTCAGGGCTGAAACCCGTAAAATGGCGGAAGAATTTGGAGATCCTAGCCGTGTAGTCTGGTCGTGTGGTGGTGGTATGCCGCAAGATGTAACCACAGAAAACATTCGGGCGTTTAAAGAGACAATCGATGAAGTAGTGCCTTTGATAACAAATAGAAACTAAATAATCTTGCAGGAACAATGAGGCTCAAAGCATTAATTATCATACTTTTTTTTACTGAAACTTTACTGGCCCAGGAGTTGGCAAAATTTAAAGTTACAGTTGAAAATGACAGAATTGATGCACCTGTTTCTGTTTCACTCGATGGGATTAACTACAATACCGACAAAGGCAACCTTGTTCTGTACGAATTAACAGAAAATGGAGAAAAGGTTGTTCCATCGCAACTTGAGCCGGGGCATACAGCGAGGCTTTGGTTTATTTTAAAAAGCAATTCCAATAAAAATTCTGAAAGAGAATTTGTTTTAAGAATTGAAGATACTCCGGTAAATGGCCATTCAAAAGTATTGCTAAAAAAAGACGCCAAAAATTTAGGCCTTTGGGTAAACGAAAAACCGGTTTTAAACTATCGGTTTACTGTTACACACCCACCCAAAGATGCAAATCCATTATACAAACGTTCAGGATTTATCCATCCACTCTGGTCTCCGGGTGGAGAGGTACTGACAAGAATTCAACCGAAAGACCATTACCATCATTATGGAATCTGGGGACCATGGACAAAAACCCATATCGATGGCCGTGAAGTGGATTTCTGGAACCTTGCGAAAGGACAGGGAACAGTAAAATTTGCCGGCTTCCTTTCAGAAGTAGAGGGCGCTGTTTTTAGCGGATTCAAAGCACTGCAGCAACACATCGATTTTGGGGCAAAAGGCCGGGATTCCATTGCAATGAACGAAATTCTCGATGTGCGTGTATGGAACATTGGCGAAGGTGTATGGATGGTGGATTACACCACATTGTTAAACAGCCCTTTGCCAAACGGGATTATGCTCGATGCCTACCGCTACGGAGGAGGGATTGGCTGGCGCGCTACCGAAAAATGGCACAAAGACAATTGCACAGTTTTAACATCAGATAACAAAACAAGGATTGATGCCGACGGCTCGTATGCTCGTTGGTGCCTGGTTGAAGGAGAATCAGAAGTTGAAAAAGGCCGTTCGGGAATACTTTTTTTAAGCCACCCATCGAACCGTATACACCCCGAACCAATGCGTGTATGGCCAATGGATGCCAACGGAGGCAGGGGTGACATGTATTTCGAATTTGTTCCCATTCGCCACGATGATTGGAAACTTGAACCAAAACATAATTATACCTTAAAATATCGAATGATAATTTTTGATGGTAAATTAGACGCAGAAACAGCAGAGAAATACTGGAAAAATTTTGCGGGGAATCCCGAGGTAAGATTTGAGTAGGATGGATGTCCGGTGACGGAAGACGGATGTATTGTTCGTAAATGTATTTATCAATAGTAATTTGAGAACATGAGTTTTAAGTTTGAAAAATTAAATATCAATCAACAAAAATAAACAATCATGAAACGAAGAATTTTTCTAAAAAATGCAGCAGCAACAACTGCCGGGGCAATGGTAATACCAAGCATTGTTCCTTCTTCAGTTTTTGGAGCTAATGCTCCGAGTAATAAAATCCATGTGGCCCAGATTGGTTGTGGCCGTATTGCACGCGACCACGACACCGCTGAAACGTTAAAATACGAACAGGCCAGATTTGTTGCGGTTAGTGACGTTGACAGCAACCGTATGGCAGATTCGAAAAAACGTATTGAAGGTTACTACAATAAAAAATATGGTAGCGACAATGCAATTGATGTAAAAATGTATGGCGATTACGACGACTTGCTTGCCGACAAAAATGTAGATGCTGTTCTAATCAGTACTCCGGACCACTGGCACTCGCAACCTGCAATTGAAGCAGCTTTGGCCGGGAAAGACATTTACCTTCAAAAACCAACTTCGCTTACCGTTGAAGAAGGAAGACTGCTTAGCGATATTGTTAATCGCACAGGTGTAATTCTTCAAATGGGTACGCAGCAGCGTTCAATGCCGCAATTCAGAATTGCTGCGGAACTGGTTCGTAATGGCAGAATTGGCAAAATTCATACTGTAAAAATTGGATTGCCCGGCGATCCTGGCGGTCCTGTTTTCGAAACCGGGCCTGTTCCTTCGAACCTTAATTTTGATATGTGGATGGGTTCTACTCCTGAAGTTGAATACAAAGAAAAAATGGTTCACCCACAAGATGGTTACAGCCGTCCGGGTTGGTTACGCCACAGGAACTACGGGGCCGGTATGATTACAGGCTGGGGACAGCATCATTACGACTCAGCAGCCTGGGGAATGAATACCGAACACACCGGTCCTGTTTCGGTTGAAGCCATTGCCGAATTCCCAAAATCGGGCGATTGGAATGTACATGGCGACTTTATGGTGAAACACGAATACGAAAACGGAATTACCGTATTAACCAGTGGCGGATTTACCAACGGAGTAAAATACATTGGCGAAGACGGATGGATATTCGTTTCAAGAGGATCTTACACAGCTTCAACCAGCGACCCGGTTGCCAAAGAGAAAAGCTCTAAAGCTCTGAATGCCAGCGACCCAAATATCCTGGAAGAAAAAATAGGTGACGATGAAACCAAACTTTACGTAAGTAAAGAGCACCATGGCGACTGGTTAAATTCGATTAAAACGCGCAAACAACCCATTTGTACAATTGAAGTTGGTCACCGTGCATGTTCAATTTGTTTAATCAGCGATATCGCAATGCAAATTCCGGGAGATCTAAAATGGGATCCGGCAACTGAACGTTTTAAAAATAACGATTTTGCCAATTCAATGTTGAGCCGTCCGCAACGTTATCCGTACGGAACCGATTATATTAAAAGATAAACAAACAATTTATTTTTCCAATGTAGAGATGCACGGTCATGCATCTCTACAATCAAAAAAATATTTTATGACAAAAAAAATATTGATTTTACTGCTGGTTGTAGCAACTCTTGCAGTAAAAGCACAACACAAAGAATTTGAATGTACCGACGAATGGGTACAGAAGATAGAGAAATTAGCTCCTGTAAAACCCGAAGTAAAACCTGAAAAAAAACGGAAAATACTAATACTCGCCAAGCACACGGGATTTTTCCATTGGATAATACCGCACAATAACGAGGTGATGAAAGTACTGGGTGAAAAAACCGGGGCTTTTGAAGCTGTTATAACTTACAACATTTTCGATTTGGAACCTGAGAACCTGAAAAAATACGATGCTGTTGTATTAAACAATTCCAATCCTAAAGGTCCGCGACGAGACTTGTTTCTCGATATTTTGGATGAGGATAAAAACCTTAGCGAAAAACAAAAAATTAAAAAAGCTGCCAAAATGGAGGCCAATTTAATTAAGTACGTAAAAAAAGGTGGTGGTTTAATGATACTTCACGGGGCAATTGTAATGCAAAACAACTCCATGGCTTTTAGCAAAATGGTTGGTGGAAGTTTCGATTATCACCCACCTCAACAGGAGGTCACACTTGAATTGGTAGATCCAAACCATCCTTTGGTAAAAGGGTTTGAGGAGAAACCTTTCGTACATGTTGATGAACCTTACCTGTTTAAAAATGCCTATTCTAAAAAGAATTTCAGGCCAATACTTTACATGGATACATCGAAACTTACCAACAAGCCTAAACCCATCGATGAAAAAATTATATACGTTTCCTGGATAAAAAAGCACGGAAAGGGACGGGTATTTTACGTATCACCATCGCATAATGCCCAGAGTTTCGAAGATGCCAGGTTGCTAAAGTTCTATCTTGATGGTACACAATATGTTTTAGGTGATTTGGAGTGCGATGATACACCTGTAAAACTTTAGTAACTGTTGCTTAAAGACTATAATAATTAATCACCTGATGACTATTCTTGGTTATAATAGTCATCCGATGATTTGTAGAACACTAATCAAATTAAATTATAAATTTGTGTTTCGAAGACTTAAACCTTAATATCCGTTAATAATGAAAAATTTATCTATCGTGGCTTTGGTACTTGTAGTGCTTTTTACTGCATGTACAGGAGGAGGCCAAAAATCTACCGAAACTAAAGAAGAGAAAACTATGTTTACAGGAGCAAAAGGCGAAGTAAAAATTATGTCGCTCGATCCAGGCCATTTTCATGCAGCCCTGATTTTAAAATCGATGTACGACCAGGTAAATCCGGTAGTTAATGTGTATGCACCCGATGGTGTTGATGTTCAGGATCACATGAAACGGATTGAGGGATTTAATTCCCGTGCTGAAAACCCAACTGCCTGGGAAACTAAAATGTATAAAGGCGACGATTTCTTTGAAAAAATGATTAGCGAAAAACCAGGAAATGTGATGAACGTTTCGGGGAACAACGCTAAAAAAACCGACTATATTTATAAAACCATTGAGGCCGGAATCAATGTATTGGCCGATAAACCAATGGTAATTACACCTGATGAATTTCCAAAACTGGAAAAAGCATTTCAGGTTGCTGAGGAGAAAGGCGTTTTGCTTTACGATATTATGACCGAACGCCACGAAATTACAACCATGCTTCAACGCGAACTGTCTCAAATTCCTGAAGTTTTTGGGAAATTGGTAGTTGGTACTGAAGAGGAGCCGGCAATTACCAAAGAGAGTGTTCACCACTTTTTTAAATATGTATCGGGGAACCCGTTAAAACGTCCGGCATGGTTCTTCGATGTGGCTCAACAAGGCGAAGGAATTGTTGATGTTAACACACACCTGGTTGACTTAATTCAGTGGGAAGCTTTTCCGGAAGTTATTCTCTCAAAAGAGGATGTTGAGATTGTATCGGCAAAACGTTGGACTACTGACCTGACTCCCGAAATGTTTAATAAAGTTACGCACCTTGATACATATCCTGAATACCTGAAAAAAGATGTGGAAGACGGCGTTTTGAAAGTTTACAGCAATGGCGAAATTAATTATAAATTAAAAGGCATTCATGCAAAAGCATCGGTAATATGGAACTACCAGGCACCCGAAGGTGCCAAAGACACACACTACTCGATTATGCGGGGAGAAAAATGTAACCTGGTTATTGAGCAAGGTGAAAAAGAGGGCTATAAACCCAAATTGTATATCGAAGCTACATTGGATGTAAAAGCATTGGCTGGCAGTTTGTACAATGCAGTAGAAGGATTGGCAGCAAAATACCCGGGCATTGCATTGGAGAAAATTGGCGATGAAAAGTGGATTTTAAATATTCCTGAAAAATACAATATTGGCCACGAAGCACATTTCGGGCAGGTTACAGAAAAATACCTTCAGTACCTGAAAGACGGGAAATTACCTGAATGGGAAGTTCCGAATATGATTGTGAAATATTATACCACTACTGAAGGGATGAAAGCAGCAATGAAATAGAAAATACAAACAAGCTATTAATAAAAAAGGTAGAGACACACGGTCGTGTGTCTCTACCTTTTTTATTAATTATTTCTATTGAATTATCCCTGAAGCTACACCCTATTTCGCCGGATTATCCACCACAATCCTTTTTTTCTGATTGGCCACTTTGTTAGCAACTAAAAAACAATAATCAGCAATACGTTTCATCTTGTTGTAATCGATTTTATCCAGTTCGTCGGTTGGTTTATGGTAGTCTTCGTGTAATCCGGTTGAAAGTCCAAGTATTGGCACCCCGTTTTTATAAAAATGGTAATAGTCGCTGCGGGTTAAAAATGATTTAGTCAGTTCATCACTTGGAATCAATCCCAAATCCTTGCAAACAGCATCACTTATTTTCATTAATTCAGAACTCTGGTTCCCTGAGACAATATACAACCCGTTAGGCCCGGCAAGGCTTTTGTTTAATTCAGCACCTTTTTCCGGCTCTTTTTCAGCTGAACGTCCAACCATATCGAGGTTAATATCAACCACGGTATTTTCTAGCGGAATTACCGGATTCTGCGAATAATAATCCGAACCAATCAATCCTTTTTCCTCGGCAGTAACCCAGGCAAAAACGATGCTACGTTTGGGCTTCTTTTTCATGCTCTGGAAAGCCTCGGCAATTTCGAGCAGGGCAACCGTCCCTGTTCCATTGTCATCGGCGCCATTGTTTACTTCACCATCCGATGTCATTCCCACATGGTCGTAATGGGCAGTAAAAAGTACGCACTCATTTTTCAATACCGGGTCGCTGCCTTCAATTACGGCAACCACATTTTTGCCATCGACAGACAATGATTTTTTTGCCAGTTGAATGTTTGCAGTAACATTTTTTACATCGAACGATTTTGGCTCGCCGCTATCATTAATCACTTTTTGAATTTGAGACAAAGTATTTCCAGATTCTTTTATAATTTCATCACCCAGCTTCTCTGTTCCGAAAAGAAGACTTAACCGCATTGGCGGCCTGCTTTTGGTACCCTGAAGAGAATAAGTTCCGCCTGTTGCATATTTTTTTATACTTTCCAGCCACGAATCGTCAGGATTTGTAGGATCGGGTACAAAAATCAATGCCTTTGCCCCTCCCATTACAGCCTTACTCATTTTTTTCATTTCAATGCTCATATCCGACTTCTTATCTTCGCTTACGAGTTGAGGGGTGCGGGTCATTACCAGCACAATCTTATCTTTTATATCTAATCCTTCTGTGTCGTTATATTTGGTTTTATCGTCGTACCATCCATATCCTGCAAATACTATTTCGCCTTTTATTGTATCGCCATTTGCACTGCCACCAAGAGCAAAAATATCACCATCTTTTAGCGTTGCATTTCCCTCTTCATCAATAAGTTTCATAAATGTGTTTTCCGAATCAGGTTTAAGCGCAACCATTTCCAGAGACTGAAAATAATCTTTCCCACCGGGTTTTAACCCCATCTTTTCACACTGTGTTTTCAAATAATCAGCCGTGATTTCCAGTCCTGGAGTTTCCGTGTTAAAATCGCGCCCCTGCATGTAATCGCTGGCAATAAATTCGAGGTGTGCTTTCAGGTCGCTTTCTGTAATTGTTTGTAGTTCTTTCTTCTGGGCGAAAGCAATTGCCGCAAAGGCAATAAAAAGAAGTGTCAATTTAATCTTCATAATATCTTATTAATTTTAAAATTCTATAATATTATCAGGGATAATAAATGCCTGAGAGATTAGTATTAGTTAATCTGTTAAATTACAAATTTATCTTTTTTCGTATATAAGTACCTCTTTATTCTGTTTCTCTTTTTAATTCAATTTTGTTTTTATTGGCAATTTCGTACCCAAGTAAAAAACAGAGGTCGGCCACCCGTTTTATTTTATCAAAATTTATTTTTGAACCCTCATCGCCCACCTTATGATAATCGGCATGATAACCGGTAGCAAGGTTTAAAACCGGCACTCCTTTCCGGTGAAACTGGTAGTGGTCGCTGGAACGCATAAAAAACGCAGGTAACGTGGTATCTGGAACCAGCCCAAGTTCTGCACATTTTTGTGCACTAATTTCCGCCAGTTCAGGCCACACATCGTTCGATAGGGTAAAAAGCCCGTCGAAATCTTTTACTCGTTTGGGCGAACGGTTCCAAACCGTATCCCTTGGTTCGAACACACGGCCAACCATATCGAGGTTCACACATGCAATAGTTTTCTCCAGCGGGAAAACAGGATGCTCAACATAATACTCCGACCCAAGCATGCCAATCTCTTCGCAGGTAACCCACAGAAAAACAATGCTTCGCTTTGGTTTCTTCTCAAGTCCGGCAAAAGCTTCGGCAACTTCCATTAACGCTACTGTACCCGAGCCATTATCATCGGCACCGTTATATACATCACCATCTTTACTAACACCCAGATGGTCGTAATGAGCCATAAAAACCACGAATTCATTTTTCAGCTCAGAATCGGAACCCTCAATAACCGCAATTACATTTTTTGCATCAACCAGTTCAGTTATATTTTCCGCATTCGGGTTTACATTTCTGTTTTCTACTTCAAAGTTATTGGGCTTGCTGTTTTCTGTAATTCCTGTTAAATATTCCTTATACTTTCCCTTTCCTCCAAGGAGTTCGTCGGCAAATTTCGGAATGGTAACCAACACCGGGGCTTCTTTATTTTCTTCTGCTGTCTTAATCATAAATCTTTCCCTGCCAAACCAGGCCTTTATTTGCGAAAAAGTTCTGTTGTCCTTATCCTGTGGGTTGGTAACGATTACAATCGTTCTGGGTTTTTGTTCCGAAATGGATTCAATTTTCGATCGTTCCAGCCTGTTATTCCAACGGAATAAATTTCCTTTTTTAAATGATTCTATATTTCCCTGGGCAATAACAACTACTTTTCCATCAATGTCAATTCCATCTGTTTCGTCTCCAAAACCAGCGACAATAACATCCGCGTCTTTTAAGTTCCCAAATGCTTTATTACTGTTTAAACAGACAATTGAACCGGATTTATATAACGTTTTGCCTTTTGAATTCTTAACCTCGATAAAATTGTTCTCATTTGGTTTTGATGAAACCATTTCAACTTTCTGGAAATAATTTTCAGCACCAGGTTTCAACCCGATTTTTTTTACATATTCGGCAAGGTAATTGGCAGTTATTCCCAATCCATCAACTTCAGTTCCCAACTTTCTGCCCTGCAAATCGTCGGAGGCAATAAAAGTTAAGTGACGTTTTAAATCTTCCTTATCAATTATTGAAAGTGCTTGATTTTGTGCCAATACGGTAAAACCAATCAGAATAAAAACAAAAAATACAATGGTAGATTTTCGTGTAAACATGAAAAATGATTAACTTATTGACGATTTTTATAATCAAGTTCGTACGAAATTAGCAATTAAGAACAATAGTGCAATGTGCTGATTAAAATAACTGTATTCAAATGAAGAAAACCAATCAATAAAATTAGTAAGATGAAATCAATCAAACCTTTAACAACATTTATCCTGACTGTATCCATTATTCTTCTCATCCCTTCGTGTGCAGTCAATCCGGTAACGGGCAAAAAACAATTGATGTTTATGTCTGAAGCCCAGGAAGTATCGCTTGGAGCCCAATACGATCCTTCGGTTGTAGCTACTTTTGGTATATATAAAAATGAAGCCCTGTTGGGTTTAATAACAAAAAATGGGGCTGAAATGGGAAAAATCTCGCACCGTCCTCATTTGCAATATCATTTTAAAATACTCGATTCGCCGGTTATCAATGCCTTTGCCGTACCCGGAGGTTATATTTATTTAACGCGGGGGATTCTTGCCCAGTTTAACAACGAAGCTGAATTAATGGGCGTGCTTGCCCATGAAATGGGACACATTACGGCAAGGCACACTGCCCAGCAGCAAACCAGGCAACAAATCGGGCAAATACTCCTTGTTGGGGGGATGATAGCTTCAAAAGAATTTGCCAATTATGTTGAATATGCTATGCAGGGCATGCAACTACTGTTTTTAAGTTTTAGCCGCGAAAACGAACGCGAAGCTGACCGTTTGGGCGTTGAATACTCTTCGAAAATAGGATACGATGCACACAAAATGGCCGACTTTTTTAATGTCCTGAAAAAAATGCAGTTGGCAAGCAGTCATGCAGGCGTTCCGACTTTTATGTCGACCCACCCCGACCCGGGCGACCGATACAATGCGGTACACCGAACCTCCGATGCATGGCAGGACAGCTTAAAACAGGACAACTGGACAGTAAATACCGACAACTACCTCCAACTGATTGACGGCATGGTTTATGGCGAAGATCCACGTCAGGGATTTGTTGATGGTAATGCATTCTATCACCCTGACCTGAAATTTAAATTTCCTTTCCCACAGGGCTGGAAGTTGGTGAATTCGCCGTTGCAGGTTCAAATATCTCCCCCCGACCAAAAAGCTTTGTTATTGTTTTTGATGGCAAGGGAAAAAACGCTGGATGAAGCTGCACAAAAAGCTTTGGGTGAACTGCAACTAACCGTACTCGACAGTAAGCGAACCAACGTTAATGGTTATAATGCCATAGCTGCCGTTTCGCAGCAGGTTTCGCAAGACCAGCAAACCGGGCAGCAACAGATAACAAAAGTGCTTTCGTATTTTATAGAAAAAGAGGGACATATTTATGTATTCCATGGAGTATCTGACGATGCCGACTTCAATAACTATTTCAGGGTATTTGAATATACCATGGGCAATTTCAACAACTTAACCGAACCATCGAGGCTGAATGTTCGTCCAAATAGGATTAAAGTTATGTCTGTTCAACGATCAGGGAATGTTGCCGATGCTTTCAAAACATTTGGTATTCCGCAAAGCCAGTTTAATGAGTTGGCATTGCTTAATAACCTGGAACTTACGGACAGGGTAAACAGGGGGAAATTGCTAAAAGTTATTGGAGACTGAGAAATATATCTGCATAAAAAAAGCTTCACAAATTAATTTGAAGTTCCTTCGCTTGAGCGAAAAACACCTAATAATCGGAACAGGTGGGACTCCCCGACCTTCGGTACGGGATAAACTTCTCGTCCCTTCATTTCATCGTAAAATATTAACCACAAAAAAAGGCCTTACAAAAAATGTAAGACCTTAATACAGGAGCGAGAAACGGGACTCGAATACTGACGCTTCGGTCAGCATCCTGATTTTTCTGACTACCAGAGTCAGAAAACGTCAGGGCCCGCGACACCGCTAACTATATTTTTTAATAAATCGTTTCGTTTTTTCTCTTGAAAGATTCTTTAGCTTTTTCTCAAGAAGTAAGGCTTCACCACGACTTTCTTTTGTGGTACTCCAAACCAGCTGCCAGGGAACTCCATTTTGGGTAGCTTTTTCTCTTCGCCCATTATGACGTGTCAAGCGTTCATGTAAATCATAAGTTTGTCCCTTATAGTATGAGTCAGTTGATGGGGAATATAATATATAAACGTAATAAACCATAACAAAAAAAGGAAGCTAATTGCTTCCTTCATTTGAGCGAGAAACGGGACTCGAACCCGCGACCCCGACCTTGGCAAGGTCGTGCTCTACCAACTGAGCTATTCTCGCAGTGGTACCCGGGGCGGGACTTGAACCCGCACGAACATAATGTTCATTGGATTTTAAGTCCAACGTGTCTACCAATTCCACCACCCGGGCATCCTTAGAATATCGTGAATGAGCGAGAAACGGGACTCGAACCCGCGACCCCGACCTTGGCAAGGTCGTGCTCTACCAACTGAGCTATTCTCGCATATTTATAAGAACGTGCTTAAAAAAGCGATGCAAATATATTGCTATTTTTTTATCCCGCAAAATTAAATTTGAAGCTTTATTTTAATCCGGTCAGTTTCTTAATCTCGTTCAGCTTATTCAGAGCCTCTATCGGGGTAAGGTTATTGACGTCGAGCCCGGCAATTTCGTCACGAATCTGTTTTAAAACCGGGTCGTCTAACTGGAAAAAGCTGAGCTGTATACCCTCACGGTTTTCGCCTATCTCTTCCAGCGGTTTTGTGAGATGTTCTTTTTCTTTCCCGCCTTCAAGTTTTGTCAGAATCTGTTCGGCCCGCTTAATAACCGATTTGGGCATACCTGCCATTCCTGCCACATGGATACCAAAACTGTGGTTGCTGCCACCACGCACCAATTTACGTAAAAAAATGACTTTATTTCCAACCTCTTTAATTGAAACATTGTAGTTTTTCACTCTTGGGAAAGCCCCTTCCATCTCGTTCAGCTCGTGGTAATGTGTTGCAAACAGGGTTTTTGCTTTGGCATAGGCATGTTCGTGCAAATGTTCCACAATCGACCAGGCAATTGAAATGCCGTCGTAGGTTGAGGTTCCCCGCCCCAGCTCGTCGAAAAGAATGAGGCTGCGATCAGAAACGTTGTTCAGGATACTGGCGGCCTCGTTCATCTCAACCATAAATGTCGATTCGCCCAGCGAAATGTTATCTGATGCCCCCACACGGGTGAAAATTTTATCGACAAAACCGATTTTTGCTGTCTCTGCCGGAACAAACGATCCCATTTGAGCCAGCAAAACAATCAGGGCAGTTTGCCTGAGCAGTGCTGATTTACCTGCCATGTTCGGTCCGGTAATAATAATAATCTGCTGGTCGTCCTGGTCGAGTAAAACATCGTTCGAGATATACGATTCGCCAATGGGCAATTGGTGCTCAATTACCGGGTGTCGGCCGTTTTTTATGTCGATTATGTTTGAATCGTTTACTTCGGGACGGAAATATTTATAGATAGTGGAACAGGTAGCATACGACAATAAACAGTCGATTTGTGCCAAAACATTTGAGTTCAGCTGAATGGCAGAAATATACTCCGAAAGCGCAAAAACCAATTCCCCAAATATTTTTGATTCAAGAATTTGAATTTTCTCTTCTGCCCCCAGAATTTTCGATTCGTATTCTTTTAGCTCTTCTGTAATATACCGCTCGGCACTTACAAGGGTTTGCTTACGAATCCATTCCTCAGGAACCTTGTCTTTGTGCGTGTTTCTTACTTCAATGTAATAACCAAAAACGTTGTTGAAGCTAATTTTTAATGATGGGATACCGTGCTTTTCACTTTCGCGTTGCTGAATTTGCGCCAGGTAATCTTTCCCGGAATAAGCTATTTTACGTAGCTCATCTAACTCTTCCGATATCCCTTCTGCAATCACTTTTCCTTTGTTAATTGCAGTTGGTGGGTCGGAAACAATTTCATTATGAATTTTTTCGCTAATTATGTCACATGAATTAAGTTGCTCGGCAAATCGGTTTAAGGCACTGTTTTCAACGCTTTCGCAAACTGCTTTAATGGGAATAATGGCATTCAGTGCGTTTTTCACCTGAACCATTTCGCGCGGATTTATTCTACCTACCGCAACTTTCGAAATTAACCTTTCCAAATCGCCAATCTGACGGAGGTGCTCCTCCAGGTTCTCCTTCGCATCGGGATTTTTCAGAAAAAGTTCTACCACATCCAAACGTTCGTTAATGGGGCCGATATCTTTCAATGGCAGTGCCATCCAGCGTTTCAGCAACCTCGAGCCCATGGGCGAAATGGTTTTATCAATCACTTCAATCAGCGATTTCCCACTTTCGTGAATGGGTGAGAACAGTTCCAGGTTGCGGATGGTAAACCGGTCGAGCCAGACGTAATGTTCCTCTTCAATGCGACTTAATCCGGAAATGTGGCTCAGTTTCTGGTGCTGAGTAATATCGAGATAATGCAAAACTGCACCCGCAGCAATAATGGCCAGTGGCAAATTCTGAACACCAAACCCTTTTAACGAAGTGGTTTCGAAATGGCGTGTTAACCGGTCGGTAGCTGCATCGTTTGTGTAAACCCAGTCATCAAGATTAAAAATGTAATATTTCGAACCAAAAATCTCGTTAAACTCATTGCCTCTTCCACGTTGGTACAAAACTTCTTTTGGCTGAAATGAATTTAAAAGTTTGTCGATGTATTCGTAATTTCCTTCGGCGGTCAGAAACTCACCGGTTGAAATATCGATGAAAGCCACACCGGCCCTTTTTTTATCGAAATGAACCGAAGCCAAAAAATTATTTTCACGGTTTTCCAGGATATTATCGTTAATTGAAACACCCGGAGTAACTAACTCGGTAATTCCACGCTTTACAATTTTTTTTGTCAGCTTTGGGTCTTCCAGTTGTTCGCAAATGGCTACCCGCTGCCCGGCCCTTACCAATTTTGGCAAATAGGTATCCAGCGCATGATGCGGAAATCCGGCCAACTCCACATAACTGGCAGCACCGTTTGCCCGGCGGGTTAAAGTTATACCAAGTATTTCTGCTGATTTAATGGCATCTTCTCCAAAAGTTTCGTAAAAATCGCCCACTCTGAAAAGCAGAATCGCATCGGGATGCTTGTCCTTGATGGAGTAATACTGCTTCATCAAAGGAGTTTCTACATATTTTTTATTTTTTGCCATTGTCTGGCAAAGATAATTTTTTGATTGTTGCAGGAAAAATTATCTGAAAAGCTTCCGTCAAAAAATATCAACAAACTGTATTGGAAGTAAAACTCTTTATTGAATACCCGGATTTTCAAATCTTTTTTCAATCTTTGCAGCGAATTTTTACAGATGGGGAGGATATATGAGTTGTAACGGATGTTCATTTAATAATTTACCGGGAATAGAGGCAAACGAAAACTATGGTTGGCTGGATGATATCCCCGATACTGCCGATAAATCAGATATTGTTGAAGTAAAATTTAAATCAACCCGCAAAGAATATTTCAAAAACATTGAAAATATACCTCTGAAAAGAGGCGATAAGGTGGTAGTTGCCACTTCGCCGGGGCATGATGTAGGCGAAGTAACGCTGACAGGTTATCTGGCTGAAAAACAATTTCGGAGAAAAATAAAAAATCCGGACAGGCATACGCTGAATCCTGTTTACCGTATAGCTACTGAAACTGATTTGGAAAAACTCGTGGAGGCCCGCAGCAAGGAAAAAGAGGTGATGATTCGTGCACGACAGGCTGCTGCCGAACTGGGGCTGGAAATGAAAATCGGCGATGTTGAGTTTAGAGGCGATAATAAAAAAGCCATTTTCTATTACATCGCAGAAGGCCGTGTAGATTTTCGTGAATTGATTAAAGTTTACGCCCGCGATTTTCGGATTAAAGTAGAGATGAAACAAATCGGAGCCCGCCAGGAAGCAGGTCTGGTTGGCGGAATAGGCTCCTGCGGACGGGAACTCTGCTGTACGAGCTGGAGAACTGATTTCTTAAGTATTACATCGGATGTGGCAGCAAAACAGGGATTATCTGCATCGGCACAAAAAATGGCCGGCGCCTGCGGCAAATTAAAGTGTTGCCTGCTTTACGAGCTGGATGCATATGTTGAAGCCGGCAAAGAAATTCCGAAAGAACTGCTCAACCTTGAAACCGCAAAAGGTATTATCAAACCATTTAAAACCGATTACCTGAAGAAGGAGATTTGGTATATCCTTGAGGGAAGTGTTGGTGTAACTTTTAACCTCTCAGTTGCACAGGTTAAAGACATTATTCAGAAAAATAAACGCGGAATAAAGCCTGAAACAGACAGTTATTCGGCACCTGTAAAAGAAGAGACTAAAATGCAGGTTACCCTTGATGAGAGTCTCGATCGTTTCGACAGGGAAAAGCCAAACCGGAGCAAAAACAAACGCCGGAATAACAGATCGAAGAGGAATGGCAAACCAAGATTTATACCGAAAAAGAATTAATTCCTAATTTTACCGGAAACTATCATTTGTGCCGGTAAAGCTATTCGATAAAAAAGTAAACCTGGTAGGACTAATAATTTTAGTACACCTAATATTTTCGTATTACTATATTCCAAAATTCTGGAGTGCTGCTGTAGGTTTTGTGCTAATTCTTCTACTTTCTTATCTGGCATGGGAAAATCGTTTCATATTTTGGACTGGATTTCAGCTTAAACCCATAGAAATCTTTTTTTCGATATTTTTGGCAGCCTTATTTTTAAAAGGGGCATTATACCTGATTAAAAACATTGCAACCCAGAACGAAATTCTGTTCCAACCCGGAAATTATAAAGACCTCATTCATACATTCTTCTATACTTTAAATGAAGAAATTATTCTGGGAGCACTTTTATTAAAAGGAATTCAGCACAAATGGAAGAAACTCGCCGTATGGAAAATTTCAATGGGAGTTGCGCTCATTTTTTCAATTATTCATTTTGTGTTTTTTAAATGGATTTTTCTTAACACCGGAGATTTGAGTGTAATAACTATTCTTTCGCTTTTAGCAACCGGAATTCTTCGCAACAATATAATTCTGAAAACCGGTCACATTGGCTATTCATGGGCTATCCACTTTGGATGGATTTTCCCCATGCTCGGTTGTTCGCACCTCAAATTAACCGGTAAAAACTATTTAACTGATTTTGAAAGATTCAATCTTTATTTGGGCGATTACAAAATTGCAATTTTCGTTAGCCTGCTTGCAATCATTAGTTTTTTCATCTTGAACAAGAAAACTGCTACTTCTTCCTAATTACTGTCATCCCGTCGCGAAGTGGGAGGATTACTTTTTCAATCCGTGAATCATTTTTTACCAGTGAATTAAACTCGATTATCCCTTTGGTCTGATGGTCGTCGGCGGCTGGCGTTTCAAGCACTTTACCACTCCACAGGGTGTTGTCGGCAATAATGTAGCCGCCACTTTTAATTTTATCGATTAAAAGATTGTAATACTCAACATACTCGCGTTTATCGGCATCGATAAAAACAAGGTCGAATGTTTCGGTAAGAGTTGGTATTATCTCAAGAGCTGAACCAATCCGCTGGTCAATTTTATCTTTCAAGCCTGCTTTTTTGAAATATTTTTGTGCCAGCCATTCCAGTTCATCGTCAATTTCAATGGTAAATAATTTTCCATCTTCCTGCAATCCTTTTGCCAGGCAGATGGCCGAATAGCCAGTAAATGTTCCCAATTCCAGGATGTATTTGGGTTGTGCCATTTTCGAAAGCATGGTGAGTACCTGCCCCTGTAAATGTCCTGAAATCATCCGGGCTCCCAGAATTTTCAGATTGGTCTCCCTGTCGAGTTCCTTTAAAACCTCATCTTCCGGTTCAATATTATCCAGAATATATTTGTCTGTCTCTTTTAAACGATTCATTTGTATAGCTTTGAGCCGTGAGTTTTTAGCTACGAGCTGAAATTTATACCATTTTATGTGTTAATTTGCCCAATAAAAAAGTGTCTTTTTGCTTTATGCTTCAAAATAAAAATGACCTATAGCCCTGCTATTGCTAACTTCTCTTTTTCGCCTAAAACAAAAATCCTTCATTTTTCTTATGAGCAAATTAACACATAAAATGGTATTATTTATAAATCAGGGTACTCATCTGTTTTTTATCCAATATAAAATTGGCCACCTCTTGCAACTGTTCTGCTGTAATTTCTTCAATTTTTTTGAAAATAATACGAAGTGGATCTACCTTATTGTAAAGCAGGTAACTTTTTCCGATGGTCAGCATCAAGTCTTCTCTGCTTTCGGTTGAAATAGCAATTTGACCGATAAGCTGTTTTTTTGCCCTGCTCAACTGAACAGAACCCAGTTTTTTATTGCGAAGCAACGTAAATTCTTTTTGAACCAGATCTATAGCTTTATCGAGGTTCTCTTTGTCGGTGCCAAAATACACGTTAAACAATCCTGTATCGGAATAAGCGGTGTAGTTCGATTCTACATTGTAGGCCATTCCCCGCCTTTCACGAAGGGCAAGGTTTAAACGCGAATTCAATGCCTGACCTCCCAGAATGTTATTCAGCAAAACCATTGCAATTCGCTGAGGATGTTTTATATCGTAAGCT
Organism: Bacteroidota bacterium; assembly: GCA_039714235.1. Classification (GTDB taxonomy): domain Bacteria; phylum Bacteroidota; class Bacteroidia; order Bacteroidales; family Prolixibacteraceae; genus Draconibacterium. Next base: position 6,269 of record JBDLJS010000003.1, on the reverse strand, counting down.
GTATTTCCAATCAAACAGTGCGCCTGGAAAGTATCTTTCTCAACTATCCGCTTTTGTGGAATATAACCATCAAATTTTGTACGTTTTGTCTGCCGCAGTTTTTCGGTTACATATCCAAAATGCTTCTCGAGCAATTTAATCAGGTCGGTAAATTCGATATTCCCTACCGAACTGATAACCATCTGGTCGGTATGATAGTTATCCTCGATAAAACGAAAAATACAATCACGGTTAAAACGCCTTACATTTTTTTTAGTCCCGAGAATATTTCGTGCAATGGGATGGCCATCGAAAACCAATTCTTCAAATTCATCGAAAATCAATTCCGACGGCGAGTCTTTGTATGAATTTATCTCCTCGACAACCACTTCTTTTTCGCGGTTTAATTCTTTCTCGGGATATATGCTGTTAAAAAGAATATCGCTCAGCAGTTCGGCAGTACGCTCGTAATAATCAGTTAAAAAAGTAGAGTACAGAACGGTTTCTTCTTTTGTGGTATAGGCATTTAACTCTCCCCCAACCCCTTCAATCCGGCTAAGGATATAATAAGCTTTTCGTTTATTTGTTCCTTTAAAAACCGAATGCTCGATAAAATGTGCCAATCCGTGTTCCTTCTCTTTTTCATCGCGCGAACCGGCATTAATTAACACCCCGAGGTGCCCTACCGGCGAATCGGTATACTGATGAATAATCCGGATGCCGTTTTTTAATGTATGTATCAGAAAATCAGTCTCAACCATTGCCTTAATTTATGAGCCTGCAAAAGTAAAAAAAGAAAATGATTATCTGCCGAAAATGAACTTTTCAATATTGTTTTTGATTTTTTTTTACTTCGCAATTATTTTTCTTTGCGATTTTAAAAAAATGGTTACTTTTGCATCACCAAAATAAAGGGGTGCCATAGCTCAGTTGGTAGAGCAACGGACTGAAAATCCGTGTGTCCCTGGTTCGATTCCAGGTGGCACCACTCTTAAAACCAGAAAAACATTAAAAAAGAGGACTTAACGGTTCTCTTTTTTATTATCCCTGGTTCTGGAACAATTCAATCATTATTCATACAAAAAATCCCAGCATAACCGGGATTCTCGAATAAAACTAATTCAACTAAATTATATACCAGACACTCTGCGTTTATATTCAGATAAAGCATCTTCCAAACGTTCGTGGGCGGTAGTATCGCCAGGCACATTATGCGAAGGGTGTATATATAGCTTAACCCCTCTGTCGGCCAGTATTTCGGCAACGGTTAAAACTGTCATCCAAACTGTTGAAACAAAAGCGGCTGTAGAAACAGGGCCAACTTTATCAAAATGATTTTTAAGAGGTACGGAAGCATCTTGTATTGGCACACACGTGTCAACAACAACATCGGCAAGTTCAAAAAGAGTTTTGCCAGTTGAGTGCCTTGTTTGTTTTCCTTCAGCTTCAGCAGCCGAGCCAAAGACGATTAATTTATTGCCCATTTCTTTAACTTTCAATGCAATGTCAATATTTACCGCATTGATGCCTGTATGGGAAAACATCCAAAAACAATCGTCTTTATGGAAGTTATACCCCTTCATAATTTCTGTTCCATAACCTTCAACCCTTTCAAGGAATACAAAATTCTGGACACTCATTCCCCTGTCGATATTCGCGAAATACGTAAGAGGTTGTTCCAGCATTAGGTGGAAACCAACAAAACCGCCAATGCGGGGATACATTTCCTGGATTGGCAAGGTTGCATGTCCACATCCAAAAGTGTGGACCCAGCGTTCTTTTTCGATAGAATCAGCCATTATAATGGCAGCTTTCTCAATGCTTTCAAGTTGTGTCTCCTCAATTTTGTCCATAATACCACGGACATTTTTCATCCATTCTTTTGCTAACATATTAAATCAATTTAAATTAAAATTTTAGTTATTTTTTGTGATATATTTTTAATTTAGTGACAGTTATAATGAAAAGGGCTAGTGCGCACAGAAGTAAAATCAAGGGGAATTTTTCTATGCCAAACCGGTGAGCAACAATACCCGTTAAATAATTGATACTGATGTTTCCCAAAAGGCCGATAAAAATTGCAACACTAAATGCAGTACCACGTGCATTGTGGTATAATTCGCTCACAAAACCGAGTATAACGGGAAAGCCTGCAGCTACCCCAAGTCCGACAAAAACCAACCCGGCAAGGTATGCAGTAAAAGTGGAAACAATTAATAATATTACTCCTCCTATAAACACCAGGCTTATTGAGAACAACAAAACCAGGAAGGGCGACTGTTTGCGTAAAATAACAGACAGAAGTAACCGTGCAGTTGTTAAACTGGCTACAAACACACTTAGCGCCATTAAGGCTTTTTTAGCATCGACACCTCCCTGTTCCTGAAGGAATGTGGTGGTCCAGTTGTTTGCAATCCCTTCTATTGCACTCTGAAAAAACAGGAACATGGCCAAAATCAACAGTTTTTTATCGCCTGCTAATTTTAAGCTTTCTTTTAACGAAAGCACCCGGGTTTGTTTAGCAGCCGGAAATCTGGTTGCCATAAAATACATAAGCGGAAGAATAACCGCCAAACCGATAAATTTTATTATTTGCTCAAAAGATAGTGCGGAAGACAAAAGTGATAGCACAACGGGCATCCCTAAAGCACCTATACCAAAAAATACGCCCAACAGGCTGAGGTTGGCGCTACCTGTTTTTTTACTATCAACACTAATATCGGCAACAAGAGCATTGGTGCCACCATTTAATGCTCCACCACCCACGCCAATAAAGAAAAAAGAAATTTGCAGGCCTGTTAAACTGTTTGCAAATGCAATTCCTTCCATGCCTGCTATAAATACTATAGAGCAAATTGCAAGCAGGTATTTATAACTAAAGCGGTCGACAATAGGCCCAAACAATAAAGAACCAAGCAATATTCCGGCTGGTAAAACCGAAGCAAGTGTTCCGGCCTGCAAAGTGTCGAAATTAAACTTCTGAATAATAGCAGGCATAAACGATCCCACGCTTATAAGGGCAGCTCCAAACAGGAACATGCCGAGGCATGCGGCTGCAAATACTTTATTATAATTATAGGTACTATTCATTTTCACTGATTGAAAGAAATCCTGCTCCGTATAATCCCGCCTCGTGGCCAAATTTTGAAGGGACAAATTCAACTGATTGCATACTTATTGGTTGCCCCCATTTTTTTGCTTCGTCGTAAATTTCTGGAAGAAATTGTGTTGCCGGGCCAAATACACCGCCGCCAAAAATTATTTTTTCGGGATTAAAAAGGCTAACAAGGTTTGCACTGGCCCTGCCCCAAAATTTTATCGCTTCGTCAATCACCTCTTTGGCAGTTTCATCTCCGGCATCGTATGCTTTAAAAACATCAACCGTACTTATTCTTTCAATAGGTAATTCCTCAAGCCCCTTTAATACTGAATTGTTCTTTTTGAGTTTTTTTCTTACCTGTAATGCGATTCCGGTGCCCGATGCATGAGACTCAAAACAACCGTAGATCCTATATTCATCCTGGTACGGTACCGAAACAGCTACCCATCCTATTGCCCCGGCAGTGTCACCGGCTCCACGCAGAACTTTCCCGTCGATCATAATACCTGCGCCAATTCCTGTCCCCACAGCAATAAATATTGAATTTTTACTCCCTTTGGCAGCACCTTTCCATGAGCCACCCAAAATATAACAAGCCCTGTCGCTATCTATCCTGATTTCAATTTTTTTATGAAAAAGCTTCTGGTCTAATTTCTTAAGTAGAGGATAATCGTCCCATCCCGGAATGTTGGGAGCCCAGACTTTTCCTGTTTTCGAGTGGTATATACCCGGAACCGAAACACCAATTCTTTTTATCGTAAGATTTTTCTGTTCTGCCCAATCAACATAATACTGAACCATATCTAATATCAATTCCCCTACCTGGTCACTTGTCCTGTTTTCGAGGTACATAATCTTTTTATCCGAAAACATCCCGTCTTTGTTAAACAGTGCTCCGGCTATTTTTGTACCCCCCAGATCAATTCCTAATCCTATCGTTTGATTATTGCTGTCTTTTCCTGGCTTCAAAATGGTAGTTTCATTCTCTTTATTCATAGGTTTATTGTTTTACTGTTTAGACTTAGTACCTGTCTGGCTACATAATATCTACATATGATTTTGAACTATTATAACCGACAGAACGAATAGCCTTTTTCTGAAAAAGTATCAATAATCAGTTTTAGTTTTTGGTAAAATTTATCTTTTCGGCCGGGGTGTGTCCCCAGATGTATTAACACCAGCGCACCATTTAATCCGTTGGATTGTGATTGTTCAAAATTTATAAGCCCTTTCATTAGTTCGTCCGACGATTTATATTTTTTCATATCGGGTGTAGTATAGTCGGAATTTGTGCCGGAACCGGGCGTAAAATTTACAATTGTTAATCCGAGCTGATCTGCCCAGTCAACTATTGTACTGTTGTACCACTCGTAAGGCGGCAGATAATAAGGAGCTTCGTGAGCCTTTATGCCTGCGTCAAACATCTCCTTGTAATTACCGGCCAGGTCGTTATAAAACTCTTCGTAACTAACCAGTACAGAATCGCAGTTTTCCCAGCTGTTGTACAGCAAATGCTTGTCGGAATGAGCACCAATGTAGTGTCCGTCCTTAATTATTTGTTGAATATATTTTGCAAAATCAGGATTTCTATAATAATTGCCGGTAAGAAAAAATGAAGCCTTAACCTCTTTCTTTCTCAGTGTTTTCAGAATATGAGCGGCGCCTTCGCTGTATTCGTCAGCCGAGAAAATGAGATAAACATTTTTTTCTTCAGGATTTATTCGAATAATGGCCCCCTCATCATCTTTAACGCACTGTGTTATCTTTTTTTTTACCGCTTGCTTTCTCCCTTCCATTTCAAGCGAGCTAAGGTAGTAGCTCAGGCTTGCTGTCCCGTCCATGGTTGGTTCGTTGGTAGAGAAATCGCCGGTATCGTCATGGTAAACAGCCTTCCCGTTGTTGAATGTTTTATATTCATCTTCTTCAGTAAGAACAACTCCCTGAAGGCTATTAAAGATATAACTGTAAACGGGTCCGTCAACCAGGCCACCATATGTAGTTCCGCCCAGCAATACGGTGTACGACGAATGAGGATACAAGGGCGAATCTTTTGTTCCGGGCATTCCGCAGAGCATGGCAGTACCCCACGGGTTACAACCAAATAACCAATCGCGCAATGCACTTTCCATTTCTAAAAATGTATTATCGCCTGAGGTTTCGCGATACAGCTTTGCATGGGTTATGGCAGCTGCCACCAGGTTGTTGGAGCACCAGATAAACGGTATACCATTCAGGAAAGGATCGTTTTCAGCACGGTTGAATATTACCTGAAGCCCGTCTTTCATATTTTTTTCAAACAGATCTTGTTTTTCGTGACTGTGTTTGCTTAAATATGAATGACCAAGGTTTACAAACGGGTAATACTGATAATGACGCGCAAATCCTCTTTCCATCCACGGAGTAATTGGTTCTACTTCGCCCCAGTATGCCGCTTCTTCAACAAACTTCTCGTCGCCGGTAAGACGATACACCTCCCAAGCAGCCAGCTCTAAATCATCGACATAATTATTTTCCTCGTAAAAGTAAGGAGATACATTACAAGCGGTTTGTGTTTCGCCAATATCTGTTAATGCAAATTCGTATGCGTCAATTGATTTCTCTTTTAGCAGTCCGGCAAATTCAGGATCGATTTTATTGAAAATCTGACTTCCCAGCCCAAACGAAGAGGCATATTTCCCGGCAGAGGAAGAAACACCGGTTGTGCGATTTTTATACTGAGCGAGTCCCTGACGTTCTCCTGTAATAAAATATACCGGGCGGTAATCACCACGTCCGTAATCTGCTTTATCTCCTACCGGCAGCCTAAAACCTACATGGTCGCGGTCGTCGGCAATCTGGTTAAACATAAAGCCACTGTCGGGATTCATTTTTACCATCCATTCCAATCCCCAGCGGACTTCATCCAAAATATCCGGAATTCCGTTTTTCCCTTCGTGCCCATTGGCAAGGTGCTCATCACCAAAAATTTCAGGGTTTTCCTGGTAAGCAAAAAGAAGTTGATAAACAGCATTTGCCGATGTGGTTAAATATTGCAGATAGTCGGTGGCATCGTGCCACCCCCCGTTTACGTCAACCAGCTCGCCACTACGGGTTGGGTGGTCAACAATAAAACCATCGTGCAGGTGGCACGAATCTTTTAAATAAGGATTATATCCGCAACGTTGCTGCCGCATGTATTTCAGCAAATAAT
>JBDLJS010000002.1:0-97953 GCA_039714235.1 Bacteroidota bacterium | reverse complement strand
AAAACGCCCGTCGGTAATCAGTGCACAATGCTTATCCAGGTTCATCGATTTCAGGTATGAAGTAGGGTAGAGCATCTCCTGCATTCCCGGCCCGCCTTTTGGCCCTTCGTAACGGATAACAATTACATCGCCTTTTTGTACTGTATCGCTCAAAATACCATTTACTGCATCTTCCTGCGAGTCGAATACTCTGGCCGTGCCGGTAAATTTAAAAATCGATGGATCGACACCGGCAGTTTTTACAATGCAGCCATCCTCTGCAATATTTCCGTAAAGTACGGCTAATCCGCCATCCTTGCTGTAAGCGTGTTCCGCATCGCGAATGCAACCTTTTTCACGGTCGTCATCCAGTTCTGAATAGTAATTTTCCTGCGAACCAAGAACGAGGTTTCTTCCTCCACCCGGAGCAGATTTATATCTGTTAACAGCATCGTCGGTTGCCGTATCCCTTTTTATATCATATTCCGAGATTGCTTCTGCCAGTGTTCTTCCGTCAATACGATTAATACCGGTCTCCAGTAATCCAGCCCGTTCCATTTCACCCATAATGGAAAGGATACCACCGGCACGGTTTACATCCTGAATATGGTAATATGAACTTGGCGCCACCTTGCACAGGTTTGGAGTTATTCGCGACAACTGGTCAATGTCTTTCATGGTAAAATCAACCCCGGCCTCGTGAGCGATTGCAAGCAGGTGAAGTACCGTGTTGGTTGAACCTCCCATCGCAATATCTAGTTTCATAGCATTTAAAAACGAATCGCGGGTTGCAATATTTCTGGGAAGAACAGACTCATCGCCTTCGAAATAGTACGCTTCGGTAGCTGATATAATTTTTTCAACGGCTTCTTCAAAAAGAACTGTTCGGTTAGCATGTGTTGCAACTATTGTTCCGTTGCCCGGCAATGCCATCCCAATTGCTTCTGCCAGCGAGTTCATAGAATTGGCAGTAAACATACCCGAGCATGAGCCACAGGTTGGACACGCATTTTGTTCAACTGCCAGAAGTTCCTCGTCCGAAACTGATTTGTCGGCAGCCAGTACCATGGCATCAACTAAATCGTAGTGTTTATTGTCTACCTCGCCGGCTTCCATTGGTCCACCCGAAACAAAAATTGCAGGTATATTCAGTCGCATGGCTGCCATTAACATCCCGGGAGTAATTTTATCGCAGTTGGAAATGCAAACCATGGCATCAACCTTATGCCCGTTGCACATGTATTCTACACTGTCGGCAATTACATCTCGTGATGGCAACGAATAAAGCATTCCGTCGTGTCCCATGGCAATTCCATCGTCGATGGCAATGGTATTGAACTCGGCAGCAAAATAACCGTGTTTTTCAATCAGCCCCTTAATGTGCTGGCCAATGTCGTGCAAATGCACATGCCCCGGAACAAATTGGGTAAAAGAATTTACAACGGCAATCATCGGTTTCCCGAAATGCTCTTCTTTCATCCCGTTTGCCCTCCAGAGGCTTCTGGCTCCGGCCATTCTGCGGCCTTGTGTTGTGGTGTTACTGCGTAATGTTTTATTCATAGTCGATAGTCTTTTTATTTCCGTTAAGTATTAAAAAAAAGCCTTTCTCAATTTTCAGAGAAAGGCTTCATTAATATCTTTAATTCTACATAATATTCTAGCCTTTCTCAGAATCTCCAAGAATGACAACTAGCACGACCAGAATATTTGTATTGAATAATTTCACTTAACTTTTTTTGATGCCGACAAATGTAAAAATTAAAATTAAAAACAAAAACGATTTGAAATTAAATTCTGAATTTTTGTGCGAAATCTTAATTTTAATAAAGTATTAGTTAAGATTTGTTAGATGCCAACTCTATTTTGAAGATATCTCTAATCTTCAACGTTGTTAATTACAACATCAGTATTTCACTCTCAGGATATCGCCATATACCCTTAGCTTCGGATGATCAACAAAAGCCCTGAATTGGTATGTTTTTCCTTCTTTTTTCAGATTTGGTTTTAAGCCAAAATCACCTGTGCCCTCAATTTCAATTGTTTCGGTTTCAATCCATTCATCCGCGTAAAGTTCTTCAACAAATCCTGCATACTCCCGGTATTGAAATCCGACTTTGATTTTTTCTGCGTCGCCTGTTTTAACGATTTTACCTTGAAACATTAACCTGTTATAATTTCCTGACGTGGTGATATTTGCCTTATTTGTTACCACAACCGGAGGTTCGAGTGCCAGTTCAATATTGGTAATTTTTAAAACAACAGGATTGTGCCATTTATGGTTATTATAAATCCGTTGGGCACGTACACACGAAATATGCAGCCCATCCTCTTTTTGTTCGAAATAAGTATTTGCATCAGTGTTGGGCTGGTACTCGACCAACTCACCGGTATGTCCCAAAACGCTTATTTCTGTTTTTTCAGTTGCCCTGGCCGATTTTATTACAAACTCGCGTCTTTCACCCCTGGGCCAGTTCTGGTTCTTTGTTAAAAATGCATACAATGCTTTTTCTTCCGGCTTCCAGGTAAACCATATATTTTCTTCGTTTGGAATTACCCATGGCTCTACCTGTTCTACCGATTCATAATTAATAAAACTCCAGGCTGCCATTTCTCTTAGGTTAGCTTCCTGTTCCTGAGGAATTTCGCCTGTATGTTTTGGCCCGACATTTAATAAAAGATTGCCGCCTTTTGCGCGGGTTTCTATTAATATCTCAATTAACCGGGCGCCGGTTTTATATTTTTCATTTGTTGGTTTGTATGCCCATTGTGTGCCCATTGTAATGCACGACTCCCACGGAGCATCGGAAGAAACTCCCGGCACGGTTTGTTCAGGTGTTTTCATGGCACCACGGGTTACAATAATGTTGGGTTGCAACTCCCAAACCACTTCCTTACATTTTTCCTGCAGCGGCCCTTCTCCTCCGTCGAAAAAAATAATATCAATATCTCCGTATTTGGCCATTAATTCCATGGTTTGCAGTTCAACCAGTTCCAGGTAGTCTTTCATTATATTGTCAGGAAGCGGAACTTTATAGCGCCGGCGAACGGGCAATCCATTTTCGGATAAAAAGTTAAAGTCTTCGGGCGAATAATAAAATCCTACTCCCAACCCTGCAGCACGCGTGGCGTTTACATATTCGGCCAGAATATCTTTTCCGTATGGTGTATTCATAATATTGAACTCGGTTGTCTGTGTGTCCCACATGCAAAATCCTGAATGATGTTTTGTTGTAAATACAATGTATTTCATACCCGCCAGTTTTGCCAGGGTTGCAATTTCGGCAGCATCGAAATTTTTTGGATTAAAAGTTTTGGGCAATTCGTTAATAAACCTGTCGAGGTAATCCTTCGAAGCACCGGCCATTGAGTGGCTGATAACGATGCCTAACTGACTGTCGAAACTAAAATGGATAAACATTCCAAATCCCAGATTTTTAAACCATTCCAGTCGTTCGGGTTCGTTTAAGTTAAGGTAATCAGTTTCTGTTGTCTCTTGTGTTTGAGCGATCAGAATATTGGTAACAAATAGAAAGGTAAGTAAAATGGTTAGTTTTTTCATGTTAAATATAATTTCAATAAAGTTGACTATTAAAATGTATTTGAAATATGTTATTTCTGCCAGGGAATTTTTCCAGCTTCCCTGATATGTTGTGACAGCCTGTTCCGCATTTCTTTGAATTTTTGGGAATCGGGGCTAAGGGGTATTTGCTCTTTTGGGTCTGTTTCCATATTAAATAATTGCATGGGTTCGAAAGGAGTATTTTGTACCAGTTTATATTGGCCGTATCTTACTGCATAGTAACATAAACCGCCGTAATGGCCGCCTTCGCGTCGCATAAAATAAACTGCCCTGTTATCTGTTACCTGCGACTTTCCTTTCAGGCTTCGGTACAGGCTTATTCCATCTATTTGGTGATTTAATTCAATTCCGGCAATTTCGCATACAGTTGGAAAAATATCCATTGTTAATCCCATGTTTTCGCACTGCGTTGAAGGTTTAATTTGTTCTTTCCATACAAAACAGGTAGGTACTTTAATCCCTCCTTCGTACATATCTTGTTTTCCCCCTCGCAAATTTCCGTTTGAAGCACCGCTTGGTAAATGTCCCCCGTTATCGGAAGAAAAAATAATAATTGTGTTTTTTGCCAGGCCCGATTTTTCCAATGCGACAAGTACCCTGCCTATCCCATTGTCGAGATGCTCTACAAATGCCACATTCTTTGCTCTTTTTTCTGAAATGCCATTTTCGCGTTCCTTTACTTTATTAAACCAATCTTCGGGGGGCTGAATGGGAAAATGTGGGGCATTATAAGCCAGGTACAGGAAGAATGGCTTTTCTGTATTTTTTGCAGAGTTAATATAATCAATCGCCCAGTTGCTGAAAATATCGGTGGCATGCCCCTCCGGTTGAACCTCTTCGTAATTCAATCGCATATAATTGTTCCCATGGCGAAGGTGTGTCCAGTAGTTATCCATCATATCACCTAAAAATCCATGAAAAAAATCGAAACCACGTTCGTTGGGTGTATTGGGCGATTCAAGGCCCAGGTGCCATTTCCCGACAATTGCGGTTTGATAACCCGATTCCTTTAAAACTTGTGGAAGAGTATTGACATTTTCGTTAAAATATCCCCAACTGTTTGTTTCATGCGTCCTTATAACTCCCGGTACACCAACCATGTCGGGATAACAACCAGTAAGCAGGCTAGCCCGGGTAGGCGAACAAACTGTGCAATTGGCATAAAAATCTTTAAACTTCATACCCTGGCTAAACAGACGATCGATGTTTGGAGTATAAATGTCGGTTCCACCCTGGCACGATAAATCACCATAACCCAGATCGTCAACAAGTATTACAATAATATTTGGTTTTGGTTTGTTGGAGGCCTGTAAAACACTGAGAGAGAGAATAATCGCTGTAAAAATGTTAATGACAATTTTGAGCATGGTTTAATTGGTATTAAGAATAGTTCTAAAATTAGAAATTTTTTAGATTCCCTTATGAACATTATCCATGAAAAGTAATATGAAATTTCTTTTTTTTAATTTTTTCAAAAGCTCAAACGGTTAATAATATTTTATTAATATGTATATATTTTAATAAGTAAATTGATATATTTGTCATATGTAGTACAAGTGTATTATAATTGAAGGATTAATTACAAATAAAAGGAAATTATCAATGGATGATGTTTTTAGCAAGATAGGCAGTAAGATTACACTAAGTCAAAAAATAGAAAGAAGGCTGGAGGCGGCAATTCGTGAAAAAAAATTGCCTGTAGGTTCTAAATTACCTACAGAGAGGGAACTTTGTGAATCGTTTGGGGTAAGCCGTACTGCTTTAAGAGAAGCTTTACGTCGTCTTAGTGCAAGAGGTTTAATTGAGATTACCAAGGGTAGTGGAATGTATATTACCGGTTTAAAAATTGATGATGCAATTAACAATCTGAATTTGTATTACGACATGCAATTTGACAGGAACCTGATTGCACAGATTATCGAGGTAAGGTCGATATTCGAACCACAAATTGCAAGGTTGGCAGCACAACAGAGAGACCAGAATGATTTAAGTATTCTTCAGGAAAATCTTGAGTTGTTTAAAGAATGTAATCCCGATAATATTCAGCTGGAGGCAGATTTGGATAATAAATTTCATCTAACAATTGCCAAAGCTACTCATAATCCCATAGTTCAGATATCTATGGAGCCAATTTATTCGCTGTTACCACGAATGAGAAACCTGATTTATGCCAATATTGATGGGGAAAAAGATATAACGCTGGAATTTCACTTGGCGGTTTTTAAAGCCATTAATTCCCAAAACGAAGACGAAGCAGAAAAGATGATGGCTGAGCATTTACATAGGACAATGGAGATTTATAAGAAATATCTGCACGACTCTTATTCAGATGCCTAATTTTTTTTGAATATTCAAACTAAAAATCTTATTAAACCGGTATGAAACGAATTCCGGTATTTTTTTTTATCCTGATTTTGACTACACTATCTGGCTGTAATAAAACTGCAACCAAAAAACATAGTATTCCTGAACTTATTAAAAGTGGTGAGTTTGCCAAAGCCGAGACTGTTCTTAAAAAACTGATAAAAAAAGACAGTACGATTAGAAAGTACCAAATTCAGCTTGAAACCATAAAACGTTTACAAAAAGAATTTACCCTAACCGAGGACGACATAACAAGACAGTTAGTAAAGTATTATCCCAATTTATCCGATTCTGATTTAATCCGGTGGGAAGAAGCCGGGCAACTTGAAATGAGGATAATTGACCGTGAAAAAAGATATTTTCACCGTGCGGTTGGTAATTTTTTTAGATTGAACCCGGAGGCAAAAAAACTAAAAGAAAGTTTAGACGGGAAGGAATACAGCGGGGGAACAGAATTTCGTGAAACGGTTATCCCTGGCTATTTTAAAAGTGGGATTAAAAAGGCCGTGACTTTTGATTCACACAAAATGAAGGTTAATTACACTGTTACTTTAAACCCAAATGCAGTACCCGAGGGTGAAGTCGTAAAATGTTGGCTACCATATCCCAGAGTCAGTTCGGGCCGGTTAACCAAAGTTGAATTTTTAGATGCTAATAATGAGGAATTAATTATTGCTCCGGAAGAGACTATGCAACGTACTGTTTATATGGAAAAACCAGCTGTAAAAGATTCGGCTACAGTTTTTAATGTATCATACATTATTCATACTGCTGCCAGATGGTTTGGAGTAACTCCCAATATGGTTAAACCATACGATAAGTCGGGCGATATATATATAAAATATACAGCAGAAAGGTTACCTCACATTGTTTTGAGCGATGAGGTAAAACACCTGGCAAAAGAGATAGTTGGAGACGAAACAAATCCGGGAAAACAGGTACATAAATTGTTTTACTGGATTGACCATAATATCCCGTGGGCAGGAGCTCTTGAATATTCAGTTATAGAGAGTATTCCGCAGTATGTTCTTGAAAACAGGCATGGTGATTGCGGAATGCAGACTTTCCTGTTTTTAAGTTTGGCACGAAGCCTTGGAATACCGTGTAAATGGCAAAGTGGCTGGTACTTGTTCCCACAAACAAAAAATCTTCATGATTGGGCAGAGGTGTATTACGAAGGTGTTGGCTGGGTGCCGGTAGACCAATCGTTTGGATTGATTAATTCTGATGATGTCAGAGTGAAAGAATTTTACATACATGGAATGGATAGTTATCGCCTGATAATAAACGACGATTATAACCGCGAATTATATCCTCCTAAAAAATATTACCGAAGCGAACCATACGATTTTCAAAGGGGGGAACTCGAATGGAGTGGGGGGAACCTCTATTTTGATACCTGGACGTATAATATGGAGGTTGAATACCTGCAATAAAAAACTACCGGAAGTTTTCACCCCCGGCAGTTACGGTTAGATGGTTTAAAAGACAGACCTATTTATACAGGTGATATTTTTTACTTTCTTCGCTGAAAATGGCTGCAGGTTTTTCCCACATATCCTGAATATCTTCGTACCGGTAATTTTGAGTGAAAATCTCACGGATTTTATTACTTCCGGTTACTTTATCGAACATCCCAAAACGGTCCGGGTTCTGATCAAAAAGCGAACTGTCAGGAACTAATTCGTGGGCAGCCTGTACTAACCTGAACTGAACTTCGGTTAAATTTACTTTTTCGAAATCGGCGATATGAATTTGCACGCCGGAGTGTTCAACTCCTTTTTTCTTCATATAATAAGGTTTAAAACTAATGGGGCGGAAAATTACACCTTCCAGATCATACTGTTTCATTTTTTCAGCAAGTTCATCGCCTTTAAGCCAGGGGGTTGCAAATACTTCGAAAGGTAATGTATATCCAATGCCAATAGAATTGGCGTCGAGTTCGCCGATAATACCTGTAACTGAATAAAAATAAGCCGATGTATTACGCGGAACATGAGGTGAAGTTGGAATCCATGGTAATCCTGTTTCGGGGAAAGTCATGTTGCGGGTCCAGTTATTCATTTTTACCACATGAAGATCGCATTTTAGCTGATCTTTAAGTAATCCCTTATCATTAATATAAACAGCCATTTCACCCGGGGTGAGGCCATAAATGTATGGAACAGGATATTGGCTGACAAACGAAAAATACCCCTCTTCAACCAGGGCACCTTCAACTCGGTTTCCTCCCAGCGGATTAGGGCGATCAAGCACAACAATTTCAATATCGTTTTCAGCTGCTGCTTCCATTGCCAGTCCCATTGTGCTGATAAAAGTGTACGAACGGGAACCTACGTCCTGAATGTCGTAAACCAAAACATCAACACCTTTAAGCATCTTTTTTGTTGGTTTTCGGGTTTTGCCATAAAGCGAAAATACGGGAACACCCGTTTTAGGATCTACACTGCTGCCAACTTTATCGCCAGCCGAATAGTTTCCCCGAACTCCATGTTCAGGCCCGTACAGTGCTACAAGCTTTACCTCTTTTGCTTCGTGTAAAATGTCAACAGTTGATTTTAGCTTCGAATTTACGCCAGTTGGATTGGTAATAAGGCCAATATTTTTTCCTTTTAAAATATCAAACCCATTGGCTTCAAGCACTTCAATTCCTGTCATGGTTTGTTTTTGTTGTCCTGTTGAAACCAGAAATGACATAACTATAATTAAGGTCGATAGTAGTAGTTTCATTGTATTTTTGTTAGTTGTTTGTGATCTAATAAATATTCTGGAATGAATACAAAGCTTATTTTATAACATGCAGTTTACTTGTTTTTGTGCCCAGGGCAGTTTCAATTTTAACAAAATAAACTCCTGTCTCTAAATGAGCAATGTCGATTATGCTTTCCGGCCTGTTTATATCTTCTTTTTGAATAAACTGGCCCGAAAGATTGTAGATAGCAACTGAGCGGATATTTTTGATTGCTTCAATTTTTATCGTATTTCTGGCCGGATTAGGGTAGACCGTAATATCATTATCAGATTGAATGATTTGAGCTGCTACAGGTGTTTGTTTCTTAATAAATCTAAGGCCATCGAAATACAATGCGCCGGCCAGGTCTGCTGTCGCCGGATGAGTCATATGAATTCCTTCAATTTTAAAGAAACTTCCCTCAAGCACACCATTCCCTGATGAATATGCAACAACTGTATCATTAGTTAAATCCCACGAAATCAGCTTCCATCCTTTCCAGTCGGCGGTATACCAGCGGCTGGCTTCGAGGTCACCATCTCCGTCTTTAATCATATAACGAAACTGATTCCCGGAACCATCTCCAAACACAAACATCTGTAAAATATTCTCTTTATTAAAACGACGTGTAGCTTGAGCTGAGGTAGAAGAAAGCATTTCTCTGATGTACGGATTATTATAACCGTCAACCCACTTGTAACTCATTTTCATACTCCCTGATTCGCCGGCAACTTTACAAACTATCTGATCTTCGTGTTCGCAATAGGTTTCATCGCGTACAACACCAACTGTATTCAACGAATTCTTTGGCTGTTTCCAACCGTTAATGCTACTCTCGAAATTATCGATATACGTTAAAGTTTCAATCAGCATTTCGTCAACCACGAACGTAAAATCAGTTGGTTCGATAATATTACCGTTTAAGTCTTTTAGGCTTTTTATCGCAACCTTATACGATTCTCCATCTGTTAAGTCTTCGGTAGGGAAAAAATGGAATACGCTCTGTTTTCCAACCAAAATATGTTCTTTAATCCCATTTACTTCTTTACTTCCGTTTAATCCTGTTACAACAAACGATGAGTCTGTGATACTTGATTCAGCAATCTCTTCATCGAAAACTGCCCTAATAACCGGGCGAATCTCGCGGGAAGTATCTATTTCGGTTGGCGAGTAATCAATAATAACCGGTGGTGTAAGATCTTCTTCCAGCGTTGTAATATTAAATTGATATGCACCACCGGGTACTCCATCGCCATCTCCGTCAAACCATTGTCCTAAATCAAAATCTTTTGCAATGCTGTCATTTATTGAAATAACATATTCGGTAATATAATCCAGACTATCAGTACGTATTTTAAGTGTTAATTCATCTTCCCACGAAAAACTTAAGGAATCAACAGGTTCTATTGAAATGGCCTCTTTCATGCTGGTTGTATCCATTTCTCTGCTAAAAGTTAGATAAATTGGTGTACCTGGATTTACATTGTTTAATCCGCCCTCAACCTCAATATTGGTTACTGTTGCTGGGATAGAGTTTTTTAGTTTTACATCGAGAAAAGTAATATTTTCTGCAGTACTGCCATTAGGATTTGAATCCAACACTATAGTATCGGTTCTGGTCACATAAGAGTCTGATGTAAAAACAACTTCAACAGTATCTCCGGGTGTTAAATCTTCTATCAGGTAAAAACCGTTGTGCATCAGGTCGGGATTATTTGTATGTCTGTGGAAGAGGCTTTCGTATGTATCTGTTGTATAGCTCTTATCGCCAATTGTTACTGTAATTCCATTTAACAGATCTCCAGTCTTTTCATCTTTTATATAACCTGACACTACACCAATAGCCGGCCTGTCAAGTTCTTTATACTCTAAAAACGAACGGAAACCCGCCAAAGCTTGCAGTTTTTTCCACGTGGCATTAACATTACGTTGTTGCTGCCCCGGATTTTCGTGACTTCCTGTTTCACTTAAAATAGAAGCCATGTTTGTCCGTCTGTTAACAGAAAGGTAAGGCCACTGGTTTGTATGAGTATCATCACCTGGATAATAAAAAACCCTATCGGGGTAATTACCCATTCCATGTAACGGTAATCGCATAGCTCCTGCCACGTCAAAAGCTAATATGTCTCCAAATGCTTTTCCTCCATGGGGAGTTTTCTCAATTACTACGCCATTTTTCTTCCAACCTCCGTACATGGTAAATACATTGTTGGCAATACCTGCGTTACTATGTATTGAATAGAAAAAATCAGCTCCAAGAGAGTTGGCCAAATCACTACGGCCATTCAGTGTTATATAATCGTCATCGGTTAACCTCGACATATGAACTGCTTTAATATCCGTTTGATTTTCGAACATAGCCTTCATTTCAAGGCCTACCCTAAGAACTTCTTCTGCCTCAGAGTAATTATACAAACCCATGTTTTCTCTTTGAGCATGTCCTGGATCGATGAATATCTCGTAATCGTCCAGCCCGGTTACCTGCTGGGCCTGAACAGAAATTATAGAAACGAATAGAATGACAAAGAGTCCGGTTATTTTATTTATGGTATTCATGATTTTCGAATTATTTGTTCTGAATTGAAATTTAATGCAACCCGTTTCTGACTGTTATTTGATTTCCATCATATAGATGGCTCCGTCAGTTGGATTGTCAAATAAAATCTTCTTCCCGTCAGGCGAAACTGATGGATTTAGTGCAATAATAGTTTCATTTATCATCAGGGGAAAAGAAGCTCCTGATTCCACATTAATTGCAGAAAGCTCACCCGCTGTAATTACCATTCCGTCATCTTTTACATTGGTAGCAATAATAAATTTGTTGTCCGGCATCCAGGAAGCCTGTTCCGCGTATTCGAGATGTTTCAGGTCAGTTCCGTCAATGTTCGATACATATAAGCCCAAACCACTTACCTGAAAAACTATTTTTTTACCGTCGGGAGAAGTTTCTGAATTAAAAATATACCGTCCTTCAAATTTTTTGAATGAAACAGGTTTTTCTGCAGCCTCCGTAGATGAGGTTAATTCTCCACCAAAAACCAGGGCTTTGGTAATTTTACCATTTGCCGATTTCAGCTGGGGCTTACCACTGTTAATTATTTCAAGATTATTGTCTATTAAAACAGCTACCCGGCTGTCATTATCACTCCACACAGGCAGGCGCCTTAATGAACGGGATTTGCCGATAATTTCGGTCTCCTGTTTTGTTTCAATATCGTATAATTTAATCACGTTGTAACGTGTATCGTTTTCAATTTCTACCGGCCTAGCAAGAATAGTTTTTGAATCGGCAGACCATGAAAATCCAAAGCCTGCATTTTCATCAGAGGTAAGCTGTTCTATATGTTTCCCTTCTTCATTGCTTATCCAAAGGCCATTGTTTTTTTCAGCTGTAAAGGCAATCATTTCCCCGTTGGGAGACCATTCAGGACGCATAAAGTACTCGGCTTCTGAATCGATTAGTTTTACAGGATGATTAACAATCTTTGGCTGTGCCCCAAGAAAAGTACTTGCGGCAAACAGCAGGATAAGTATAGTCTTAACTCGTTTCATTTAATTAGTTTTTAATGGTTTAGAATGTAATTACAAATCTTCAGTTATATATTCAACAAGTATTAACTGACCTTCAGGGGTAGTGCAAATAATCTGGTTTTTGTCTGGAATTGCTGTCGGATACATTCCTTTATGTTCGGCAGGTAAAACCAGCTTGCTTTCAAGTGTTTCGATATCGATTATCTTAATCTCGGAAGAATTAATATTGTGTCCGTCATCACTGGTTATCATTCCTGCTACCAG
Organism: Bacteroidota bacterium; assembly: GCA_039714235.1. Taxonomy (GTDB): domain Bacteria; phylum Bacteroidota; class Bacteroidia; order Bacteroidales; family Prolixibacteraceae; genus Draconibacterium. Next base: position 85,504 of record JBDLJS010000002.1, on the reverse strand, counting down.
TTTGTTATTTACCCAGGCCGGTGCCTCCATGTTACCAAGCTTTACCACGTTGCCTCCATCGGTATCACAAACAAAGGCGCCTTTGCCAACTGCAAAACCACAGATTTTTGTTTTATCAGGCGACAGCGAGGGGTGTAAGTAATATTTTGCTTCCAGCGGATTCAGAATTTTTTCAGATTCTCCGCCATTATATACAAGCTGGCCTTCTTTTAAATAAATATACGGAACTGACAGTGCTCCGTTTTTAAGTGCAACAAAGTCAGTTTCAGCCAGTTTGCGTTTTTCTTTATTCCAAAGGCGATACCACCAATTCCAGCGTTTGGCCTGCTCAATTGTTTCTTCTGTAATTACGCGGCTTTTCCCGGTAGAAAGAGAAAATGCAATAAGTTGCTTTTCCTTTTGTCCAACATTTATAACCGTTTCGGTATAAAATAGCTGATTGTCGTCTGAAGAAAGAACCGTTGTATTTAGACTAGCCCCGGATGGCAAACCGAATAACTTTTTAGTTGTAATGTCATACGCTTTTAAATCATTGGTACCCAGAGTAGAAAAAACGATTAAATTCCCGGATGAATTTAATTTGTAACTTTTTACTCTAATATTATCGGGTAACTCAATTGTCTCTATTTGCACTGCTTTTATTTGCCTTTTTTCAGAGAATGCTGAAAAAGAAAAGGCCAGGAAAGCGAGTAAAAAAATCGTATATCTCATTTTGTGTTATTTATTACAACTATTAAAATATTACTTAACAATCTTTAATGTTTTTCTGCCATAGTTGGTATTCAATGTCAGAAAATACATTTTACTTTTAAGAGACGCGGCCGGTAACTGAGTGGAATGCACTCCACGCGGCAAGTCGCCGTTTATTAATTCCATGACTTTGTTACCTAAAACGTCGTATAAAACCAGATTTACATAACTACTGGCAGGTAATTCTATTTCAACCGGTACATTTTGATTAAAAATTTTTGTCTGGCATTTTAAAGCCAATGCTCCACCCAATATATCGTCAATAGCAGTTGAAACTACCTGAAATGAAGTGGTTTCTGACCAATCGGTATTTTTATTCGAATAGCTGGCCCTGACTCTAACATAATATGTGCCGCCTGCCAACCCGGAATAGGTTCCTTCATATTCAAATGCATCTAAGGTTAAAGCTTTTCGGTCGGTCCACGGGAAAGTCGGAGATCCCGATAATTCCATCCTGAAACCATTAGCTTTAGTTTCGTCCTGAATAACAATTGTAACATCAGGACCGGTAACATTACTGCCATTTTCGGGAGATACAATTACCGGAACGTCAGGAGCTTCGTTAATTGTTGAGATTTTAACAGTTTCTGACCAGGCTGAAGTTGTTTCACCTTTGCCGGCCTGAACACGAATATAATATGTTGCATAGGCATGAAGGATATTCAAGGGCACAGTAATCGTTAAAGCATTAATGTTTGTTGAATCTAATACCAATGACGTGAAAGTGTTATTGTATGAAATTTGTACATGGTAATTGAATCCTTCGCCAAAATTTTCCCAGTTTATTACCGGTGTTAACAATACTCCTGTTGAATTATTAGTTGGGGACGTAACTACCGGAGCGGGTTCAGGAATATGTATAAACGACTCAGTTTCTGAGACCGCATCAGCCACACCAATCATTCGGGTTGTAACGCGCCAGTAATATTTCTGATTAAAGGCCATTTCAACATTTTCCCCATCAAACTCATTATTATCTACCTGACGTTTGTATAAAATATTGTTAAAAGCAGAATCGGCAGCCACTTCCATGAAATAATATTCTGCATTATCGATAGCATCCCATTTAAAGTTGAATGGGACAAATGCTTCTTCGCTATTAATTGGATAGGTTAGATTTGCGGAATGATTTTCTCCGGCTGTATAATCCATTAATCCTGTTGGAAACTCGTTGCCATACCTGTCGAGGACAGCAACGGCAAATTTATGAGAGTCGATTAAATCTGTTTCGTTTGATAAATCGTAATTTTTGGTGTATGATATTGCCAAAATGTAATCCGGTGTCGACAGGTTGCCTGAATTGCCAACTGAATCGTTTGGGATAGCATATATAACAAAACGAACACTATCCTCGGCAGAATCCCATTTAAGTGAATCATTCTCTATCCTTATATTTGATGGGATTCCCCTGTCTACAGCAGGTTTCCAGTTAATGGCCGGAATAATGGCGTTGTACTTATAATGATTTTGTGTGAGGTAACCTACAAACCCGGGAGTATTAAAGTTAGCTACCCGGAAAAATACGCTTCCCGGTGCTCCGTTTTTATCCGAATTGCGGTTTACCTGTATTTGTTTACCATACTCTGACGGGTGTGTTGTAACCGATTTAAGATTTGTTTCCTGCGATTTTACATGATACTCCAACATGGATAAGCCATTCAGTTGAACCGCCAAATCTGCTTTAGTCCCCGATTTTTCTGTTACGGCATAGCTTGATGGATCTAAGCCGTATAAACTATGGCTCACATATAAATGCCGGTGAAATCGGTTGCTGATATCGGACCACCAGGGGCCTAAAACATCGTAATCCTGGCCGGTACTGGTGGTTGGCCAGTAAAGCTGGGGTGAAATATAATCAACGGTTCCTTCTTTTAACCAGGCTACCGGATCGCAATAAATTTGTTCATACATATTTGAACCGGTAATGCCTGCTGGTAAATCTATACCCTCGGCAGCAGCCACATTTTTATCGGTTGTCCAGATACCGAAAGGCGATAATCCATAGGTAATCCATGGTTTGTTTTCCTGTATCATGTTATACACGTCAGCAACCATTTTATTAATGTTATCGCGGCGCCAATCCGATAAGCTCATATTGGCTGGTTTGTAAAGCCCCTGAGTGTATGCATCCAGGTTAGAAGGTGTACCTCCGTATGCATAAAAATAATCGTCGAAGGTTATGCCATCAACATCGTAATTGGTTATTATTTCCTGAACAATATCCACAATTCGTTGCCTTACTTCAGGATTTCCTGGGTCGAGCAATGCCACATTTTTTGAGCCATCCGATTTGTCGGGGTATTCCAAAACCCAATCAGGATTTGTTTGACGGTAATCACCTGCTTTACCTTCATATTTTCCTACAGAAGACTCAAACCTGTATGGATTTAACCAGGCGTGCAATTCCATCCCGCGTTTATGAGCCTCAGAAATGGCAAACTTAAGTGGATCATATCCGGGATCCATCCCCCTTGTTGATACCAGGTATGATGACCAGGGTTCGAACGACGACTGGTACATGGCATCGCACTCTGACCGTACCTGGAAAAACACCGTATTTATATTGGCCGATTGTAGTTTGTTTAATAAAAAAACCAATTGGTCTTTTTGCAGGTTGATTTGATAGCTACTACCTGTTGATGTGATGGTGGTTGCGGGCCAGTCCAGTCCCCATACTGTAGTTAGCCATACTGCTCGCATTTCTTGTTTTGGTGCGGTTTGTGAAATGGTATGTATACTGCTTAGCAGTAAACCAAATACAACGATTATTGTTTTAATCCTTCTCATCATATATCTAATAAACACCTTCTAAATATTAAGTTCGTTGAAGGCTGATTTGTTTATGAATTATCATTTAATTGGGTATAAAGCAGAAAACGAGTGTGACTTAATCCGACACACTCGTTTTCTCAGAATTATTTTGCTACGTGGTCAATTGCAATACCATAGGCTTCTACTCCTTCTATGAAAAATTCCGGCTCAGCACTGTGATCTAACTTAAAGCGCTTGATGCCTGATTTTTGTTTTGGATCTTCAGAACCGGCAGGCCCCCTGTATGCATAATACAGATAACCGTTTCCGTTTTCATCCTGATCAATAGTCATTCCGGTTACGAAAAGGTTTTCAGTTTCTCCTCCTTCACCATCATCGGCTCCTGCAGCATCTACCAGTTTTACAAATCCTCCGTCCATATCGAAACAGAAAATCATTTTATGGCTTTGTGATGCGATATAAATATGTCCGTTAGCTTCGTCGATTGCCATACCACGAACGGTATAGGAAGTTAGTAAAGATCCAGCTTCAGGTATGGGGTCATCGGCTGTTACAGCTGTGCCTTTAACATCAGATTCAAGGAAGCGGAAAACGCCTGAGCCGGTGGTGTTTTTTGCCCACCAATATGTGTCACCAGTTTTAGTGATTGGCCCATTAGTATTACCCCATGCTATTCCCTGTCCATAATATCCCAGCCAGTTGTTGCGAACCCAATAGCCAAATTCGTCGTGTGAAAATTTACGATTTCTTGTATTGACTGAAGTGCGGAATATACCTTCGCGTCTGTCAGCCCAGTAAATCATTCCGGCTTCTTCGTCTACATATCCATAATAGAAATCGTAGTAGGTATTTCCTCCAAAGTTTTCAATAACTGATTCTCTTCTTGAGCCATCGGTAGCTACTACAAATAATTCACCATCGCCAAATCCTTCGCCATCACCGGAATAACCAGTTTTTGTTCCGGCATCGAATACATAAATCCAGTCGCCTGCAACTTGTAATGTCATGGAGTGTTTTCCTGATTTATAACCTAAATCGAAAGGCTTATTTATGGCAGGATCAATATCATCGTTGATAATTTTACGCGACATTATATTGCCATTTTTTACTGCGTAAAAAAGTGTTTTAACCGGTTTGTTGTAATTTACATTTACCTTTAAATTTATCGGATTCAATTCTTTTTCACCCAATAATATTTTCAATGCTACACTCTGGCTTCCAATAGTTCCAAATACTACTTTTGGCGATTGAAGGCCCGACTTGCCGTTTTCGTCAATACCTTCACCAGCAGTTCCTTCGGGGAATGACCACTGATAGGTGACAGGTAAATTCTCAGGATTTGCCACCTGAACATTAAAAGTAACTTCTGTTTCGTTATATACAATAACCGGATTTGATGATGTAAAGGTTACGATAGGAATAATATCGCTTACCATTATGCTTTTTTCTTTCAAATATGCGCCTCCGTCAACAACCAGTGTTACTTTATATGTTCCGGGCTCTGCGTATTTGTGCACCGGACTCTTTTCAGTTGAAGTAGTACCATCTCCAAAATCCCATTCCCAGCTGCTTCCTACAACTGAGTTATTGGTGAATGCTATTTCTTCTCCAATTATGTAATGAATAGAAGAAGACTGATAACTAAAATCAACTGCTTCGGATTCGAATTCTTCGACCAGTATTTCGTGTTCACATGCCGTGTAACCGATTAATACAGCAATAATCAGTAAAAACGGAAATATTTTATTTATTTTTTTCATGATGTTTTATGTTATATTTTTAACTGACTGTAACAGTTTTTGCTTCTGAAAAATTCTCCACATCATTGCCGTTCACTACTCTGAATTGAGTTTCCAGCTCAAAAAATCTTGTGTAACCGATTTTATAAACCTGTTTGTTGGTATCATAGACCAGATGATCGAGCGGTATCTCTTTTACATATCCCAGCATAGTTGGTACTGTGTCTTCTTTTAAAACCTTGGTTTCAATCGGATCACCTCCGGCCGGATCTTCTGTTGTAACTGTCTCGAAATAAGATTCAAATGTCTCTGCGTCAACAATAGTATCGTTTATTACAACCAGCTCTTTTAGTTTGTCGTAATCGTTGTTTAGAGACTGGAAAAAACCTTCATAAAATCCGTTAATAAAAACTTTAGGCAGTAATTCATCTACCTGGTCTTGATTGTATTCATCAACATCCTTTATACTTGTTGTAGCAAGAGTGTAACTAACCGGAAATTTATCGTCGATCTGGTAACTATACTCTTCTGTGTTATAGTTTCCCGCTGAGTGCTCATACGATTTTATCTCCTGAAGCTCACGTGCAAGCTCTATTGAATCCATTACATGAGTGAAACCGGTCATTGAGGCGGTTAATTCATATTTATAATTTGCAATTATGGAGTACCAAATTCCAATTGATTTGAATTGATCGTCAACCGACCAGTATTCGGCATGGAATTCCACCTCATTGCCTGCAGCAACATTTGTTGAAGGAATAACCATATAAACATTTGCTCCGATATTACCGGTACGGACAATATCGTCAACCGGGTCATTTATCTCGCACGAAGCGAAAAAAACAATTCCAGCTATTAGTCCTGATAGTAATTTTATTGTATTGTTCATTTTAATAACATTTTAAATGTAAGTTTTAATTGGCGCGTCCCCATATCATAGGTTTCTTTAACCACTCCGCACTTTGATATGCACCCAACTCTTCGAGTTTGGTTGGATTGTACTTTTCTTCAGTGTCGGGGTCATAGTTGATACGGTGTATCCATACATTCTCGTCACCCCCCCAATGCGGTTCGTACAGGTTGTGAGGTCTGCGCAATCCCGGGTAAATAACAGTATTATCGTAATTAATGTTGTTCTGGTCGTTGCTAAATGCGTAACGGCGTAAATCGGTCCATTGTTCAATCTGAAGATACATTGCTTTGTATTTCTCCTTCATGATATGGCTTAATGTTATGTTTGCTGATCCGGGCACCAGGTCAGGATTTGAAACATAAGCATCTGTTTCTTCGGCAGGGACGCTTAAAAGTTCCATATGATATTGAATCCCTTTTACCAGATGGTCAGCTGCTTTCGCTTTATCGCCTGCCCAGTAAGCTGCTTCTGTAATTATAAAATGGAGTTCTCCTTCCGATAACAGTACTATTGCCGACTGGTCGGTTGTTAATGCACTTTCATACATATCGGGATACCACTCCAGTTTATGAGTAGCCGACATTCCACTATTGCTTTCAAGATACCTGAAAGTTGTATCTATTCCCGAGGCTGCATCACCCCTGGCTTTCATCAGGTATGGCAGTCGGGGGTCGTCGTATGTTTTATCCGACGAATTAAATCCCATTATGTCTTCGACAAAGAATTTGGTAGGTATTGCCCCGTCGAGGTCGTTCGAACGACTTTCCCATCCACCAACGGGACGGTTTGTTCTTCCCCACATACAGTTTTTTTCAACACTCGATCCTCCGTCGAATTTGTAAGCCGGATCTTCCCATCCGTTAAGTGCAGTTTCAGCTGCAGAAATTATATTATTGCAAGTAGATGCACTGGTGTTCATGTTTGGCAGATTACGTAACAGAATCCTTGCTTTTATTGCAAAAGCAACCTGTTTCCATTTTTGCATATCACCACCAAAAACACGGTCAACTCCCTGTCCCATTGGGCGGTTTGTTGTCTGCGATACTTCAGCCGAGTTAAACAATTGTATGAGCTCTTCAACTTCGTTTTCCATCCATTCATATACACTCTCCTGCGACTCGAACTGTGGATCCTCGGTATATGCCGTTGTTACAGCCATTGGCCCAAAGGCATCGGTTGTTTGTTGAATAGACAATAAACGCAGCAGACGCGACAGCGCCAGGTAGTTATACGAGCCTTCTTCTTCAGCGTAATTTATAATGTTGTGTGCATTGGCTCCAAGATCGAAATAGTGACGACGCCATTGCGGGTGTCGGTTCATAGCAGTGAAATGCCACCCGCTTCTATAAGCGTGTGCTCCAGTCTGACTACGTCCTGCAGTGGTTAAACACTGGCTAAGGTAAACACCATATTCGCTGTGGTCGTAGTTTTCAAGAGCGGCATAAAACAATACCACTGGCATAACCAAATCGGCTGTTACTACTGTAGGTGCATCAGGATCGATGTTGTCACCAAGAAAATCATCGCACCCGGTAAATATTCCAAGTGAAATGATAACTATTAATATATATTTTAAAATCTTCATAACGGCAAATAATTAAAAGTTGGCACTAATATTAAACAGAACTGACCGGGTATTGGGTACCCTTAAATAGTCGACACCATAAGTACCTGCACCGCCTGATGAACCTGTATAGTTCACAACCGGATCGGAACCTGAATAGGTAGTAAGCAACAACAGGTTTGTACCTGTTAACGATAATTTAAGTCCCTGGATACCTATCTTTTCAGATAGACGTCTCATATCGTAACTAAGAGTAACATTTGCTAATCTGACAAAAGAACCATCCTCAATAAAATTAGTACTTACCGGAGAAAAATAGTTTGTATAAAATGCTATGTTAGGGCTGAAAAGGATAGGAGTATTATTCTCAATGAACGAACCATCGGGTTGTTCAACAACACCTTCCACCATAATCTCTCTGTTTCGATAGGTTTCGAGATTTTTGGCCATTCCCGAACCCATCAAACTTAGCAGGGTTCCATTTACCACATCACCGCCTTTTCTAATGTTTATCAGGGCAGATAATGACAAATTACCAAGGGTCCAGTTATTTTGGATACCAATAGTAAAGTCAGCTTCCCTGTTACCTATTAATATTGAACTCTCAGGATCTATCTTTGGAGTTCCGTCAGCATTAACAATTATTTTATTATAATGCTCACTATTATCATCTTTTACACGAAGATAGTCACTTCCTGAAATACCAAACACAGGCCCGAATTCGTATGATGTAGGCAGTGTTTTTCCTACCTGGCCCGAAACATGTTTGATTTCGTGAACATCGCCCGGAAGATCTCCCACAGTTCCCTCGTTGTGGGAAAAGTTTGTTGTCATGTTCCAGGTGAAGTTATCTTTTTCCATTATTTTTTGGTTCCAGGTAATTTCGATACCCTTGTTAGAAATATCGCCTTCGTTAACCGTTTGTAGTACGGCACCTGTCATATGCGAAACCCTTGTGGTAACAATCTGGTCGTCGATAAAGGTTGAATAATATGCAATATCCAATCTTGTTTTGTCATTAAACAAACGCATATCAACACCAATTTCCCATGATGAGGTCATCTCAGGATCGAGGTATGGATTACCTGCACTTGTATTGAGTTTACCGTAACCACCATCGGGGAACCCGGGATTTGACTCAAAGTAGTCGTTTAATTTGTATGGAGTTGCATCTTTACCAACCCTGGCCCAGTTACCGCGTAACTTACCAAAATTGATAATGTTTGAATCACTAAGATCTAATAACTCGGTAAAAATCACACCTCCACTGAATGATGGGTAAAAGTACGAGTTTTTATCTATCGCCAGGGTTGATGATTTATCGTTTCGGCCCGTAACACCAATATGTGCTAAACCTTTATAATCTAATTTTATTTCGCCAAAAACACCATAAATGTCTTGTCTTCTGCGACGTAGGGTAATTCCTTCATTAGGTTTGTCTTCTAAGTTTGAAAAACTTTCAAAGTCAGGGATGATAAAATATCGACCGCCCATATTTGCTGACCGCCCAATAGAACGTTTAAAATCGATACCGGCAAGGAATTCCATTGAGAAATCTTCATTTAAATCATAGCTATACTGGGCAAGCCCGCCATAGTTCAGTACTTCACTTCTTCCATCGTAAAACCACATGCCTCCAAGGTGTGGATAATCTTCAGCAGTTGGTGCCTGTCCCGGTTCAAGAGCCCATCTTGCAGCCGATGAACTAAGACTTTCTGAATTGGTAACATCGTACCCGATACGGCCGGTAAGGTCGAGATTCTCGATAGGGCTCCACAATAAAGTACCCTGTACCAGACTACGGTACGATTCGCTTTTTCCAGAATCTTCGTAACGATACCAGTAAGGATTTACCGGTGAATTGTAACGGTTATTCTGATCGATATACAACCACCGTATAGTACCGTCCTCGTTTTTATAATTCCTCATATCGTCGTCAATTGGCCAGCTGTAAACACTTCCCATTGAACCTCCGCTTCTCGATTCACGTTTGCTCAGGTTGGCCATAAAGCTTAAAGTGAGGTCTTCTGTTATATCATAATCCGCTTTACTTAAAATGGTGTATCTCTTCAGGTAATCCTCAGGCACAATACCTTTATGGTTGGTATGAGAAACAGAAGTATAAGCCTTAAACTTCTCGCTACCACCTGATACTGACAGGTCATATTTCTGCATCAATCCTGTTTTAAGGTAATTCCCTACATTGTCGTAGGTTTGTGTTCCCTCAGGTTTTAACGGCCCCCAGCCGCCTTTCGATTCTTCGCGGTAAACGCCATAGCCACCTCTAAGGTACATATCCTGTAATTCGGGTACCCTTGTTGCATTATCAATTTGTATAGAACTGCTTAAGTTAACCTGTATGGCTCCCTCTTTCCCTGATTTGGTTGTAATAATAATAGCACCGTTTGCTGCCTCCGAACCGTATAATGCAGCAGCGGCAGCACCTTTAAGTACAGTCATGCTTTCAATGTCGTTCGGGTTAATCTCAGCTGCTTTTGATGCCCCGCCTGAAATATGCATGCCGTTAAGGATAAATATCGGCTCGTTGTTCCTACCAGGATCGATCGACGATGCCCCGCGGATAAGGATCTGCTGGCTTGCATTTGGCGAACCACCTGCTCCCGAAATCTCAACACCTGCAACACGTCCCTGTAAAGCATCAACAAAATTGGTTTGTTTGTCGCGAGTAATTTCTTCAGAGTCCATCGACTGAACGGCAAAGTTCAGTTTCTTCTTTTCGGATTTTACACCCATTGCCGTTACAACAACTTCTTCTAACCCAACAGTTTCTTCAATCATTGTTACATTAATGGTTGTCTGCCCGTTTACTTCAATTTCCTGTGGTGTAAAACCAATAAATGAGAAGGCCAGTACACTGTTAGCCGGTACATCAATTGTGTAATCGCCGTCGAAATTGGTGATTACTCCATTCATTGTACCTTTTTGAATGATATTTACCCCAGGAAGTCCAAACTCGGTTTCGTCAACCACTTTACCGGTTACTGTAATGGTTTCCTGAATTGCATCTGCCAATTCTTTATCCTTGGCAGCTTTTGTGGTTGTAGTGTTCAAATCGGCAGCATTTGAATTAGCAAAAACACTACCACTTAACAGCATCATAAAAATAATGAAACCAGAAAGCAGAAGTTTTAACAAACTGCCTGATTCGAATTTGAACCACGTCCTTGTTCTTTCTTTCATTTGTTAGATTTGAATTATTATTAATTATTGTTTTATTGAATTTTAGTTAGTGTAGTTTTCGTAGAAGAGATAATTTGAAATAATTGATTTCTTCAATGTTTGTTTTACAGTATTTTGTTTCATTTTGTTACGTTTCAGGCCATATTATTCTTAATGAGGTACTACATTACTTTCTTAGGTTTTCAGCTATACAATTTTATTATTTTTAAGGGAATTATCCAAACAATAATCAAATTTGTCATACATCATTCATTCATACATATTATTTTGAGCGAGATTTGTGGCCGGAAGTCTCTGAATCTATGTGTTTAAGGGGTGTTTGTTAAATATTAAGAAAATATTATCTTTTATTTTAATCTTATTCATCTGGCAATAAAAAAGGTTGCCTACAACAGGCAACCTTTTAATATTTTAATAAAAATTCTCGTCTTATATTATTTTACAAGAACTTTTGTGTGAGTTACGTTACCTTCGCGATCCATACCATTTACAATGTATAATCCGCTAAGGTCGTTTACGTTAATGCGCGATACATTAATTGCCTGTTTTACCAGTCTTCCGCTAATATCGAATACTTTAACAGTTTGCATTTCCTTACTGAAATACAGTACATCTGATGCAGGATTAGGATAAACAGTAACTTCTCTTTCTTCAACGAACCTGTCTTCGATTCCTGTTGCAACAGGAGCACCCAGTTCTTCAACTTCTGAACCAGATAATGTTCTGTTGAAAATCATAATCTGGTCGATGTCTTTATCGCCGTCGCGTGGTGGATCATTGTTATCTATAGTTTCGTTGTTTCCACCTACTCTAAGAGCAGCATCATCCGGATGGTCGTCAGCAGTGTATGGTGCGGGACGTGCATCAGTAAAATCGCCTTCCATTGAGCGTACCAATACACCGTCAACATACATTTTTATGGACTCTGAAAGTTTTGCTACGTATGTAACCCTGTGCCAGGTGTCGTTAGAAATAACAACATCAGAAAATCCAAAAGCATCTGCACCTGAAGCTGGAGCACCTGTAGTACCGACAGTACCATCAACAATTTCCATTTCTGAAGTAAAACCTGACTCTGTTGGAGTTGGATTAACCTCAAGCATTGAATAGATTCCAGTTACGTCGGCCAGTCTTACATCTACGGTGATTGTAAAATCATTTACCCAATCGCCTCCGCCGTTTTTAGGAATACCATGCCATAGTTTAAACCAGTTATGTGCTTTTAATGCAATTGCATTGTCAGAAGCACCGGTGATAACCGACCAGTCAGTATCTTCGGTTGATGGTTTGTCATCTGCGCTGGTGTCGGTAGCATCCGGATCGAATTTCATTACACCATCGCATTTTACTGTACCTACGCCAACCTCGGTAGCGTAGTTGGCAAACAAGTCTTCGGTGTCTTCAAATGTGTATAACCCGATTAATCCCGGAATGTCAGTGCCTCCACCTATGGTTAGTTCGTATGCGGCAATACCAAGGTTACCCGACATTACATAAATAACTGCTTTGTCTTCCTGAACGTCCACTGATACTGGATTTGCAAAAGAAGCGTTTTTCATGGCGGTTGTTCGGCTTAATCCGTTTTCAGGCACAAAACCTAAAGAAACGGCTTGTTCCCAGTCTCCATCAACCAATTCGAATACTTCGAATGAGTTGACTGGTACGCCCTCAACATCGAGCCAAACATTTGTTTGAGCAGCTATAAACTGGCGTCCTTTAAATTCGAAATAATCAACACCATTTCCATTTGGTTTACGTGGTTTAATACTGTCGCCAAATGTTGTTAACATCTCTATCGCGGTGGAGTCGGGACTAGCAAGGTCGTATACAGCAGGGTACAGGTTTCCGCCATCAACAATAAGCAGGTTTTCACTTACCGGTGTACACATTGGGCTGGTTCCAAAATTAACCGGAGAACCTTCTTCTGGTGCAGGATTTGCAGTTGCTGGCTGGTAAATGGTAGGATTGGCTTCGAAAGTTCCATCGGTAACTTTCCAGGTTAAAATAAATCCAGCTGTACTTGATACAGTTGCCAAATATCCTGATGAACCATCTGCAATATCACCACAAAAACACATTCCATCACCAATTCTGAAAAATGGTTGAGTTGCAGTATCCGCAACATTGTTCCAACTGATAATGTTGGTAATGGTATCGTAATTAGTTCCTTCAGCATCCAGTTCAACATGGTATGCTTTAAAATAGCTGCTTGGTAGGTGGTTGCCTACACTGTCAACCCCCTGGGAGTTAGTAACAAGGTTAGAAACTACCAGGTCTCCAGAAGCAGTTGCTGCTACTGCATTAATAGAATAAATTCCGCCCGATACAGGATCTAAAGGCAGGTCAATTTTCGTTAGTGAATCTCCTGTGGCAGCGTCAATAACAAGAATGATCTGACCACCATCTTTTCTTGAAGGAACATACACTTTGTCACCGACAACAACCATCCCTCTTTCGGTAGGGCTCCAGGCACTTGCAGTCATCCATGACGGAGGTACTCCGTCTTCCCAAACTCCGGGAGCTACTTCGGTAGCCGTGCTACTTCTTGAATGATTCCATAACTCAGTTAATTGAACATCCTGAGCATAAGTTGCAATAGATAAAAGAGCTATTGCCAGTAAAGTAAAAATTTTCTTCATAAACTTTGTTTTTAGATTAATAAATATAGCTATATAATATGTATGACATATTAATGTGTACAATAATAATTGAATTCATTTTTATATCCAAATTATTTTTAATTTTATACTGATTCAGCATAGAATCCCACTAATTAGTTCATTCTGTCACTTGCATGTATGTGTTACATACTTAAGATACCTTACTTTGTTACATTTTTTTGTAAAAAAATAACAAGACTTATCTTAAATCGAAAATTTCTTCCTGGAGAAAGTTATTTTTTTACAGAATCAATTACGGCGCGAACAGATCCATGTAACAATAAAAGTCTTTTGGCCTCTTCGTATTCAATGCCCAATTCTTCCACAATCATTTTCGAGCCCCTGTCAACAAGTTTTTTATTGGTTAGCTGCATGTCAACCATTTTATTTCCCTTCACGCGGCCTAACCTTATCATTAACGAAGTAGTTATCATGTTAAGAACCAATTTCTGTGCTGTCCCGGATTTCATCCTTGTGCTTCCGGTAACAAACTCTGGCCCAACAACAGGTTCAATGGCTATTTGAGCTACTTTTGCAATTTCAGAATCAGGATTGGAAGTAATGCAGGCAGTTAGAAGGCCATGCTCATTACCGTCTTTTATTCCACCAATTACATATGGAGTTCCTCCCGAAGCTGCAATCCCAACAATGCTGTCTTTGTCGGTGATGTTAAAATCCCCCAGGTCTTTCCAGGCTCCGTGAATTTTGTCTTCGGCCTCTTCCACTGCTTTTCTTATGGCAACGTCACCACCGGCTATCAGTCCAACAACCACTCCTTCCGGCATTCCGTAAGTCGGGGGAATTTCTGAAGCATCCAAAATTCCAAGACGTCCGCTGGTTCCTGCGCCCAGGTAAAACAACCTTCCACCGGCTTTTACTCTTTTTTCGAGTTTTGTTACCAATTCTTCAATTTTCGGAATTTCTTTTTTTACAGCCAAATGTACTTTGGCATCTTCATTATTAATATTAGTTAGCAGTTCATTAACCGTCATTTTGTCGAGGTTGTCGTACAATGATTTTGATTCTGTTACTTTCATTATTATCTGTTCTTATTAATTTTTCTGATATCGTTCAGTTCTGGATTAGATATTTGATTTATTGGTTTTAATCTATCATATTCAGCTTTTTAAATAAGCTGATAGTGATGAATACTTTACAACTGTTTCTTTTTTGAGAAAGAGTTAGAAAAGATGCTGTAGTTGTGGTAGTAAGTGTTGCTGGAAATATATTTATGCTTACTTTCATTTTGTTATAATATCAGTTAAGTTTGTTGAATAGTAAAGCAAATATATGATTTATTTCTGTATTTTGTAATATGTAATACAAATAGTTTTATGTTTGTCTCATCTTTTTTAGTCGTATCTCTATGAACCAATTTAACTATTCAACCATAAAACTATTGAGAATAAGCATTTGCAGCCTGTTAATGTTAGTAGTTTTATTATCAGGAGTAGTTAGCGGGCAATCAACAGATTTGTTAAAAATCGAAATCAACAATCGTATACGCCAGACCAAAAGTTCAGACATTTACAGTGGATATCAGAATTATGTAAACGGGAAATCAGTCGTTGTTGATTCAGTAAATATTACTCCTTCAGGTGATACAATCACACTGTTTTTTAATAAAGCCCTGGCTGAAATGCCTATCAGGATAGATGATGTAGAGCTTATTAAAGATAGTGTCAGGAATTATTTGCCCGATTCGTTAAAGGATGTTGCTTTAAATATTAAAGCAAATAATATTTCCATAGCAGAACTAATACCTAATTATTTCAGGGAAAAACAAAATCAGGATGAAACCAGGTTTCCGCAAAATAGTTTAAGACCAAAAAGGGAAAATGTTGTTGTACTAAATCGTCAATACGATATTAAAGCTGGCTTGCAGAGTTCGAATATTGCATTATGGAACAGTCATGGTTGGTATTACGAACCAAAGCTTGACCGTTGGGAATGGCAGCGGGCAAGATTATTTACCTCGCTCGAAGATATTTCACCGACAGCATTTGTTATCCAGTATATTGCCCCAATGTTGGAAAATGCCGGAGCAACTGTTTTTATCCCGCGCGAGCGCGACTGGCAAACTAATGAAATTATTGTTGACAACGACGATTCTTCAGGAAAGAGCAGGTTTATAAAACCTAAAAAGAGGGTTGAAACGAAAACCGGCTTTGCAATTGGAAACCAGCCCTATAAAAATGAAAATCCGTTTAAAGCCGGAACTTCAATAATTTTCGAAAGTTTCAAAAAGAAAAATATCGCAACTTATATTCCTGATATCCCCGAAGTAGGGGAGTATTCAGTTTATGTATCGTATGGTGAAGGAGACGGAGAAGTAATCTATCGTATTTATCATTCGGGTGGAACTACTGATTTTACTGTGAATCAGAAAATGGGTTTCGGAACATGGATTTATCTGGGTAAATTTCATTTCAATAAAGGTTACAACAAGAAAGAATCCAAAGTTGAATTAATTGTTCCGGAGAATTCGGAATACAAATTTTCTGCGGATGCTGTCCGTTTTGGTGGTGGCATGGGGGTTGTTTCGAGAAACGGTAAAACCGGCGGTCGTGCCCGTTTTTTTGAAGCTGCACGATATAACCTTCAGTTTTCAGGAGCACCCGATACATTGGTTTGGAATTTAAGCAACGGGGAAAATGATTATACCGATGATTACAAAAGTCGGGGCGAATGGGTTGATTGGTTGATTGGGGCACCATTTGGCCCTACGAAAAACAGGCAGTATCCGGGATTAAAAATACCGGTTGACCTGGCTTTTGCTTTTCACACCGATGCAGGAATATTGCCTGGCGATGGTATTGTCGGAACACTCGGTATATACTCGACAGATTTTGAGACTCCATTTTTTCCTGATGGACAATCGAAATACGCATCACGGGATTTAACCGATATTATTCAGACCCAGATTGTTGATGATATAAATTCAATTTATAAATGCAACTGGTCGCGGCGCGGAATGTGGAATTCGCAATACAGCGAGGCTTATCGCCCAAACGTGCCAACCATGTTGCTCGAGCTTTTATCGCATCAAAACCTGAATGATGTAAAATATGTTTTGAATCCAAAATTCAGATTCGATGTATCACGGGCCATTTATAAAGGAATGCTGCGTTTCCTCTCTACACAAAATGGTTACGATTATGTGGTTCAGCCTTTACCGGTTGACCATTTAACTTCTGAGTTTGTGGGTGATGATGCCATGAAATTGAAATGGAAGCCCGTTCTTGATGAATTGGAACCAACAGCAAAACCTGAAAAATATCTGGTTTACACTCGCGAAGGTGATAACGGTTTTAATAACGGAGTACTGGTTGATAAATTGGAAATTACCATTCCGAACCTTGAAAAGGGGAAATTATACGGTTTTAAGGTTACTGCAATTAATGCAGGAGGAGAAAGCTTTCCTTCCGAGATAATATCGACAGGGATTGCTGGAAATAGTAAAGGTAATGTATTGATTGTAAATGGCTTTGACAGGGTTGGCGGGCCGGCTGTAATGGAAGCCGAATCGTTTTCCGGAATTATGCGCCAACTCGACCACGGAGTTGCCGATGGTTACGACATTGCAACCGTTGGCAACCAATACGATTATAATAAGAAATCAGCCTGGCTGGATGATGACAGCCCCGGACATGGTGCCAGTTATGCCGATTTGGAAATCACAATATTCCGTGGGAATACTTTCGATTTTTCGTATGTACATGGAAAAAGTATTCTGTCCGCCGGATACAGCTTTGTAACTTCGAGCGATGAAGCCGTGGAAACGGGAATGACTGATTTATCTGGTTACAACCTGGTTGATCTGATTTTTGGTGAAGAAAAAACCACTTACTTACCAGGGAATGATACAACGCCATATTTTTCAATTTATACCAACGAAATGTTGTCTGCCATTGAAGACTATACAACTAAAGGTGGTAATCTGTTTATCTCGGGTGCATATATTGGTTCAGATATTCCAAAAGATAAAAATGCTGTTTCCCGTATTGGAAATATTTTTAAAATTAAGTGGCGGACTAACTACGCGGTTAAAAGCGGTGATTTTTATTCTGTTACAGACGATTTAAGTTTTAACGGAAGTATCAATACCGGTTATAATACTGAACAATATCCGGTTGAAGCCCCGGATGGAATTGAACCGTTTGATGAAACCTGCAAAACTATTTTTCGTTACACGGAAAACAATGTAAGTGCCGGAGTTATATATAGCGGAAAATATAAAGTAATTGCATTGGGTTTCCCGTTTGAAAGCGTTAAGGGAAAAAACGAACGGAATAAACTGATGAATACCATATTGAGTGTATTAAACCAGTAATATTAAACTGTTTTCCAGGCAGGAATATGAAAAAAACAGCAAATGTATGATCTGTATCCATTAATTGATTCAATACAATAATTGTAATACAACTATTCAAATTAAATGGTATAACACGGTTGTATCCATATTGAGCAGAATTTTAAAGCAATATCAGTTTCATATAAAAAGTAATACAAACTTAACTAAACAGGGTAACTTGATTTGTACTTGGAGTATTTTTTATTGTAGATTCTATCTGATATTAAAAAAATAATAACAATATGTAATATGTATTACAAATTTTGTTTTTTATTGCTAAATATTATATTTTTGATTCGACAGATTAGCTAAACAGTAATAAATTGAAAACATAATCTACAACTATATTTGAATAAACTTATTACTAAAAATTATTTAACAATAAATATTATGACGACCAATATTATTTTACATTATTCAGCTGATGCTGAATACAGCAACGAAGCTTTCCTGGAAACTGTAAGTTCAGTTTTTAATCAAACCAATCAGGATTTAGAGTTAACAGTTATTAAAAGTAAAGGTTTGGATGATATTTCCGGCCAGATTGATGCCATTAATAAAAATGAAATTAAAGTAACAGTCGTTCCTGTGCAGGATGAAAGTCTGGCAATACAGTTAAACGAGGTGTTAAAAGCAAATGATTCCCGTTATCAACTATATCTCGACAACAGGTTTCAGCAGATAAAGCTTAAGAATAGTGCATTGGAATTATATATCCTTGCTATAGAAAATAACAAAGGCACCGGAATGATATATACCGATTATGAAATTCTGGAAGATGGTACGGTTAAAGAGATAAGGTTATTAAAACATCATATTGGCAGGGTTCGGGATTACCAGGATTATGGAAAAGTGATGTTCCTTACAAAGGAGGCAATGGAAAGTGTGGGGTATTTATCGCCGGATATTAAATATAATGCAGTTTACGACCTACGGTTGAAAATTTCAGAAAAGTACGAACTGACACATATTGCAAATCGTTATGCCGGATCGTTATACCAGGTTGTTGCTCATACCAAAGAACATAACGTGTTCGCATATTTGCTTACAAGCAAAGAGAGCCAGGATGAAGCGGAGCAGGTACTGACAGAACATCTTAAACGAATTGGTGCATATTTGGAACCGGGAGCATATTACTCAGAGCGCCCGAAAGATACAAATGCCACCTTAAAAGCTTCAGTAATAATTCCTGTTAATAACCGTCCTGTTTTTATCGGGCAGGCTATTGAAAGTGTACAGGCACAGACTGTTAAAGATGTAGAAGTGGTAGTTGTAGTAAATGGAGGAGATGATGATCCTACTATTAAATCAGTAAAAAAATATATGCATGGCGGAGAAAAATACGATGCCAGCAAGCCTGAAGTACAACTTTTGATACACGACCTGAATAACCTGGGTTTATGTTTTAATGCAGGCGCCAAAATTGCCCGCGGCGAATACTATGTTCAGCTCGATTCTGATGACAGGTTAAAACCTGATGCCGTAGAGAAAGTTCTGGAAGTTTACAACAGTGATCCAACCATTGGAATGGTAATCGGTTCGTATGAGGTTTGGGAAAAAGGAGAAGATGGTGTTATCAGTCGTATGGAAGAAATGCCTGTTGTTACTCACGACGAGTGGACCGAAGAAAACGGGAGAAATAACCTGTTACGTATGAATGGTGCAGGAGCGCCACGCTCAATTCCAATTGCCCTGATTAAAGAAATCGGCTTCAGTGTAAATGAAGAACCATACGCGCGTAATTACGGTGAAGATTACCAGATGGTGATGAAAGTGAGTGAAAAACACCGTATAGGAAGAGTATGGGATGCCATTTACGAGGTGATTCGTCATGCCGGCGGTACCGATCACAGTATCGACCAGGTTACTATAGACAGAAACGACGAAGCGAAAGATCACATGCGTATCGAGAGTATTGTAAGACGAATTGAACTAAATAAGCAATAGTACTAAGCTGTTCCAATATTGTTCATCACGGTATTGGAACTTTTATTTTCCGAAAACTTTCTTGATACCAATAACTTAATTTAATGCAAATAAAACCTTTATTAATCGGAATAGATGGCGGAGCAACCAAAGTAAGCGCCTGGGAAATAGTATATAATAAATCTAACTCTACCTTTTCACTTGGTAAAGTAAATGCAACCAAATCATACAGGGAGATTAACGGTTATATACCGGATTTTATTCCTGTTGATTTAAATATACAACTGAACGAACGTAATTCTATCATAAACAGTACACCTGCAGAGCAGCAACAAGCTAAGGTATATGTCGAAGCCTGTGCTCTTGCCGTAAAAGGTGTAGTAGAAAAAACCGGTAGCTCTACTGTAATGATTGGTATTGGTATGCCCGGATTGAAGACAGAAAACAAACGTGGCATTGCTGTAGTTGCTAATGGCCCGAGGATGGTTGATTATTCCGATATGCTGGAAGAACGTTTAACGTCTTTAAATATTAATCTGGCAGCTCCCGTCAGTCATATAGGTAGCGATGCCGATTACTGCGGAATTGGTGAAAATTACTCGGAAGATGGATTATTCCGAAGCTGTTCAGACGCATATTACCTGGGTGGTGGTACCGGTGTTGCCGATGCAATGAAGCTTAACGGAAAATTAGTTACATTCGATAGTGCCAAAGAATGGATGGCCAAAGCGTGGGAAATGAAGAGCCAGGAAGGCCTCTCTTTGGAAAGAGTAACCTCGGTAAGCGGAATTCAAAAAACTTATGCTGAACTTGCAGGTAAATCCGTTGAAGAGCTAAACGCAGATGGCATTTATCCTTTACAAATAACCGAGCTAGCGAAAAATGGCGATAAAGCAGCTATTGAAACTTATAAGATCGTAAATTCAAATTTGGCCAGATTACTTTTCGAGCGTATTGTAACGCTGTATAGAGGGTGGCAAAACCTGTTTGAGTTTGTAAATCCCAATAAACCTGGATTGAATCAGCAACATAGTTACAATGGAAAAGTATTCGAAACGCTCATAATTGGACAAAGATTGGGTGATCTTTTTGATGATGAAACCGGTGCCGAAATAGTTAAGAAACCCGTATTAACCCAGTTGAACGAATTAATTCAAAACTTTGATTTGCCGGAGGATGTAAAATTGCATTATCAGGATTTAAATAAAATTATTAAAACTTCAAAACTAAGGGAGGCTCCTGCCCTGGGTGCCGGTATCGATGCTTTTTTAACTAAATAAGAATAATAAAGTTTGAAGGAAATATAAGACTCTGGCTATTACTTTTAACAAATATTTATAAATTCATATGCTTTATCTAAACAGCAGGTTTTGCTTTCGAAAAAAACATAATTATTACCAGTCGCATTAATTAAGTTTAGATTACAAAGTCCGTAATTTAATATTTTTGAAAATGAATAAGATACAGCCAAATATCGAAGTCGGGATAATGACAGAATCTGAAATAGGATTTTCACTATCAGGAGAATTTTTACTGAATAATAAAGTGTTCAATGCAGGAGTTTATTCAGTTAAAATGAATGACTCGCAGGTTTTGTTAAAATATAATGATGAAGAACTTGGATTAGGGGATGAGTTTTCTTTTATACCTGAAAACATTGACACCTGCAGCTTCGAGTTAAAAGGAGTAACAATTGGGGTTAACTTTCATTGGGAACAGAAAGAGGATCAAAAATTTCAGGGAGGATTAAAATTTATAATTGAAGATGGGAAAATAACAGCAATAAATATCCTTCCGATTGAAAATTACCTGGTTAGTGTAATATCATCAGAAATGAGTGCGACAAGTTCGCTCGATTTATTGAAAGCCCATGCCATAATCTCACGAAGCTGGTTGATTGCCCAAATTGAGAAGCAGGACAAAATTGTTGGTTCTGCCGGAACCTACGAGAGTATTTTAGAAACCGAAGACGAATTAATAAAATGGTATGATCGTGAAGACCATGTGAACTTCCATGTTTGTGCCGACGACCACTGCCAACGCTACCAGGGAACAACACGATCGCATAATCCCAATGTGGTAAAAGCTGTTAATGAAACAGCCGGGGTAATTTTGTCATACAACGGAACGGTTTGCGATGCGCGCTTCTCGAAATGTTGCGGAGGTAAAGCCGAATTGTTCGAAAATTGCTGGGAACCCGTAAATCATCCTTATCTGACCGATGTAATTGATAACCAGGAGCCTCCTAAAGGATTTGCTACCGATTTAACAGAGGAAGCGAATAGTGTGGTATGGATAAACAGCGAACCCGAAGCATTCTGTAATACCACTGACGAGGAGGTATTAAAGCAGGTACTTAACGAATACGACTGGACAGCAAAAGACTTTTATCGCTGGACAGTTGAATATTCGCAAGATGAATTGTCTGATTTAATTTTACGTCGTTCAGGGCACGATTTTGGGCAGATTATCGACATGGTTCCTGTTGAACGTGGTGGTTCAGGACGATTAATAAAATTAAAAATTATCGGCTCGAAAAAAACACTGACTTTTGGGAAGGAGCTGGAAATCCGTCGTTGGTTAAGCAAATCGCATTTATACAGCTCGGCTTTTACGGTTGAGAAACAGGATATAGTTGATAGCGTTCCGCAAAAAATTATTTTGCAAGGCGCCGGTTGGGGGCACGGTGTTGGGCTGTGCCAGATTGGTGCCGCAGTTATGGGACATAAAGGATATAAATATGACGAAATACTTCACCACTATTTTAAAAATATAACTTTAGAAAAAAGATACTAACTAAATAAACTAAACTAATTTTTTATGTCATCTACGAAACAAAGAACGCCCTGGTCATGGATACCTACCCTTTATTTTGCAGAGGGGATACCATATATTATTGTAATGTTTGTTTCCAAGGATATGTATAAAACCCTTGGAGTTTCAAATGCAAGTCTAACTTTTTGGACAAGTGCATTGTACCTTGCCTGGGTGATAAAGCCCCTCTGGAGTCCGTATATCGACATTTATTACACAAAACGGAAATGGATAATATGGATGCAGCTGGCATTGGCAGTAGCGTTTTTTGGTATTTCATTTGCATTGCACACTCCAATGTGGTTTACCTTATCACTTCTGTTTCTGTGGATTATGGCATTTGAGTCGGCAACGCACGATGTTGCTGCCGACGGATTTTATATGCTTGCACTCGACGAACACAAACAGGCATTTTTTACGGGAATAAGAAGTACATTTTACCGTCTCGCAATGATAGCCGGATTAGGGCTTCTGGTTCTTATTACCGGGCTGATACTTGATAACACCGGGCTTGATACCGTAAAGGTAAATATTAAGGCCACTGAACAGGCAAATCAAGCGCCGTTCGATATTAACAGCATATCAGCCGGGGCTCAGGAGGGTGATTTAAGAATATTGCAATACCCGCAGAATGTTCAGGTTACTGTTGGTGGCGATTCTACAACAGTTTATTTTGTTTTGTCGGCGCCACCTGCAAGTGGTGAAGAGGTTAGAATGAATTTTGGATATAAAAAAGGGAGCCAGGATATTTACCTTGCAAACGATGGCAACTTTGTGTTTACCGAAGAAAACTGGAATAAACCCGTTGCTGCAGTTATAAAAACGCGGACAAATTTAAAAGAAGCAACAGAAGCACGCTTTGATGCAAAAGCGGGCGATGTGCCTTTTAGCTGGTCGGTATCGATTGGTATACTAGGGTTGATGTTCCTGGTTTTTGCAGTCTATCATCGTTTTGTATTACCGAATCCCGAAACAGGAGATAAAAAGCCTGACAGGTCTGATGCTTCGTACCTGCATATTCTTAAATCATTTTTTCAGAAAGAAGGTATGGTTGCTACTATTGCGTTTCTGCTTTTTTACCGTTTTGCCGAATCGCAGATTTCAGCACTGGCTTCACCTTTCTTGTTAGATACGAGGGAAAATGGAGGGCTTGCATTGTCGCTGACCGAGAAAGGTATTGCTTACGGTACTGTTGGTTTGGCAGCCCTACTCGTAGGAGGGGTTCTGGGGGGCATCCTGGCTTCGAAACACGGTCTTAAAAAATGGATTTGGTGGATGGCATTAAGCATCAACCTGCCAAATATTGTTTATGTGTATTTATCGTTTGTTTTGCCCGATAATTTTTTACTCATTAATATAGCTATCGCCGTCGAGCAGTTTGGCTACGGGTTCGGGTTTACTGCCTATATGCTTTATATGCTCTATGTTGCCGGTCAGGGCGAATACAAAACTGCCCACTTTGCAATTGCAACTGGTTTTATGGCACTTGGAATGATGCTGCCCGGAATGGTGAGTGGTACTATTCAGGAAGCGCTTGGCTATCAGCATTTCTTTATTTACGTAATGCTTTGTACAATTCCAAGTTTTATTGCCCTGGCGTTTATTAAAATCGATCCCGGGTTTGGAATTAAAAAGAATCATTAATCCGTAAACTATAATCGATATTAAATAATTCTTTCAGAACCGTTCTTTTTTAATAAAGAGCGGTTTTTTTTATACAGAATCCAATATTCTAGTCCGAATAATATAAATTCCAGGAACCTGATATTGTTATTTTTGAGAATATTTGTCAGAGTTTTTTGTCACTTTTCAGCCAAATCAGCCGTATTTAATCAATGGTGTGTTTTTTGAGTTTTTATGCCTTACCACTAATTTTGATTTAAAATGACAGAAAAAGAATTAAATATAAGATATCACGAAATTTGTCTGAACCTTTCAGAACGAAGGTTAAAACCGGCATTCGATCATCTGGAGAAACTTATCTCTGAAAATGGAATGGGGATTTATTTGGACGAGTGGCGAAACCTCGAGCAGACTTATAATTACATGTTAAAATATACTGTCGAAGGTATTCAGGACCCCGAGCGACAAAAGGTTTACCGAAAACTGATTGTTTCTGTATTGGAACTGACTGATAAAGTATACGAAGCCGTTAGGCTTAAATTATCTTCATCGCTGGAATATGAGAAAAAGAGGAGTTTTGAAGGAATATCGATAAATTTTACTGACCAGTTAAACAAGCTCGAAGATTTTTATTTGCAGGAAGAATTAAAATCTCTGGTAAACGATGCAGATGTAACAAGCTCAGAATCTACTGAAAAAGATGATGCCAAAAGCCATCAGCAAGAAATTGTGAAACTCTTTTATTACACATGGTTTAGAGATAAATTAAAGTCGGAAGAGATTGGATTTTTGCAAAAGTTTTTTTCAAGCGATTTAATATCACACAAGTATAAATCACTGGTTGTTTCTGCGCTTATTTTAAGCCTTTTAAGGTACTTCGACGAAAAGAAATTTTCACTTCTTTTCGATTTGTACGAAACGGAGGAAGTTGAAATAAACCAGCGGGCAATAGTTGGTCTTCTGATTGGTCTTTATAATTACGATTTACGCTTACCATTTTATCCTGCTATTACAGGTCGGCTAAAAATTTTAAACGAAAATCCTGATTTCAAACAAAATCTGGAACGGGTAATCATTCAGTTTATCAGGAGTAAGGAAACTGAAAAAATTCAGCAAAAAATAAAGGATGAGATTATTCCCGAAATGATAAAAATAAGCCCGAACCTTAAAGATAAAATTAACCTGGATAGTTTGATGGAAGAGGGGCTTGGTGAAGATGAAAATCCGGAATGGGAAAGGATTTTTGAAGATTCTCCGGGGCTGATGAACAAAATGGAAGAATTTTCGGAGTTGCAAATGGAAGGTGCCGATGTTTTTATGGGCTCATTTTCAATGCTTAAACTGTTTCCGTTTTTTAATGAATTCCCGAACTGGTTTATGCCGTTTTTTGCTGAAAACCCGGAAATAATGAATGTTGTCGACGAATCGGATGAAATAAACCGGCGTTTTATCGAGGCCATCGATTCAGCCCCCATTTTATGCAATTCCGATAAATATTCATTCTGTTTCAGCATTCAAAACCTGCCAAAGGAAAATCGCGAATTTATGGCCGAAGGAATGAAAGCTGAGATGAGCCAGTTTAACGAATTGCAAAACGACGAGGAATTAACTGAGCCGGGTAAAAAATCAGGATTTATTTCCAACCAGATTATTCAGGATTTGTACCGGTTTTATAAATTACATCCGCGTAAACATAATTTTGAAGATATTTTTAGCTGGCGGTTCGATTTTCATAATAAAATTGCATTGGGCGATATTTTAAAAGAGGATGAAAAGGTATTAAGAAATATTGCCGAATATTATTTCTCAAAAAATTATTTCGAAGAGGCTGCCGAGATTTTTAATTACCTGGTTAAGGTTGAAAAAAGCGGCGAACTCTACCAGAAACTTGGATTTTGTTATCAGAAAACTGGTGATTTTGAGCAAGCCCTTGGAGCTTATAAAAAGGCTGAGTTATTTGACTTGAATCGAGCCTGGAACCTGAAAAAAATAGCCCTTTGTTACCGGAACCTGAAACAACCAGAAAAGGCACTGGAATATTACCGGGAAGCTGAAAAACTGGATGAGGAGAATTTAAATGTTCAGTTAAATATCGGGCACTGCTTACTGGAATTGGAGCAGTTCGATGAGGCATTGAAATCTTATTTCAAAGTAGAATATCTGGCTCCAGGAAATAAAAAAGTATGGCGCCCAATTGGCTGGTGTTCGTTTGTTTCGGGTAAAAAGGAGCAGGCCGGAAAATATTTTCAGAAATTAATTGATAACGAACCAAACAAACACGACCTGATGAATATGGGGCACGTTCATTGGAGTAGGGGAAACAGAAAAGAGGCACTGGAATTTTATAAAGAATCGATTACACAAACCGAATTTACTGAGACAGAATTTTTTGAGGTATTTGAAGAAGATTTACATCACTTGCTCGAACAGGGAATTGATAAGGAAGATGTACCAATTATGCTCGACCAACTTAGGTATTTTGTGGAGGAGTGATTTTAAATTCTGTGTGATAATCTAAAACAAACTCCTCATATTTTCAGGGATGAAAGCTTTTATGTAAATTTGCAACGTTTTTCTATTGGGGCTGACTGGTTTTGACAGCGGGTAGAAGAGACAAGTAAGCATGTCGGGTTTTGGTTGTTGACCCGTTGAAAATAATGATCAAAATTTTAATTGGCGAAAATAATTACGCTCTTGCTGCGTAACCGAATCAAGTAGGTTACACTTAATTCCGGCACAAGGTGCAGGAACAAGACATCGCCCGGATGCTATTGCTTTGAAGCGGTCTGAACCGGCGGTGCAAGTAAATCGAAGCTAGCGAAAATGAGGCTCTGGCGTTTTCGCGAAAATTAAGGAGCTAAGGTATTTATTGGTGGCTTTGATCCGGTAATTATTCAAAAATCAAATCAGAGATAAACATGTAGAAAGCTTGTAGCTTCCTCGTTTGGACCCGGGTTCGATTCCCGGCAGCTCCACTTTTACAAATGTTAATCGACTAAAAGTGAGACGACTAGGTTGTTTTACTTTTGTTTTTAGTCAGCATGTAGTCAATTATCTTGTACTTTTTTAAGCAATGAAAATGTAATTACAATATGTGCTGCATAGTAGGTAGGCAGAATCAGTAAATTCATTTCCTGATACGGTGTAAACTCCATAAAAGCTATAATGGTATCAGAAAAAAGGATGAGCATAATTCCTAAAAAATAGGTCCATTTAGTAAGCGCAGGGAAACGGGTTCCGGCTGCTGCAGCTACAGCAAAACAGGAAATTAACAGATAGACAAAAACAACCAATAACAGCAAAGTTTCGTCAATTGCAGGATAAAGAACAAATACGAATAAGGACAAGTAGGCTATTAGCAACAGAACAGAAAACCCAATTTTAAGGCGACCGTTGATCAATGCAAATACCATGTATCCGGCATGAGCTAAAAAATAGAATGCTATTCCAGCTGAAAACAGTATAAAACTGTTTCCTTTATTAGACAGGAACCAATCACCAATTATGGAAAAAATAAAAGCTGCAATAACAAACAATACATCACGAGAACTTTTAATTTTGTTCCAATAATAAATTCCAATAATTCCAAGGCAACTTAGAGTTACTCCTGCTTTAAATTCAAAACCATAGCCCTTGTAAGCAAAATAGGATATTATTAGCGGAACTATAAGCCACAGATAATTTAAGTTCTTTTTCCATTTTTTCATCGTTGTAAAATAATTTTTGAATAAATAATACCTACTTTCTTAAAAACACCGGCAAGAGTAGTTCCTAAAGAAGTCTAAATTAATATTAAATATTTAGTGGATTATTGACCGATTCTCTTATCCCTGTCTGACTGCACTCTAAAGGCCGGCTTCCCTCACAAAGAAAGGACGATACGTCGAGAACTGCCAGCAATAATTTGCATATCCAGGCACTGTCTTTTTTATCGGTCTTGTGACCGGGGACATACTTGATATGGGCTGCATTGACTATCCAAACTGTTAACCCTGCCGGTTCTAATACATTGTAAACAGGCTTCCAGAACACACCGGTGCTTTCCATTGCCACGTGCGTAATGCCGTTTTCCAATAACCAATCTCTCAATTCTTTCAAAGAACTCGTAATGGTGGGATACTCGCGTGTTTGCTTCTTTATCCCTTCACCATCGATTGTGGCTGTTACCACTTTTTTGTGAACATCAAGTCCGCATCCCCGGGATACTACTTGTGTAAATGATACTTGCGCAGTTTCCATTTCTATCGGATTTTAGTTATTCGGCTTATGCCTGAACTAAGTTACAAATCCCTGATAGAATGGGTACCCCTCGCATCCTACCCAATTTTCATCCTCTCGGGTGTCTAATTTTTGTCATGTAGGTTTCATATTATTATTATTTCATTTTATTGAAATATTAAATTCAAATAATTAATTGTTCCTTTTTCTTTGAGTATTAAATTCGCTTCGGCTTTTGATATACGATAAGCATCTTTAACGACTTTTAAGTCATTTTGTATTTCTTCTTTGTTCGATTGACTATTAGAATTTGTCATACCTGCAATTAGAAGTTTTTTTGGTGAAAAAGATGCTGCCAGATCAGGGAGGTCATATCCGGTAAGTGCTCCCGGTACCAAGCTATAAACAAACCGGGATTCATAAAACTGATTTATCATAAAAGACCTGTAAGAGGAATATGGTTTTATAAGAGCTATGCGAGAAATACCTGAATCAAACAAAGCTACATGCAATAGCACCGGGGACATCTCCTCATATGCTAAGGAATAAACATCTTCGAATTTGTTATTTTGCCTCAATAAATGTGAAAGTTTTACCAGGTCAGAGGCTTGTATTCCCACAATGCTCCTTCTAATAAGCATAGCAGTATACCACATATTGTAGGAGATACCGTCAATATAAGCATCACCCTTTAAAGCTCCGTTACTTAATTCACCAACACCTAAAACATCAGGTACAAGTAATGTAAAACCTTTATTAATCAACCATTCTATTTCATCATTTTTATTTGTTAGACATGCCTTCCCTTTTGGGTGGAGGTAAATAACAGCTTTATTGTTAGGCGCATCGGGGATAATTAAAAGATAGGGGACCACATAATTGCCTTCTCCTTTTACAAAATACTTTTCGATAATATAATTATCTTTTTGATGTCTTCCGACAAAAACAGGTTTATCAGATAGGGATGGCTCCCTATATCCTGAAAGCTGTTTAGCTGAAAGAAGAACATTTTGCAGATGCTGTTTTAAATTTTTTCTTGATTTCTGCAATTTATTGATATACTTTTCAGCTTCCTTGTGGTTAAGACTAAAAATAGTCTCACCACCTAGCGATGTAGAAAGTTGTCCAGTTGAAGTTTTTTGTAACTCCTCTTCGGTAAGGTATTCTACTTTCTTTTCTTCATGAGATCCCGGGTTCATAAGGTGCTTTTGAAAAAAAGCATACATGGCTTCCCTCGTTTTACGGGTATAACCATGTCCGTGGTTATCTTCCACCAACTCTATATTATCTTTTTTATCAAAAATTTCATAAACCCGTTTTACCTCTGCAAAAGTTTCACGTGTTCCCTGAATACTAAAAAAGTCTCGGGTTGTAGCCATTATTAGTGTAGGCTTCGGAGCCCGTAACTCAATAAAATCAGCATGGTCAATCTCATTTGAAATACCGTGATAAAAGTTTTGCTCCCCATCCTGCACTCCAATCGATTCCATAAGTCGTCTGAAACTGGTTATATAACAGGCTGGTGCTGCTGCTGCAACCCGGTCATCAAGAGCAGAGATATAAGCCGTTTGGGTACCACCACCCGATAACCCGTGCACCCCTATCCGTTTGGCATCCACTTCTTTCCTGCTAATAAGGTAATCAATGCCCCGGATACCATCCCAAATAAAATAACGTGCTATTGATTGCCCGATTAAAGCGACCTGGACCGAAGGATAAGAATGCTCTTTGGTGGATCCACCTACTACTGATATTTCAGTTTTGGGATTGAAATACTGAATACGTTCGCCCTGTCCGACAGGATCAATTGCCAAGACAACGAACCCCTTTTTTACCAAGTTTAAAAGCGGAAGTTGGTATAATGGTTTCCGGTATGCTTCGGTGCTATGGCCAGAGCAGAAAAGTATAGCAGGTGCAGGTTCTTTTAAATTATCAGGAATAAAAAGTGAGCCTGTCACATAAAAACCTGGCAGCGATTCATAAACAACATTTTCAATTCTGTATCCTTCTTTTTTTATTTCCCTGGTTATCCGGGCATTCAGAGGTTTCTTTTCAGGAAATGCACCCACTTTTTCCCACAAAATTTGTTTTATTTTAGTTTGCCTCTGTCGCCAGTGTTCAGGTGTATTCAGGGAGGAAATTTTTGCCTCTCGGGAATCCAGCAAACTATACGCTTCACCCGTAAGATGGTCGTACAATGCATAGGAAGCATTATAATGGAGCCAAGAATCCAAAACATCAAATTTTTCTTGAGCATCAGCTTTATTATGTAACTGAAATGATATAAAACACAGAAGTAAGGAAAAAAACATTCTTAGATTGTTTTTCATTTTTTTTATAATAACATTCATAATTTTTCCCATTTAACTTATTAACTTGTCGTAATTACCTAAAATGTACACTGCACTTAAGTTTGCCTAAAAAACTGTCTAAAAGGCTTCCTTTTAAATTATTGGAGTTAAATTCTTTGAATAATCAAAAATTGCAGGGAAACCACCAGTATGCAGAAATAATATATTAGATCCTGTTTTAAAATATTTCTTTTTCATTAAGTCCATCATCCCGTAAAAAGCTCTAGCAGTATAAACAGGATCAAGTAAAATTCCTTCTGTTCTTGCCAGCATTAATATAGCTTTCTTTTCATTGTCTGTAATTACACCATAACCTGCCTGATCGTAATCCCTGATTAAATTTATATCTAGTTTTTTTGTTTTTTCTCCTTTTAACTCTATTACTTCTGAAGCAAGATCTATAATAATTTCTTCAACTATTTGATTATTGATCTTTTCCTTATCAATATTAATACCTACTAATTGGCTATTGAGCTGATATAATTCATTTCCAGATACCAATCCAGCATACGTCCCTCCCGAACTAGATGGAAAGACAATATAATCAATCATCATATTAGCTGTTTCCAGTTGACTCTTAAGTTCAGCTACTGCATTAGTGTACCCTAAAGTCGAGAACCTGAAGTTTCACAATTGTTGGCAGCTAATCATCTCTCCCTTCTCGAAGAGAGAGATAAGAGAGGATCTTTTGTTTTTCGGTAAAAAGAATTCATTATTTAAATTTCAAATACTTCATTACTTCCTTATCTCCTTGTAATGCATTTTCGGGCATTGGATTTTCTTTTGTAAAAACCTTTAAATCTTCTATTGGTAATACAGTCACAAAATCTTCTGAATATCCGTTATCGTAAGGAATATTTGAGTTCAGTCGCAAATGACGAGCAAAGAAATTATATGCAGCACATCGTTTAGTATAACCATAATCGTGCTTCTCGGTTGGTAAATGAACATTTTCCACTTTGTGTTCAGCATCATACAAGGCATATACTTTTTGAATATACGGATACTCAATACGTGGTGTATTACTTGTCCAATCGGCACCATCTGAAATTAGAAGTAATGGCCGTGGAGCGCAAAGAGCAGCAATTTCCACATTATTGGTCTGGTGGTTTTTGCTTTTATGAATTGGCATCCCACTTTCGCAAACGCAACCTCCAAAAAAATGAGCTGATACCTGAACAACAGGTACAGAAACTTTAATTCGCTCATCGATGGCGGTTAAAATAAACGTTTGTGTTCCACCACCCGAACATCCTGTGATTCCAACTCGTTCTTTATCCACATCGGGGCGCGACAATAAATAATCGAGTACCCTTTTGCTATTATAAGTTTGCAACACTAAAGCGATGGGCATTTTATGGTTCACCTGATGCGACTCTCCATACCCAACCATATCGTATGCAAATACAACGGCTCCCATTCTTGCAAATGCAGCACTTCGTTTTTGTACATCTTCACGCAAACGTTTATCTGAAGTGTGTCCATGCGGGCTCAAAATAGCAGCATATTTTTTATTGTTTTCAACCGGACGGTATAAATTTCCGGTAATATAAAAGCCGGTGAAACTTTCAATGGCAATATTTTCTACAATATAGCCATCCAATACACGAGTATTTCTTACAATTGGATTAAAATTTCCTTCACTGGTTGGCATTTTCTCCAATTGCATACCTTCAATTATGCCTTGCCTGATAATCTCTGCCCGTTTCTCCCACGAAATAAGATCGTGCCACTCATTATCAAACTCCTTCATCATCAAGTTTGCCTCATCCTCGGTCCAATGTTTACCCTGACAAAGCATGTTCTCTTGCCCATGTACATGTCCAACACTACAAATAAGCAAAACCAACAAAATAAAACGAACACCTATTAAATTTCTCATTATCTCTAATATTGAATAAATATCTATTTATCAAAAATTGATGCAGGTACTTCGGCTGTCCAGCCCAAAGGATTTTTGCAATCGAATAAATAAGCAATTACCGATGCTGTATTTACTGTATTATTAGGTTCTAACATAATAAATCCAGATTTAATTCCAGGCCCGGTAATCCCCCAGGGCACTTCCATTTCTGTGGTTGAAATATTACCATGTCCTTTTCTTCCAATTCCGCCATGGTCGCTCAAAAACATAAAATGCGTCTCTTCATACAAATCTTGTTCTTTCAATTTCTGAATAAATTCTCCAATTTTCACGTCAGCTTCTTCAATCGATTTAATATACTCATCTGACATCCAACCAAATTTATGCCCGGCATGATCAGTATGAACGGTGTATAAAAAAACTAAAGTTGGGTTTTCTTTATTCTCAACAATAAAGTCGAAAGCTTTATTGTAGTTCTCGTAATATGCATCATTCTCCTGAAAACTAACCTCATCAATATATTCCTGATTATATGGATAAATAAGATTTAACCAGTTATAGTAAAATGCTGTTTTAACTTCAGGAACCTGTTTTTTTAGAACTTTAAATATGGAAGGGAAATATCCCTTTTCATCTTTCTCTACTGCTGGCAAAATATATTTATTCTGTTTCCATCCGTTACTAACAACACCATGCTGTTCCGGGCCACTTCCACATAAATGACTAGTCCAGTTAGGCAAAGTTACTGAAGGCATAACATTTCGGGTGTTTAAGGATAATACTCCTTCTTCCATCAAATTATCGATGTTCGGTAACTCGGCTTTCTCAAAACCTTCAACACTTATTCCGTCGAGTGCTATCAATACCATCCTCGTATTCTTTTTGCCGGCATTATTACACGCAAAAAAAACAATACTTACCAAAATCCATAAAAATACTTTTCTCATGTTTTTATTTTATGTGAATTCTTCATTTGTCCAGAAATCAATGTATTCTCAGTTAAATCTTAGAAGTTAATGAATACATAAAACACAAACCTGGATCATTAAAAATAATACAGGCTTTCCAACAAATACAACCACCTGGAAGAAACATGTACCCAGGTTTCTTTAAAGTTATAAAGAACAGCCGGTTGCCAATAAGGAATATCACTATTCCCTCTTGTTTGGATTCCTACGGGTATTCCTCCAACAATATCTCCGGAAGGCGCAGAATAGAGCGGCGAATAATCATATCCTTCACCATACATCAGGCTTTGATTAAAGGGATTTTTACCCACAATCCATTCCAGTTGCGATTGGCATATATTATTGAGTTGTTTGTCTTTTAATATCTTATTTGCCTGTGCCAAACCAATTGCCTGTGAAAGAATAATGGGAGAGTTCCCTCTGGCAGCTTCCCAGACCGGAAACATTCTAAGGTAATACTCTTCATTCATCGGGATACCCTTTTTTATTTGCTCATTATCATTCGATCCAAGTTTGTAAACACTGGCCGGGAAGATATAATACGGGGCAGTAAGCGACGATACCGTTTTCAGATATTCCGCGTATAGCTCTATGGAAGAATACCAGTCATGGTACTTCTCGTGTTCTGGGAACAACTTGCAAAGCTCCACCAGGCCAAGTATTGGAGAAATGATACTAACAACATGTCTCTGAACATAAATAATATCACTCTCACTGTTAGTATAAAAGAATCCGCATAAAGGTATTTCCCAGTCCATTGGTTTTTTCTGCTGGCATTTCATTAATTCATCGGCATAGCTGATTATTGTCTTTTTAACATCCTCGTTTTTTGTTGCCTCAAACAATACACTCCCTGCCCAAATTCCCCTGGCCAGAGTCGCCACATTAGGTGAATGAATTTTGCTTTCAGTGTTAAACCAATCTTCCTTTGCATATTCCATGCATTTTTCAGCTAACTCAGGATTTTGTGTTTTTAAGGCTTTCATGGCTTCCACTTCAGCTACTACAGAAAAACGATTGTCTCTAACATTAAATTCACTGAACGCCAGTTTATCATCCCCGTTTCCAACAATTCCATCTGACCAGTGATCGATAACTGTCCAGCTCACTTTTTTAGTATCATCAAACCTGTTTTTATGCAACCATTTCAGTCCCCACATTGCTTCTTCTGTTAACCTGTCGCTCAACTTAGGATCTTTATCTTTTAGTTTCCCTGCCAGTCGAAACATAGCCGCTGTTGCTTCTGCTGTATTTGTAAACGACTGCGAAAGGTCACCTGCATCGTGCCAACCGCCATTTAAAAATACCGTATCGTTATCAGTAACAGTGTACCAATCGGAATGACAGACTCCATGTACTCCGGGAACTTCAAAACCGCAACGCTGGCAGAAAAAAAAGTTTATCGTTTTCAATAAGGTACTTCTCCAAGCATCTTTTTTTACAGGGAATGGTTTTGTTACAACATTATTGTACGCCAGTTTATATTTTCCTGGTTTTTCAACCTCTGAAAAATCGAGAACAGAAAATTTACCAAGTGTGCCATCCATTTCAGTCACCTCCTTTTCTAAAATTATCTTATTACCGGGGTGTGAAATTAGTTTAAACGTTTTCTTTCCTAAAATTGAAGTGACAGCTGTTTTAGGAGCATAGCAATTATATCCGGTATGTGAAAATGAGATTTCATTTTCTGTATTCCAACCTTCAATGTGCTCTGTTTTGGCAGTTTGCAAGGCCAGCCTGTCAAAATAAAACTCAACGGTATCTGAGGCATCGATTTCATTCCCCTGTTGGCGGTAAACAAAAGAAATACCTGTAACATCATCACGTTGTAAATGAGGAATCTCAAAAATAACATTGTTCCATTTATTATTCTCCAGCATAACCGTATGCATACCTTCCCTCGCGTATTTATCAGGAAAAAAATTAGCATTGTGCAGAATTATTAAGAGATGAATCTTTTTGTGCCCGGGACAATCAGGGAATATCTTTGCTGATATCCTGGTATATTCTGAAAAATCTTCATGATCAAATTTCCGGGTTAAAAATATCCATTCCCAAAATCTTTGTTCAGGCTGCATCGGAGCTTTTGATTTGGTTGCTGTTTTTAGTTTAATTGAATGCGCACTTTCAAAAACATTGTTTTCAGATAAACTAAAATCAACCTTGACATCTGGTTGAAGTTTGGGATTTGCTATTGTAGTAAACACCATTTTTCCCTGCCAGTTCTCAAGCGATTCCATATTGTCGACGACTTTTTCTTTCAGGATTTCTTTTTGTTCCCATTTTGATTGGAGGCTATGTTCAGTTACAGGTTTTAAAGGGATGTGCCTGTTTACATCCCTTTCGATCCGACTTTCTGCTTCTTGCTTTTTAAAAGCTTGCCCGCAACCAACAATAAAAATTATTAATAGTATCGTAACAATATAATTGACCTTACAATTCATAAAAATGATTTAAATATTCTTTACTTACATTTACGGATTACCACTGTTAAATGCTTCCAAAATCTCTCCCATTTGTTTTCTTAATAAAAGAGTATCTACGAGTAACCCGACTATTACAAAAATATTATTCAAACTGTATTTCTGTTACCGATAATTTTTCTCAGAAATAAACATTAAATAACAGACATTGGTTCATTACTTTAATGAATCCAATATCTGTTATGTTAAAGATTTTTGTTGATTTAGGTTTTATTTTAATTACTCAAATTCGGATTTTTTACACCATCAACAGATGGATACGGAGCAAAGTAATGATCCTTGGTCGGTTGATTTACAATCTGGTTTTCGCTAGGATCGCGTTCCAGTACTGAGGCTTCAACCCTTTCAAGACGTACCAGATCGTACCATGGATCGGTACAGAAATAATTTCCGCAGAATTCCCAAGCACGCTCCTGTACCACTGAATCACGGAATGCTGTTTGTGAAAGTCCTGAAGTAAGATCCGGAAGACCGGCCCTGTTTCTTACTTGGTTAATAGCGTCGTAAGCCGATGCATCGGGTGAACCAGACATTGCTTTAGCCTCGGCATAAACCAAAAGGTTATTCGAATGTGTTAAAGCTACCTGTGGACGGCTGTTTTTCCAGTGAAAACCTTCCCATGGTTTTTCCCAATCCATTTTTCCATCCCAATATTGCTTAAAATATGGATGTTTCGATCTTAATTCTGTATAATTAAGGGTGTCTCCATTTTCAAATGGAAATTCCCACATAAAAATGGCATCTTTTCTTGGACCTTCCGGGTAGCTTTTGAAAAAATTCAGATCAGCGTAAACAACATCCCATCCACCATATTCACCAGGTAAACCACATAACGGACATCCCCATGAATTATCATTATGGAAAGCCAGCACCACTTCATCACATGCTTTGTTTTCATAGTTATACTCTTTTGAATACAAATCAGCAATATCATCCATCAGGTCATATCCCCATGTACCGGCATTGTCGATAACTTCTTTTGCTTTTGAAGCTGACAGAGCATACTTCGATGCATCGTTTAAAGGATAACCGGCCATAGAAAGATACACGTAAGCCAACAATGATTTTGCAGCTCCATTGGTAACGGCAACACCTGCCCTTTTCGAATCATCATCCCAGTTTCCAGGAAGATAATCTTCTGCAATCATTAAATCTTCAATAATTAAGTCATATACTTCCTGAGGGCCTGTAAGAGGCATATCGCTTGATACCTCCTCTTCGCTAAGATAAACCGGTATTTCGTTGTACATCCTAACTAACTGGAAGTAAACATAACCCCTCAGAAAATGTGCCTGACCTGCTGATTTTTTCTTTGCTGTTTCAGAAGCGTCAGCATCTTCATAATTATTAATAATCGCATTACATGCATTAATTGCCTGGTAAGCATACTCCCAAAATCTGAGCAATTCACCATTGTCACCTTCTGTATTAAATACATCAATCTCGACAACATTATTAAACTTAGAGGTTTTATCTCTTCCTGCTGTAGTATATGCTTGGGCACTTGCAAAAAAATATAAATCTTCAAATACTGCATATACCCCTGTAACAGCCATTTCCAAATCACTTGCTGAGGCGAAAAACGTTTCAGGATAAATATCTCCTTTGGGAGAAATATCCAAAAAATTCTTGGAGCATGAAACCAATATGCTGCCTATTATAAGTATGATTAAAATCTTTTTCATCTTTTAATAAATTTAAATAGTTAAATTAAAATTCCAGTGAAACTCCGAATGTAACAGTTGTGGGTAATGGTTGAGTCCCAAAATCACATCCTCCCCATAAGTCACTCGATCCGGAAGCTGACACCTCAGGATCCAATCCTTTATATTTAGTGAACGTAAGCACCTCTTGTGCGCTGACGGTAAGTGCAAGTGTTCCGAATTTAATCAAGCTTTCAGGAACATTGTAGGTAAGACCAACGTGTTTCACTTTTACCCATCCACCGTCTTCAATCCATTGCGACGAGTTCAGACGTTTTGCATCTGAAGTACTGTGAATATTCTTGTATTCGGCATCAGTATTTGTTGTGGTCCAGTAATCAGTAGCAGGTTCTTTCAACATAATGGTTCGTGCATCTGCAT
This sequence comes from Bacteroidota bacterium, assembly GCA_039714235.1. Lineage (GTDB taxonomy): Bacteria > Bacteroidota > Bacteroidia > Bacteroidales > Prolixibacteraceae > Draconibacterium. The sequence goes on along the minus strand of JBDLJS010000002.1, from coordinate 47,220 downwards.
GAACGGTTGACATGGCCGCGCGCGCTAGATTAAATACATCCTGCCCGTGCATTCCCTGAACTAGCAATGAAAAATCGAAGTTTTTATACGAAATGCTGTTATTTAGCGCCCAGATAAAATCGGGATTGGCATCTCCTATGGCCTGACCGTCTTGCTCCAGGTTATATGCTCCGTCTCCATCTACATCCTCGTATTTGTAATCACCAGGAACATTACCAAATACAGCTGCCTGATCCGCTTCTGATTCTTGCCATACTCCCAGGTAATTGTATCCCCAAATAGTACCCAGAGGAAGATCTTCTTCAACTCTGTAAGTTTTTTCAGACAACAGTCCATTTCCGTCTGTTCCTGACATGAATGCTGCCTGGTCCCCTAAGTCCAGTACTTTATTTTTTACGGTTGATATGTTCAAGTTCACATCCCAGAAGAAATTACGTGTTTGAACAGGTTTGTAATCAACAGTAAATTCAAAACCTTTGTTGCTTACCTCACCCAGGTTTTGCAGATAAAATCCTTTGTTAGCATAACCATAGTAATAAGGTAATTCCAGATAAGTTAACAGATCATGTGTTAATTTGTCGAAGTAATCGAATGATACAGACAGTTTCCCATCCAATGTTGTTACATCAAGACCAAGGTCGATTTGAGTTGTTGTTTCCCATTTCAAATATGGGTTTGCCGGTGTACCCGGAATGTAACCTAAAATATCAGATCCAATACCATAATCAAAATTGTTTGAGCTCATTTTTGTATAAACCCATGGGCAAGGATTACCGGTTTGTCCCCATCCTGCACGTAGTTTTAAGGTTTGAAACACTCTATTGTCTTTCATAAACGGTTCTTCCGACAAACGCCAGCTTGCAGCAAACGAAGGGAAAGCCCCGAATTTATTTTCTTCAACCCTGTTCTCAGGTCCGCTTTTTCCATCAACACGATAAGATGCTGTAAGGTAATATCTTTGTTTGTAATTATAATTTAAACGCCCCATATAGGCTACACGGGAAGTCTCAGAGAATCCGGATGAAGCAGTTTGTTCATTACTTAAACCAATGGTGTAATAAGAAGCCAGGTCAGGCAAAGGCATATCTTTACCATTACCGTAAAGGCTCCAGCCTTCTGAAGCTTCTACTTCGTAAACTCCGGTAACAATAATATTGTGAGCATCAGCAAACGTTTTATTGAAATCGATTCTATTTATAAATCTCCAACTAAAACTTTCGCTTTGGCTTCTAGACGCATTAGGATCGTTAGGCTCTAACCATACATTATAATAACCCCCTCGCGCGCTACCTGATTTACTTGCAAATCCTGTAACATTATAAGTCAGGTAATCAGTAATCTTATAATTTGCATTAAGCATTGAGGTTACTCTATGTTTCTCTGAAAAATTATCCTGTTCCATGGCATACATAAACGGACTATCGAGTAATGCTCCATAGTGGTCTGTATTATTGTACTCACCAGTTTCTTCATCGAGCCAGATTGGTTCTGTGGGAGACCAGTTCAAAGCCTGAAAAAATGGATGGTTCTTTCTTGTCCCGGTTGATAAGCCGCCGTTTTTTGTCTGAGATTTAGATGCTGTAATATCCAGGTCCATACTCAGGCGTTTCGATGGTTGGAATCCAAGTTTTGATCTTAAAGAGTAATTTCCACCACTTTTTGTGTTGACCATTGTTCCTTCTTCATCTGAATAACGACCTGACAGATACACACTAACTTTTTCTAATTTTTGTGAGTAGGAAATTTGATGATCATTTTTTATTCCTGTCTGTGTTATAGCATCGAGCCAATCGGTACCACCGGTTCTTCTGAACTCTTCTATTTCTGCCGCAGAGAAAGTTTGGGCCTGGTTATAATCGTTAAGATATTCGGCATATTCCGCTGCATTCATTTTATCCGGATAATCAGTATCCCTGTAGCTAAAACCGGTATTCAGTGATACCCTAATAGTTGGTTCTGCTGAAGTTGCTTTTTTGGTTGTTACAAGAATAACGCCATTAGATGCTCTTTCCCCGTAGATAGCCATTGCCGATGCATCTTTTAACACTTCGATAGATTCAACATCCTGTATCGGGCCAATTGGTGCGTCGATAACTCCATCAACAACTGTAAGTGGTGCGTTACTGCCTGAAATAGAGTTAGCTCCCCTGACACGTATTTTAGTTGGAGAATTTATATCACCTGATGTACGTGTAAGATTAATACCTGATACTCTACCCGATAACATATCAGAAAGACCTCTTACAGGTTGATTTTTAAGACTCTCCATATTTACAGAAGAAACTGATCCGGTAATATCGCTTCTTTTCATTGTACCATATCCTATTGCAATAACTTCATCAAGGCCAATTGCTTCCTGCGACATTACTACATCAATTTGGGTTTGATCACCGACAGTAATTTCCTGTTTTTGCATTCCAATAAATGAAAATTCAAGAATGGCATCTCCCGGAATATTGGTAATCGTATAGTTCCCATCCACATCGGTTACTGTACCCTGTGTTGTGCCTTTTACAACAACCGTAGCACCGGGAAGTGGCTCGCCTTTTTCGTCGGTTACTTTGCCGGAGATGGATTTTTGTTGCTGCGAAACAATTCCTTCTCTAAAACCTGTTTTTTCGGTTGTTAAAATAATCAGACGGTCTTTTACCTGATGAGAGACATCGGTTTCAGTGAACATATCTGTTAAGATTTTGTCGATGGTTTTTTCTTTTGCATCCACATCCACTTTTCGTTCTACATCAACCAATTTTTGGTTAAAGAGGAAATAAAATTCACTGTTATTTTCAATCTCATCCAACACATCAATAACCCTGGCATTATCCATTTTTAGGGTTAGTCTGGCTTGTTGAGAATATCCAGATTCTGCCCATACCTGCGAGAGAAAAAGGAAAAGAAAAAAAGTACTTAATCGCATAATTTTCCACGTCTTAGTTTTGAGACCCAAATGAATGGCGTCCCTAATCCATTTTTTTTTCATAAATTTGAAACATTAAGTAGTTAAACAATTATTACACTAATTCACACTGCTTGATTTTACAGGAGAGTGCTCGTAACACTCTCCTGTTTTTGCTTAAAAGGCATCTAACCTTGATCTATCTAAACGAACTATCACTTTTTTCTTTTTATATGTATCGTTAATTGTTATTTCACGTTGTTGTATTTCATAATTTAAAGGAGCCGTTAACGCAAGTAGCTTTAATACTTCTTCCAACGATTCGTCGATAAAGGTTGCCCGGAAGGCATATTTTAGTAATTCCTCATCTTTAATTTCGATTTCAACGTTGTACCATCTTCCCAACCGTTTGGCTACCTTATCGATTTCTTCGTTGCGGAATACCAGTTTCCCTTCTGTCCAGGAAACATATTGTAAAGCTTCAATTTTGTTTTTATTGTATTGCCTTGTTTGGGTATCTAAAACCAGACTTTGGTTGGGTTGTAGTGTTTCCAGTTTTTTGCCCCGATTGGAGTAAACCTCTACTTTCCCTTCTTTTAAAATTATTTCTTCGATGTTCTCGTTACCGTAGGCAATTACATTAAATTGTGTTCCCAGTACTTTGGTTGAGAGATGAGGTGTTTCCACAATAAACGGGTGCTCTTTGTCATGCGTGACATCAAAAAAGGCTTCACCTGTTAAGGAAACATTCCGTTCGTTGGTAAAAATTACCGGGTACTCTAATGTCGAGCCACTGTTTAAAAAACCGGTGGTTCCGTCGGGAAGTACAAATTTGGTTCGTACACCAAGCGGGCATTGAATTTCGGCATAGGCAAGTTCTGGAGCTGTTGTTTTCGACTGAAAATAAAATATAGCCAAAAAAGTAAGTATTAAGGGAACAATTAAAATAGCCGCAATTCGCTGGAAAGCAGTTATAAATCGTATCCTTTTTACAGGCTTGTTTTCCAGCCGAATCTGATGATGAATTTTATCCAATACATAATCTATATTACCTTCGGGAAGTGCTTCGTTGTTGAAATCAAACCAATGATTTTGAAGTAGGTTTATAATTTCGGCTTTTCCCTCAGACTTTTCAAAAACAGATTTTATTGCTAAAAAATCGTTCCTTGAATATTTACCTTCGAAAAATCGTTTTAATATTTTTGGATTTAAATCCATAGTAAGTACTGTTGTTCTTTTTAACATTTTATATAAAGCTATAGGGGCGAAAGCTAAAAATCCCCTAGTTAAAAATCAAAAAAAGTGAAATAATTTTGAATCACCTTTTAAAATCAGGGCTTTACAAAGAGTAAAAAAAACAACATGGAGGATATTTCTTCTTCACCCAAAACCTTTTTAATGTTTTTCAGGCTTTCAGTTATGTGGTTCTCAACTGTTTTTGGAGAAATGCCCAGTTGGCTTGCGATTTCTTTTACCGGAATTCCCTCTTTTTTCCTTTTTAGTAAAATTTCTTTTTGCCGTGGAGGTAATTTTTGAATGAGAGATTCTACCTTTTCAAGCAGGATTTGGTAATTCAAACGTATATTGGTTTTGTCGGTGAAGTGTACGGCTTCATCAATAATTTGGTGGCGGTAAGCTTGCCGATGGTTTATTTGTTCAAAGAGTTCGAGGATATGGTGGTAAGCAATTTTAAAGAGGTAAGCCTTAAATGACAAGTCTGGTTTTAACTGTTTTCGGTTTCTCCAGATTCGGAGAAAAACTTCCTGTACAACACCTTCGGCATCTTCTTTCGACTTCAGATAACCATAAGCAAAATGATATAACCGTTTTCCGTAGTCAGCAAAAAGTTTGTCAAATGCCTTAACATCATCGTTTTTTAACGCCGACAGATAGGTTTTTTCAGCTATGTCAATCTGTTTTTTCAATAGTTTATTTGTCGTCTAGTCAAAGTAATGATTCAATGTTAATTGGAACAAAGTAAACAAAATAGCAACTAAAAATGTGAATAAACGAGTAAAAATTTAAAGCATGAATAGTAAAAGAAATAGGTACAAAAAGCATTCCCTTGATAAAAAAGATTGGCCAAAAACCTATGAAGAAGCTGTCTCGATGATTATTGAAAAATTAAGTCAGGACTAGAAAGAAATAATAATTTCAACGGACTACGATCAATTGGTATATTTGAATCGATTGCTAGGCATGGGGATAAAAAATTATACCAGATTATGGCGTGGTAATCATGAGTTTTGGGTAAGGTTAAGAAATTTGAAAAATAAATTTCGGTAATCAAAATCAAAGTAAGTGTCTTTTCACAAAATTCAAACATTTATCACCCAAAACTGTAATCATTTTTCATGTACAACAATAATAAATAATCATTTTTCATGCAAAGTAATTATTTTTCATGTTATTTTTGTAACTATATTTCACATTTCAAGAATATGAATAATCATTTTTCACAAAAAGTAACCATTTTTCATGGCCGACCCCTGCCGGAAGAAGGAATGTTAGCAGGTTATGTTTTAATGCTTGGGGAAATAGAACAAAACACAGGCAAATTTTTACCTCTGCCCAAGCAGCTTGCAATAATTACAGAAAAACATCAAAGATACAATACAGAACAGTGGCAAGTGTTCACCAAAAGACACAAACCCAACGATGACTTAATAAGTCATATCTTCTTTGCATTAAAATATGAAGGCATTGATTTACTAATTCTAAAAACTATATTTCAACTTATTGGAGAAAAAGATATCAGGGAAGCGATTCTGAATGAACCAACCGGTCAATATTCCAGAAAAGTTTGGTTCCTTTACGAGTGGTTATTGGGAACTAAACTTGATATACCTGATTTAAAAACAGGCACCTACGTGGAAGTTGTGAATCCGGCCTTGCAATATCCGGGACCAACAATTAACTCAACCCGACACCGTGTAAAAAATAACTTGCCAGGAACTCCTGAGTTCTGTCCAATGATCAGAAGGAGTGAAAAACTTGAAAAGTATATTTCAACAAATATTCAGGAGTATATTGAGAAGGGATTAGATGGACGGGACAAAGAATTGATTAGAAGAACAGCGGCATTCTTGTTACTTAAAGATTCTAAAGCATCATTTGCAATAGAAGGTGAGTTCCCTCCAAATATGCGAGCCAGAAACTGGGGAAAGGCAATAGGACAGGCAGGTAAAAAGGCATTATCCTTATCAGAAATAGAACGACTCCAGCATATTGTAATTGGTTCTAAAAAACTAATACATATGGGAATCAGACAGGATGAAGGTTTTATTGGCGAACATGACCGCGAAACTTTTGCGCCTATCCCTGATCACATTTCAGCCAAAGCGGAAGATTTGAACTCTTTGATGAATGGGTTATTCAATACAAATAATCTACTTCAAGACAGTGACTATGATCCCGTTCTTGCGGCAGCAACCATCGCCTTTGGTTTTGTTTTTATTCATCCTCTTTCTGATGGAAATGGAAGGATTCATCGTTATTTAATCCACCACATCTTAAATTGGATGGGACATACAAAAAGGGATATGATATTCCCGGTTTCGGCTGCGATTTTGGATCGAATAAGTGATTACCAGGACGTACTGGAAGGTTATTCATCTCAAAGAATAGACCTTATTAAATGGGAGCCAACACCAAGTCATAACATCAAGATACTTAACGACACCATCGATTTATATCGTTACTTTGATCTAACACTTCAGGCAGAATTTCTTTATGAATGTGTTGAAGAAACAATAAAGAGGATAATACCGGAAGAAATTGACTATCTGGAAAAGTATGATCAATTAACCAACGCAATAAATTCCTTTATTAATCTGCCTGACACAAGAGTAGATTTACTTATAAAGTTGTTAAATCAAAATAAAGGGAAGTTGTCAAAACGAAAAAGACAAAAAGATTTTGATGAATTATCCGAAAAGGAGATTTCTATGATTGAAGAATATTATGCTGAAATTTTTGTGAGTAGATGATAAAACGAACCTAATTTGGTGGTCAAATCAAACAATAAAAGACCAAAATTTATGAGAAAATAAGGTTAGTGAACAAATCGGTTAACACAAAAAACCAAACCACCATAACAGACTGATTTAATGCTTGATAACTAATATTGTTCGATTCCCGGCAGCTCCACTTTTTATAATTCCCCTGCAAATCCCTTTAACCACTCTTTTAGTGCATCCCTAATTTCAGGATCTTTTAACCCAAATTCGATATTTGTTTTCAGAAAGCCCATTTTATTACCAATGTCGTAACGTTTCCCGGTAAATTTTAATCCGAACATGGGGTGTGTTTTTACCATTTCGCGCATGGCATCGGTAAGCTGAATTTCATTGTTTTTCCCGGGAGGGGTTTTTTCGAGATAATCGAAAATTTCGGGTGTAAAAATATAACGGCTTGCAACTGCCAGGTTCGATGGGGCTTCTTCGGCCGATGGCTTTTCAATCCAGTCGTTTGCTTTATAAACATTGCCCGATACCGGAGTGCCGTCGATAATACCGTACCTGCTTACCAGTTCGGGCTTTACCTCTTCCATTGCAACCACCGAACCACCGTGTTCATTGTAAACATCAATAAGTTGTTTGGTTATTGGGCCACCTTTGCCCTGAACCAGAGTATCGCCCAGTAGAATGGCAAAAGGTTCGTTCCCGACATGGTATTTTGCATGTAAAATAGCATCACCTAACCCATTCATCTCCTTTTGCCAGATAAAATGTATATTGGCAAGATTCGAAATCGCTTTAATTTTCTCAAGCATTTCAAAGTTGCCTTTCTTTTCCAGTGATTCTTCTAAAACCGGGCTCCTGTCGAAATGCTCTTCGATAGCTCTTTTGCCTTTCCCAATAATCATTAAAATATCGGTTATGCCGCTTGCCACAGCTTCTTCAACAACATATTGAATTACAGGAGTATCAATAATTGGTATCATCTCTTTTGGTTGCGATTTGGTTGCCGGAAGAAAACGGGTTCCATAACCTGCAGCCGGGATTACTGCTTTTTTTATCATTTTAAATATTGACTATATTGGGTTTTATAACGTTAATGTCGTTAATGCTTAATGTATTTTGAAGTTGGTTAAACATCGCTTCATTTTTGTACGTGCCAATAATGGCTCCGCCCGAACCTGTGAATTTTGCACTGGCCCCTACTGAACGTGCCAGTTCAACCATTTCGATATTTCCTTTTGAGATCCGAACGGTCTTCCTTCTTAAATCAAAATTCTCATCAATCAGTTTGTGCATTGTGTCATAATCACTTTCGTTTAAAGCTGTTCTGAAATCTTCGGTAATCTGTCCCCAGCGAAGCATTGCCTGTAAAACCTTTGGATCACCAATTTCGAACCGGGCTTTCAGGTTATTGTGTACTACCTCGGTCCCTTCCGAAAGGTTTTTACGGTAAGCGATATAAAAATGAGGGAAGTTCTTTGCGTCCAATTCATCGTAGTTTCCATAACCCCGGTCTTCCATAATTTCGCGGTCGAAATCCATAAAAACCGGTGTTTCGTAAGCCTGTGCGACACGATCCTGCAATCCTGCCGAAATTCCCAGTTCCTGCGTTTCTACCGAAAGCACCAGGTTGGCAAAAATTGGATTAGGAATATCGATATTATAAAAGAGTGTTAATGCTTTCAGACAGGCCGTAATTATGGCGCTTGAACCTGCCAGCCCTAATCTTAAAGGGATATTGGATTTATAACGGATGGTAAAATTCCGGTTATTAAGGTGAATTTTATTCTCATTGCAGTATTCGTAAAATACTTTAATCATCCCTTTTAAAAGCCGCATTCCACCATAATAACCTGCAAAATTTACATCCTCTACCAGTTCTTTCATACTGGTAAAGTGTGTACCGTCGAGCCTTTCAGGCAGAATTTCCAGTTCGGGTGTCTGGTAGAGTTGAACTCTGGCTTCGAAATTAGAGAAAACAAACGCTATTGTTTTTCCAAAATAACCATCCGAAGGATTTCCGATTACCGCTGCCCGGGGATAAGAGTAAGTTTCAATAATCATTAGTAAAAATTTGGTTGAATAATATTATCAGTTATTCCAGTTTCTAACAGCCTCTATATTTATTTCGTTCTGAATATTTTTCGCTTCTGGTGTATATAAAAATTCCAGCTCTTTGGCATAGTGTTCATTAACCTTGCCTCTTACCATTTTCATTTGCGCATTCAGCATTTTATTGTCGGGGCTGAAAGCAACCGGAAGTACTGCAATTGCCGCCGGCAGCCACCTTTCGGGAAACATGCCTTCGTATTTTCCTCCTTTTTTATATTCGCTAATTTCGTGCAGTAAAATATTCAGTGTTTCATAGTTTCCTTCTTCCGTACCTTTTTCAATGCCCCTGTTTTTTAGTTCCCTGTTAACCGCATCAATGTCGGGAACCACCATTCCAACGGTGTAAGGATTTTGATTGTTGTGAAGCATAGCCTGTTGTATATACGGCGACTGGTCAATCAGGGCTTCTTCTATTCCCTCGGGACTGTATTTTTCACCATCGTTGCCAATTAGTAAACTTTTAAAGCGGCCGAGCACGAATAAAAATCCTTCATCGTCCATATATCCCATGTCGCCGGTATGCAGCCATCCGTCTTTAAGGGCTTCTGCAGATGCTTTTGGATTTTTCCAGTAACCCACCATAACATTATCGCCCTTAACTACTATTTCGCCTTTTTGTCCGGTAGGTAATTCGTTTCCGTCATCATCCAGAATTTTTAATTCAAGGTATTTAACCAGTTTCCCCGATGAACCAAATTTAATATCGTGAGGTGCATTTCCCGAAATAATAGGGGCAGATTCAGATAGCCCGTAACCCTGGCACACCGGCATTCCGATTGCATAAAAGAAGCGTTGCAACTCAATATCCAACAGTGCACCACCTCCTAAAAAGAATTGCAGTTTTCCACCAAATCCCTCACGTATTTTTTTGAAAAGAATTACGTCGAATATCCATAATAATGGTTTGAGCAAGAACTTTAAGCCTTTACCCCGGTTATTACCATAACCATTATGTTTGTACGCAACTTTCAATGCAAACTGAAATACTTTATACAGCGTTTCACCTTTTTTTCGGATACCGGCTTCAATATTTTTTCTGAAAGCTTTCGAATATGCCGGAACGCTCATCATTTGGCTGGGTTGTACCTCTTTAATGTTTTTTGGAATATTTTTTAAGGTTTCCATGGGAGTGTTTCCAACTTCTACCGAAGCCACACTGGCACCTTTATACATAAATGCATATAAACAGGTTGTGTGTGCAAATGAGTGATCCCATGGGAGAATTGCTAAAGTTTTCCAATCTGAATGTAATTCCATTAATGAATTTCCCTGGACCACGTTAGCTGCATAATTCAGGTTTGATAACATTATCCCTTTCGGATCAGCTGTAGTTCCTGATGTATATGAAATGTTGGCAAAATCGTTAGGTTGAATATTTTGCCAGATCTTATCATATTTTGCCTGATTCTTTTTCCTGAGCGCGGCACCTGTTTTTAATAATTCACGGTAATCAACATCATTGCCTGCCATATTTTCCTTTCCATCGAGATAGACAACGGATTTTAACTCGGGCAGTTCATTTCTTATGGCTTCAACTTTATCAGCATGTTGTTTTGAAACAAAAATGTATTCGCTTCCACTGTGTTTTAGCCTGAATGCCAGTTCGTTGTCTTGCAACCTAATTGATAAGGGGACGTTGATTACCCCGGCATATAACATCCCGAGTTCACTTATTATCCAGTCGTTTCTGCCATCGGCAATTAATCCGGCCCGGTCTCCCTTTTTAAATCCCATGTCTGCCAGTGCTGCTGCCAGGTTCAGAACCTGCTCTCTGGTTTCTTTGTAAGTAGTCCCTTCGTATTTTCCGTCCTTTTTTTCCCAGAGGTAAACATTGTCAGGGTAATTGGCAATTGCTGTCTCGAAAAGTTCAATAATAGTTTTCATCCCGATATCGTTTTGATTTTTGTATAATCAAAATTAAAAAAAAAACTATAACTCAATGATGGGTATGATGAGGAAATAAAAGGGGGCTGCCTCAAAAGTAGCAGGCTCCGTCATTCTGAACTTGTTTCAGAGTCTTAACCTTTTGAGATACAGACCCTGAAACAAGTTCAGGGTGACAAAAAATATTGAATTCTTTTCTTTTGAGACAGCCTCTTAATATTATTCGACTATAAACTTATAAATCGTTTTTTGGTCGTATACCTCACCCGGCTTTAAAAAAGTAGTAGGAAAGTCAGGCTGGTTTACCGAATCGGGATAGTGTTGAGTTTCAAGAGCAATCCCCGAGTAACTCCCAAATTTCTTTTTGCCGTCAATTACCAGTTCAGGATTCCAGTAACCGGTGTAAACCTGCATGCCTGGCTGGGTGGTCAATATTTCAACTTTACGTCCGCTCACAGATTCTTTCAGGGTTCCTATATATTTTAACTCTCCTGTTACATTATCGAGTATGTAATTGTCGTCATAACCGGTTGGCAGGTTTGCCATATCGTGGTTAATTTCTTTCGATGTGGTGAAATCGAAAGGAGTTCCTTCCACAGGAATAATCTTACCTGTCGGAATTTGTTCAACCATCTCCGTCATTTTTGTTGCCGTAAGTTTCAGTTCGTGGTTAAGAATATTCTCTTTTCCTCCGGTTAAATTAAAATAGGTGTGGTTGGTTAAATTAACAACCGTGGTTTTGTCGGTTTCGGCATAATACTGAATACCCAATTCGTTTTGGTTATTCAGTGTATAGACGCAGGTTACCTTTAAACTGCCGGGATAATTTTCTTCACCGTCGGGGCTTAAATAGGTTAGTTTAAGTCCTGCCTCATTTCCATTCTCAAAAGGTTCGGCACCAAAAAGTCTTCTGTCAAATCCAACTTTGCCGCCATGTAAATGGTTAGGCCCGTTATTTATTGCCATTTGATAAGTCTGGCCTTCAATTACCAGATTCCCTTTTGCAATTCTGTTACCAAAACGGCCAATAATTGCACCAAAATAGGGGTAGCTACCCAAGTATTCATCACTGATATATGATTCCAGACTGCTAAATCCACAAACAATATTTTCGGTAGTTCCGTTTTTATCCGGCATCTCAATAGCAGTAATAATTGCACCGTAATTTGTTATTTTAACTATCAGGTTATTATTGTTTGTAAGCGTATATAGATTTGCTTCGCTGCCATCAGGCAATTTTCCAAATAATGATGATGTGAGTTTCATGATTTTTTATGTAATTTAATTTCTATCGTGATAATTTATTTCAATATTAATTATTGTTTTAAAATAATATGCATTTTTCGTACGGTACGCAAAGGTGCAAAAATGTCACATCATACTGGTAGGTACTGGTGGTGTTTTAAAACATACATTAATAACTAAATTCTACTATTTTTGTGATGATCAAATAAACCAAATGATAAGAAAAAGAGTAATACTCATTGATCCTAAATCACCGAAACCCAAATACCGTCAGATTATTGATTCAGTATATCATGCCATTGAAAGACGGGCACTGAAAAAGGGAGATAAAATCCCATCCATAAACCAAATTTGTGCCGAATTCGATTTGAGTCGCGATACAGTTATGGTGGCATTGAATGAATTAAAGGCAAAGGGAATACTAATGAGCCAGCCCGGTAAAGGGTACTATATTACATCGACCGAGATAGATTATGAAGAAAAGATTTTTGTACTCTTTGATGAACTAAATGCCTTTAAAGAAGATCTTTATAATTCGCTAATAAGTTCACTGCAGGGTAAAGCAAACGTAGAGGTTTATTTTCATCATTTTAATTATAATGTATTTAAAAAACTAATTGCTGAAAGTATTGGTAATTACACATCATACGTGATAATGCCGGCTGCTTTTGATAGTACCAGCCATTTAATATCGAAATTACCTGCCGATAAAGTGTATATTTTGGATAGATTAAAACCAGACTTGAAGAAATTACCGGTGGTTTACCAGGATTTTGAACAGGATTTTTATAACGCATTAATTGAAGGTATTCCTTTAATTAGAAAGTATAGGAAACTGGTATTTGTAAACCCCGGAGGGAAAGAACCGGAAGAAAGGATAAACGGTTTTGAAAGGTTTTGCAACGAAAATAATTTTAATTGTGAGATAGTCAGGTCTTTGAGTGGAATTCGTCCTTCGTTGTACGAAGCATACTTCCTGATTTCAGATCGAGATTTGGTGGAGTTGGTGAAAATTGCAAAAAATTACAAATACAAGCTGGGAAAAAAATTTGGTATTGTTTCGTTCAATGATACCATGTTAAAAGAAGTTGTTGCAGGCGGTATAACGACTATCTCAACCGATTTTAAGCAAATGGGACAAACATTGGCAGAAATGGTTTTGAATAAAAAAAGTGTGCAAATAAAAAATCCTTCAAGTCTTATCGTGCGGAATAGTTTGTAATAAATCTCTGTTTTATAACATTATTCTTAGACATAAGAATATAACATTAAAACATATATTTGTACCCACTAGTACCTACCAGTATGGGTTAGGTGCTAATCTTTTAAAATTATTGATTAATAAAAATTATAAATAATAGAATATCAAAAGATTATGACAAAAATTGATGGTTTAAATGAGAAAATCAACGGAGGAAATAATCCGTTATTTCAGGAATTGTATGGAAACAATACAACCGTTTTAAAAGAACAGGCTGACAGGTATGCAAGCCTGATGAATGAATTTAGCGCAACCTTTGGTTCCGACAATGTTGAGTTATTTAGTTCTCCTGGCCGCACCGAGATTGGTGGAAACCACACCGACCACAATTATGGACGTGTTTTGGCCGGTGCCGTAAACCTCGATAATATTGCAGTTGCTGCCAAAAATGGAACAAATACAGTTCGAATCAAATCTGCCGGTTATCCTGAATTCCAGGTTGAACTTACTGATTTTCTACCTAACGAAACTGACTTTTACACTTCTACCTCACTTGTAAAAGGCATTGCAGCCAAAATGAAAGAAAACGGATACGAGATTGGTGGTTTCGATGCTTGTATTGAAGGCCGTGTACCCAAGGGTTCAGGATTAAGTTCCTCGGCTTCGTTTGAGGTACTGGTTGGAACTATTTTTAACGAGCTTTTCAACGATGGTAAGATGGGAGCTGTAGAAAATGCAATTATTGGTCAGTGGAGCGAAAACAACTATTTTGGAAAACCATGTGGGCTGATGGATCAAACAGCTTGTTCAGTTGGAGGATTGATTACCATAGATTTTAAAGATCCGGCCAATCCGGTTGTAAAAGAAGTTGATTTTGATTTTGTTTCAACAGGATATTCTCTTGTAATTACCGATGTTGGCGGTGGACACGACGATGCGGCTTCGCAGGCTGAGTATGCATCGTTGCCAACAGAAATGAAATCGGTTGCTGCAGAGCTGGGAGCCAATGTTTTAAGAGAGGTTACGCTCGAACAAATTGTGGAAAAAATACCGGCAATTCGCGAAAAAACCGGCGACAGGGCAATTCTGCGTGCCTATCATTTCCAGGGAGATAATCAGCGTGTAGTCGACCAGGTAGCTGCACTCGAAAACAACGGTTTTCAGTCATTCCTTAATATGGTGGTGGAATCGGGATACAGTTCATACATGTACAACCAGAATATTTTCGATGTGGTTCATAAAGACGAGCAGGTTGTATCGCTGGCACTGGCGCTTAGCGAAATGGTGCTTAAAGGGAAAGGTGCATGGCGAGTACACGGTGGAGGATTTGGCGGAACTATCCAGGCATTTGTTCCTCAGGATAAACTTGATGAATACGTAAAAACTCTGGAACATGTTTATGGTGAAGGAACCTGCCATAAGTTATTTATCCGATCTAAAGGATCGATAAAACTGGATTTATAAAAGATAATAATGTGATTGTAGGTTCAAAACCGGTTTAAATGGCAGGAATTTAATGACAGAGAAAAAAATTGTTCTAAAAGCTTACTTTTAATTCTGAACTTTTATCTTTGATACCAGTAATTTTAAGATTCCTGTTATTAAACCTAAATTAAACTGACAATAAAATCAGATGCAATTCAATTTATATTCACGAATAATTTTAATAAATAAATAATCAACAAAAATTATTATGGAAACTAAAAAGCAAAATTATGCAATACCTGTGGCGATGATGTTTTTCTTATTTTTCATCATTGCATTTGTAACAGGTTTACCTAGCCCGATGGGAGTTATTGTAAAAGAGCAGTTTGGCCTGTCTAATTTCCAGGCTCAGCTGGGTTTCTTTGCCAACTTTCTCGCTTACCTGTTTATGGGTATTCCGGCCGGTTTAATGGTCGAAAAAATTGGCTATAAGAAAACAGCTCTGGTAGCACTGGTTATGGGATTTATCGGGGTGTTTATCATGTATCTGGGGGGACAGCTTACCTCATTTGCCGTTTATATAACTGGGGCATTTGTAGCAGGTTTTACCATGTGTACGTTAAATGCAGTTGTAAATCCGATGTTAACTGTTTTAGGTTCTGAAAAAGGAGCCAATCAGCGTCTTAATTTCGGTGGGGCCCTTAACTCTGTAGCAGCTACAATTGTACCAATGGTTGGTGGCTGGTTAATGGGAAGCGAGGCTTCAAAGCGTATTGAAGACGTTAACCCATTGTTATTCCTTGCCATGGGAATTTTTGCCGGTGTATTTCTGGTACTTCTTTTTGTGAAGATTCCGGAGCCGGAAGTGGCAAAGAATGAAAATCTTATGGATAATATCAAACATGCATTTTCGTACCGCCATTTTTCATTTGGGGTTATTGCAATTTTTGTTTATGTCGGTATTGAAGTAGGCATTCCAAGTATGGCTAACCTGTTCATGGTTAATGAATTACAAATGGATCCGGGTATTGCCGGCAGCCTTGTGGGAAGCTATTGGCTCTTAATGCTGATTGGACGACTTATAGGTGGGTTTTTAGGTAAAACATTCTCAAGTAAACAAATGTTGACCTTTGTATCTTCTTTGGGATTGGTTTTAATTGGTATCGCCATATGGAATCCTGATATTACTGTTAAAGTACCAGGTATATCAAGTAATCTGGCTGTTATGTTTATCGATGCTCCTCTGGCAGTTCTGTTTATAACTCTGGCAGGATTCTGTACTTCGATAATGTGGCCGGGCGTGTTTAACCTGGCAACAATTGGCCTTGGTAAATACCTGGCTATTGGTTCAGGTATTTTTATGACCATGGTTGTTGGTGGTGGAATTCTGCCTACAATTCAGGGACTAATTGCTGATGCAACTACCTACCTGATGAGTTACTGGCTGATTTTTGCCGGACTTGCATACCTGCTGTTTTATGCACTGGTTGGAAGTAAAGTACACAAAAGAGCAGATGGTGTTGAAGTAAAATAATTTTTAAGCGGTCTGAATTATTTTCAGTTTTTGCTTAAAATCAATTCGGGATTATTAGCCATCCGTCAGACGACGGATGGCTTTTTTTCTTATGGAATAATTGTCGGAATTTTTAAAAATAAACACTATTTTCATCCCTAATTAAACCGTTAGTAAACCATAAGAAATAAAACATGAGTACGTTAGACTGGATTGTATTAGGGCTTTTTGTAGTTGCCCTGATTGGTATTGTAATTTGGGTAATCAGTAAAAAAGATAAGGATACCACCGATTATTTCCTGGCCGGTCGCGATGCAACATGGATTGCTATTGGCGCATCAATATTTGCATCTAATATTGGTTCGGAGCACCTTGTCGGGCTTGCAGGAGCAGGTGCCGAAAGTGGCATGGCTATGGCACACTGGGAAATGCATGGATGGATGATATTAATGCTAGGATGGTTGTTTGTGCCTTTTTATTCGCGAAGTAGAGTGTTTACCATGCCCGAATTTCTTGAGCGAAGGTACAATCCGCAGGCAAGATCCTTCCTGTCAATAATTTCGCTTGTAAGTTACATCCTAACCAAAGTGGCAGTTACAGTATATGCCGGCGGTGTCGTTTTTAAAGATGTTTTTGATATTGAATACATAACCTTTTTCGGATATAATATCGACTTTTTCTGGGTTAGTGCAATCGGGCTCGTTGTTTTAACCGGTTTGTACACAACCTTTGGTGGTATGAAAGCTGTTCTTTATACTTCTGTACTTCAAACTCCTATTTTACTACTGGGATCAATTGCAATTCTGGTGCTGGGCCTGATAAAAGTAGGAGGGTGGAACGAAATGATGGAAGTTTGCAGTGCGAATATTACGGTTCATAATGATTCCATGACCAGCCTGATTCGTTCGCCCAAAGATCCCGATTTCCCATGGACAGGAGTTATTCTTGGCTCAGCAATTATTGGTTTCTGGTATTGGTGTACCGACCAGTTCATTGTTCAACGTGTGCTCTCGGGCCGCGATATGAAACAGGCACGGCGGGGAACAATTTTTGGCGCATATCTTAAACTTACTCCTGTATTTATTTTCCTTATTCCCGGAATGATTGCCTATGCATTAAATCAAAAGGGATTAATATCGCTTTCTACCCACGATGCTGCTTTTTCAACAATGGTGAAAGAATTATTACCTATTGGATTTAAAGGGATTGTAATTGGTGGCATTCTGGCTGCTTTAATGAGTTCACTGGCTTCATTATTTAACTCGTCGGCAATGTTGTTTACAGTCGATTTTTATAAAAAGTACAAACCTGGAGCTACAGAGCGACATTATGTGGTTGTGGGCCGGATTGCAACAGTTGTAATTGTTTTATTGGGAATTGCATGGATTCCGGTTATGAAAGGTATTGGTAAAGTACTTTACGAATACCTGCAGGATGTTCAATCGCTTTTGGCACCGGGCATTGCAGCAGTGTTCCTGCTTGGTGTTATCTCCAAACGAACCACACCCTCAGCGGGGCTCTGGGGATTGATAATTGGTTTTACACTTGGTATGCTTCGTCTGGCGCTTAATATATTTTCAGGTTCCATTGAAGAAGAATCAATTCTTTATAAAGTAATTTTATCGCATAACTGGTTACATTACGAAATTTATTTGTTTATTATTGTAATTGTAGCAATGGTTATTATCAGTTATTTTACTAAAAAGAAAGATCCTGATACCATTGTGGGACTAACAATGGGCTCGGCAACAGCTGCTCAAAGAGCTGAAACCAGGGAATCTTATAATTACTGGGACATCATTAATTCGGTAATTATTATTGCAATCATCCTGGTATTTTATGCTTATTTCTGGTAGAAATAAGCTTATCTATTCATTTATATCGGGAAGAAATATAAATTTGGACAATAAACACAAGCGGCTGTACCGGAAATTTTCGAAAAAATATGGTCACGAGATAGTTGAATAAAACTTTATGTACGACATAATTGGCGATGTTCACGGATATGCATCACTCTTAAAAAAACTTTTACTGAAGATGGGGTATGTAAAAACTAATGGTAGTTATTCACATCCTACCCGTAAAGCTGTTTTTGTTGGAGATTTTATCAACCGCGGCCCCGAAATAAGGAAGACTGTAAAAATAATTAGGGGGATGGTTGAAAACGAGAATGCTTATGCAATATTGGGAAATCATGAACTCAATGCCATTATATATCATTTGAAGGATAAGGAAGGTTTTTTGTTTGCAAAAGAACCTCATAAGTATTTCCTTTCACTTTTTAAAACAATACACGAATACTCACCATATTCGTCGGAGTGGGATGAACAACTACGATGGATGCGCAGCCTGCCATTATATCTCGATTTTGGCAAAGTTCGTATCGTTCATGCCTGCTGGTCAGATAAGGCTATTAAAGTTGTTGACTCTATTCGTGAGGATGGAAAAATCAGAAAAAGAACATTTAAAAAGATTCAGAAAAAGTCTGATCCAGAACTTAGCCGGAGTATTTGGTTACTAACCAAGGGAGTTAACCTGAAAATGCCCCACGATTTAAAAATAATTAATAATAAAGGTGTTTCGCCAAGATCTATTGGGATTAAATGGTGGGAAAAGACAAAAAACAAAACGTTTAAACAATTATCTTTTGAGAGCAAGTACGAACTGCCATCATATACCATACCAAACGAACTTTTACCTATGACTTATCCTTACCCAGAGAATGCTCCCATTGTATTTTTTGGTCACTTCTGCCAAAGAATGGGACCCCGTATCATTAAATCGAATATATGCTGTGTGGATTCCTGTATACATCGCTCAAAAATCCTTACAGCTTACAGGTGGAGTGGTGAGAAAGAATTAATAGAAAAAAATCTTATCCAGCTCAGAGGTTAATCTTCTGATTTACAGCAAATAGTAGTTGTTGGTATTGACGAGCAGTAAAAAAGTTATTTTTTATTGTTGCAGAAAAAAAAAGAAAGTATATATTTGCATCGCCTTTTGGAAATGTGGCATACATAAAGAGAGGAAATTTGACATAAAGGTGGCGTAGTTCAGTTGGTTAGAATGCCGGCCTGTCACGCCGGAGGTCGCGAGTTCGAGTCTCGTCGTCACCGCAAAAGAGCTCTTCAGAAATGGAGAGCTTTTTTATTAAAATGATTTTTGAGTTGATAAGAAAATTTCGATACTGAGTAACTCTGTTTTGCCATCATCATTATCGCTTACACATACAACTCCGAGTGTATTGACGGGTTCGTTAATCCTGGCGAGTGTAATGCCCTCAAGTTTGGTTTTTACAGGAATGTTATCGCTATTCTTTAGCATCTTAATTTGCATCTTGTCAGGCTTATCGCATGATAAACAACCAATATAACTACCCAATACTTCTCCATCGGAATAGCTGTCGGGACTGCTTTCAAGCGAGGCAGTAAATAATAGACTTTTTAATTCTTCCACATATTCCAGGGCTGAAAATCCAGCTTTCAGGTTGTCAGGGGCAGGCAGTTCTATGATTTGCATCGAGAATTGAGGCACATCGCCGTCTTTTAATATATATTCAACTAACGAGGCTATGCTAAAGCTGAAGATTACATTTTTATCGTGATTTCCCCTGTGGGCGATATATATAGTTTCGGAGTCGGAGGTCAGTCCTTCTATGTTTATTGAGACGATACCTGCTGTTTCGGTCATTTTATCGAACAGGGGCCTGATATTTTTCTTCGTAATTACACGGTTGGGGCTGGTTATATCCAGAATAAAAACCGTATCGCGAAATACAGCTTTCGAGCCCGATGAGATTACAAAAATATACTCATTGTTATCGTATTCAACGTAACTTATATCTTCAAAATCGAGCTTTTGGCTTTTATCTGCCCGGTAGGGCATATCTTTGCCCGATATCGATATTAACGATCGTTTTGTAACGATGTTGTTATTATTGAGTGCAAAAAGCCAGGGGGTGTCGTCGCCTACAATAAGAAATTCGTTGTTTGCCATTATTATTCCCGATCCGGAAGGTATATCCAGTGTTTTGCGCGAATTTATGGTAATACTCATTTTGTCGTTACGATCGGAAATGCATCCCACAAAAACAAAAAGAACGATAACAATCAGTATTTTATTCATAGTGGTACATTTCAATCGAATTTCAATAATAAAAATTAATCTTAAGAAATATGTCAACAAATTGTGGTATAAAATTGTTCGTTTTTGGTTACCTGACTCTTATATTCGGCTTCTCATCTTCCAACTTCCTCACGATTACTAACATCGTCTGGTTGCGTGACTGTTATCCTTATTCTTCAAGTGCAACTTTTTCAATACGCCGTATACCGTTACGGTTCATGATTACCCTGTAACGGCTAAATTCTATCCCCTCTTCAGTATAATATTTTTGGATTATGTTTATATGGTAGAACTTATTGGCTACCTTGTTGTAAACTTCACCTTTTTTTACCAGGATATAGTCCTTTTTCGGGTCGTCCATATATTGAATGAACCTGTGAAAATTAAGTCGTGTTACATCGGTCATTCCAATTATATTTTCATCAGGAAGATCGTCGCCAAAACGTTTAGGGTGGATATAAATTTTCTTTTTGTACTGAATAACCTGTTCGTGTAACGATTCAAGGCTCATTTTTACAATCAGGTCTTTTTGCCGGTGTTTTTTTATATTGGGGCCCAATTTATTTATTCCTACAAAAGCAAAGTTCTCTTTAATAACACCTATCCTCTTATTCAGCGAATTAGTAATCTTTACCTTGAAATTGTAAAATAAACTGCTCGATTTACTTACGAACAACCTGCTGCCCAACCCTTTTATACGGTCTTTTAGCATATAACTAATAACCAGCGCAACAAAAAACGGTAAAGTGAGATTTCCGTAAACCTGTTGGTAGTAGAATGCAATTCCCGTAGAAAAAACCATTGCCAATCCCGCGGCCAGGGCTAATAAAGTTTGTTCCAGAAAAGTACCATCTTTACGGACATCCTGTTGCAAAAAGAAAACATTTTCGATATATTTTTTTAACTGATTTCTTTTATACAACAGTTCTTCAGGCTTCACATTCTTATCTTTTGGTGAATCGTAGGATGTTTGCTTTTTGTAATTTTGCTCCAAATTTATAAGGGCAACTACTTTATCGAGAACCTGTACTTTAAATTCTATCTTCTGCAAATGGTTGAACAGTTTCATTAGCTGCAGTTCAACAACATTGCTCATGTGTTCGTCGGCATAAAAAACAACGTTAATATCTTCCAGTGCTGCTTCTTTTATTGTAGAGATAATTACTCTGAATTCAGACAGAATAAGCTCTGTTTTATTTAAAAACTCATTAATATCGGTATCCGACAATTTCTTTTTCTTTATCAGGGAGTCTGTTCTTGTACGCACAAGGCTGCTAAAAGTGGTAGCGAACATTTTTACCTGATCTTTTACTCGTGAGTGGTTTTTATGAGACCTTTTTTTTATGAAAATTCCGGTATTTCTTTCCAGGTTACCAAGCAATGATTTTTCTCCTGAATGAATATCATCGAGGTTATAGTTTGGCGTGTCGTACTTTAAGAACAACCTTGAATCGTTGTAAAACTTGGTGGGGGGATATGTTTTGTTGTTAATATTTAAACTGTCAGGTATAAACAGATAAGTAATTGTTGTATACTTCGACTTTTTTCTTTTAAAGATTTTATCAAAAGTTACATCAATTACTATCGAGAATTTATCATGTATTTTTATTTTACTTTTTATCAAAGATGCTTCGTATTTAATGATACACACATAAATATTTGGGTATTGAGGGAGGCTAACACAAAAAAAATCTTAAAACAAACCTTCGGGTGTAATCCCCAGCCATTTAAAATAGGTCATCGCCATAATAATAGACATAGCCCAGGCAATGGTTTGCATGGTTATACCGTATTTAAAAGTATCGGTCCAGCCGTAATGGTCGGTTGAGTATAAAAGCAATGATGGCTTACTGTTAAATGGCAACACGTAAACGTGTTCTATTAATAGTGCCACCGGAAATGCAAGGCTCATTATAGTAAAACCAAATTTCATTGCCACACCAATTGCTATAGGGACAAATATCATGGTACGCATTGTTTTTGATTGCATAAATAATGCGGTATAAACCATCACCCCGGTAAGAATCAGGTATAACAACCAGAAAGGTGTGTTTGCTCCAAAGCCCATAAAATCGAAAAAGGCATTAACGGAAATACTTGGTAGGTCGGTTACTTTAAATCCGGCTCCTAAAGTGTATGCTCCTGCCGAGAATAGAAGTAAGTGCCATGGTATATCCACATCGTTCCATTTAACAATTCCAACTCTTGGTAACAAGGCAATAATTGCCCCTACAAAAGCAACTGCGGTTGGGCTGATACCGTGCCATTTGTCGGTTACCCACAGGGTTAAAATAAATCCGAATATTAATAAAGATTTCATCTCATCAAAAGAGACTTTACCCATTTTATCCAGCTCTTTTTGCAAACTCTCCATGCCACCCGGAATGCTTGGTAACCTTTCTTCTTTTTTTAATGGGAATATTATTCTGGTACCAACAATCCATGCAATAAGCATTAAGCCTATCGCCACCGGGAATGCAGCAATCATCCACTCTGAAAAGAAAATATCTGTTCCTATTGCACCTGCAATTAATGATACTGCCAATAAGTTGGCTCCGGAACCTGTCATAAAAGAGGCGGCTCCCATATTTATTTGAAACAGGTTTTGAAGAATTAAATTCCTGCCAAAATTATTTCTGTTGCCTCTCGTTGCTCCATAAACAGCTGCAACTATCATCATAATAGGTAACAAAATTGTTGCTTTTGCTGTTGTTGCTGATATAAATAATGACAATACAATATTTATTACCATAAAACTCAACAATACAGAGGATGCATTTTTACCGAATTTGAGAATAAACCACAATGCAAATCGTTTCGCTACACCGGTTGCCACCAACATACTTGCCAAAATAAACGATAGAATATTCAACCACATTATTTTATGCCCTAATTGTGCGTACGCTTCTTTCTCTGGCAAAACATCTGTTAATACCAAAGCAATAATCAGAATAAGTGATGTTAAATAATTGGGTATTGCTTCTGTAATCCATAAAATAAGTGCGGCTACAAAAATTGCAAGCATTGCCCTGTTGGCAGAGATAAAATCTGCCATTCCAATTTTGTCGAAATTGGCTTTAGCACCAATGCTTAAAGAATCAGGGTTGAAGTTGCTCAAAAACGGAATATCTGCATAGAACATTATTAAAAGAAAAGATAGTATTGCCAATGGTGCACCTACCAGCATAAAAATTTCCTCAAACCTGGATTTTTTTCTAACCGGAAGTTTCTCAATCCGGTAATTATTCATATCCAGGATATCGAATTTTTTCTCACTCTTCGCTTTCTTTGTTATCTTCTTTTTAATCATATCTTATGCAGCATTAATACATTGCAAATTATATTGGTGATAAAAAGTATTTGGGGGTATTTTTTTGATTACCAGTTTTTATATGGATTTTTCATCAACATAGAGTTGAAATATTTTACATCGCCTGTAACTTCTTCTCCCAACCACTCGGGTTTCTCAAAAGTTTCATCTTCCGATGTTAACTCTACTTCTGCTACAACCAGGCCTTCATTGTCACCGTAAAACTCATCCACTTCAAAAGTGTGCGCTCCAGATTTTACATTAAAACGGGTTTTGTCTATTACTCCCGGCTCACAAATCTTCAGCAAGTCGTTCACATCCTTAACAGATATTTCTTTTTCCCATTCGTAACGCGAAGCCCCTGATTCGTTTCCGATACCTTTTATGGTAATGAATCCTTTTTCTCCTTTTACACGAACACGAACTGTTCTCTCTGGTACTGATGACAAATACCCTTGTGTAATTCTCATCTCTTTTTGCGATTCCTGTTTGAAAGCATCGCTTTTAACTAGGAATTTTCTTTCTATTTCTTGTGCCATAATTTCTCTTATTTGAAATAATACTCTTCGTCAAATATTAATTGGCCAATGGTTTGTTTATCCAACCAATAATTCTTTTGATTACCTGCAGATAGTTGATATTCTCGTTGCCGGTTAATTTACAGTCTTCCATGGTTTTTTTGATGTCTTCAATCTCGGTCGACTCAGAGTTGATGGTAACAACTTTTGCACCGTTAATCAATACATTTCCAACTTCACAAATTGTATCGTTAACCATATAACCAAAACGTTGTTTGTGTACTTTAACACCTTGCAGGTTTTGATGAGCATCAATGATTGCAAGAAACTCTTCTAAAGTGTAAGAATCTTGTGTTAGTTCGGGCATTTCAACCTGGAATGCAGGAAATACATCGTTTACAAGTACCTCTTTTGAGATCGGGAATTCACCTTTCATTAACGGATTCCATTGCTCCAAACCGTCAACAGTTTGTACATAGGTTTTAATATCCATTTTCCCGTCACGAATTTTAGTATTGTTTACATCGTTGGTTTTCGACAAAATGTAAATCTCATCAGACTCTCTTTTCCATACTTTTTGAGGAACAGGAACTGATAAACGCGCCATTAGTTTTGCTGATTCCTCAAAATTTTGTCCAAATGTTCTAAACTCAAATCTTGGTTTAGAAATCTCTCCTATTTTCATCTCTTGCTTTGCCATAATAAATATGCTATTCTATAAATAATGTTATTAAATTTTCGTTTATTAATTCTGTTTGTGCAATAACCTATCTTAACAGGTTAATTTTATAAATTTTGTTACTGGGATCTGAAACAATAAAAGCTTCAGTTTCATCTTCGTTAACAACAACTCCCTCTATTCCCTGTAAGTTTGTTAAATCGTAATAAATTTCGCTGTTTCCTTTTAAATCGCATCTGGTTAAGGTGTTCGATTCGTCGCTTACTATCCAGAGTTTATCGGTGTTTTCGTTGTAAAAAATGCCTGAGTAGTCGCTTGCGAATCCTAATTCTGTTTCATCCGTTATTCCTTCAGATAATGAGTAAGTTATTAAAAGCCCTTTGTCTTTTTCTTTTAGTAAATAAAATAAGTTACGTTTAGAATCGTAGCTTACCCCTTCAAGCCCGCTGTTACCAGGATTATTAATAATGCTGTATGTCTTTTTATATCTACCGTTAACGTCGAGTTCTACCAATTCGCCACTTCGTTCTTTAACGACATAAATTCCGGAATTTTTTATATTCACAGTAACTCCTTCAAAATCGTCAGATGTATAACTTAGTTTTTGAATGCTTTTTCCATCAAAAGACAGGCTGTATATTGTACCCCGGTCGCTAACAGTGTATAAACTCTGTTTATCTGCTGAATACGATAAACCTGACGGTTCAGATATAGACAAAGGGTATGTATCAAGCAGTATTGTATGTTCATTGTTCTCAGAGCAGGAAACAAATACTAATAATCCAATCAGACCAACAACTAAACTTCTCAATTTCATTTAAAAGAAAATTGTTTTAAAGAGCCCGTACAATGTACGAGCTCTTTAATTTTTAATTATTTGTATACCGATGATTAATTTTTGGAAATAACATGCCAGGTTGTTGGATCATCTTTAATGTCACCATCAAAATTAGCAGCTGTTTTTCCAAAGGTGTAATACATTTTTTCTCCTTCTCCGTCTTTTGCTCTCATATACCACAATACTTTGTCTCCTGCCGATAGTCCGGCAATACTAAAGTCATAGGTATTATCGGCCGATGGAACGGGATCGGCTTCTACCGATACTCTGTTGGCATCTTCATATCCATCAGGATCTGCTGTAAATGCAGCATTGTCAAAGTTAAGGTAGTAATAGAACTTAACTTCCTGTGCGTCACCGTTGTCATACTCAACTTTAACATTAAAGCTTAAATCGGCTCCTGCTTCATTGGTAATTGCCAAATCGGAGAATCCGTTAACAGGTGCTATTGGTATAGCTCCAACCATAACAGTAGGCCATGTAGAACTTAGATCGTGATTGAAATCGCCCGAAACATTTCCTTCGGCATCATACTCTTCCACAGGCTGGTATGTTTTTGTTCCATCAACATATTCTACCCTGATATAATAAGTAAGCTCTGTGTCTTTATCCAAACCTGTTATTGTGCCATTAAAAGTTCCGTCAGCAGCAATCTCATCAGCAGGAATTTTCACTTTGTGTTTTTCATCTACTGGCGGATCAACTGTTTCATCCTGAGTTTCGCCTGGTAACAGGTAGTAAACTCTTACTTCATCAACCTGCTCAGGATAATGAACTGTTGCAGTAAATGTAAAATCGTATAACATTGTTGCCGCATCCTGTACTTCAGAGAAAGTAAGCTCTTTTACACCACCTTTAACAGTAAATTCAGCGGGAGTTTCAATGCCATTTTCAGGGAAAACAGTTGTTAAACCAGAGTTGTCGGCAGCAATAACATAGTACTTAACAGTGCTTCCTACAGCCGATTTTGGTACAGTTGTCCTGTATTTACCATCAACAAGAGCCATATCAAGGGTAACAACACCCTCATTAACTATGTGTACGAGTTTCACTGAATTTATACCACCGGCATCAGATGCGCTCACGCTATATACTTCAGTAAACTCTGTTAGTTCAGAAGCGTCCAGAATTGGAGGCGTATTCTCTACATTACCATTTGAAGCCGCTTTTGTAGGAGAGTTTACCTGCCATTCATCTCCGGCATCAGTTACGCGTCCATAGGTTAATCCTACATTACTACTCATATCGATAACTTCTATTTTATCGATTACAGTTCCGTCGGCGGTTGAAAGGCTTACCCATTCACCTCCTGAACTAATAGATTCACCCATGCCGTTACCATCTTCCAGTACAATGTATCCTTTGGCAGTAATTATGGTTCCGTCGGCAATTACAGAACCACCGGTAGAGTTTTCCTTGTCGTTAATAATATATCCCGAAAGGTCAATGTCATTGTCAGTTGTATTATAGAGCTCAACCCAATCGGGGTTCGATCCCGCATCTTTCGACATTACCTCGTTAATTACCACGGTAAGATCAGAAGCCGGTTCTTGTGGTTCTTCAGGAACAAAATCATCCTTTACACAGCCAGTAAAAATCAACATGGCTGCTGCCACTGTATATATAAATTTTTTCATTTTCAATTTCTTTAATTATTATAAATATTTAGAAGTCAATTTCGAATCTCCACTGTAAAAAGCTGTAATCGAATCCACCTTCTCCTGCAGGTGCATACATATTAGTATATCCTTCGAAGTCGCCATCACCGTCAGAGAACCTGTCGTGATTGACAATAGAATAGTTAAGCATACACTTAACGTTTCGGGTGAAGTAGTAATTAATACCAAATGTTATCTGGTCTTTTGCCCCGGCATAAACTCCGGCTTCAAAATCATTTAAATCGATGTTTGAATAACGTGCAGCTACTTCTAAAGCTCCTTTTTTACCAGGTGCAATTCCTGTAAATTCAGCCTCTCTGTGGTTCCAGGGATGAAGGTTGGCCCCTGTAATCAGGAAAGCCGACTGTACATAAAATCCAGAAAAGTTAACATCATCAGAACCGTCTTGCATAGTTAACGTGTTAAAGTAATATTCACCGGTCATTCTCCAGCGGCCTAATGAAACGGCAGCATCAAGGCTCATATTTGTAGCCATGTCAACGCCATTTACTTTGGCAACAGTAAATTCAAGTTCCGAAGTAACAGTTTCGTCTTTTGGGTCGTATTTTACCCTGCTTTTAGGATATTTATAAAGACCGGTATTGCGTTTTGAATAACCAACACCTATAGATGCTAATTTACCCGGCTCGTTAAAAATAAAATAAGCTGCCCTGGCGGAAGCTCCGAACATAGGTTTTGCACCTTGCAGCTCGCCTTTATAATAATCTGGATCACCTTCAAGCTGATCGTGTACGTTTCTGATCTCTTCGGTATGAATGCCAACTCCCAACATATATTTTTTACTCCACGAATTGTACCCGATACCCAATTTCCGGTTTGGATTAAATTCGTACACACTTGCACGTTCCATAAGTTTCAGGTAACGCGATGTTGTAGTTTGTTGCATCCCCTGTGGCATGCGGAACTGGCCAAGTTTGATTGCCCCCCAGGGAGATCCTGCCGATCCGAAGAAACGACGTATATATGCATCCTTAATATCAACGGTATTGCCATCGAAATCGAAATCAATTTCTCCATACCAGTTTGCTCCAACTCTGGCTTTAATTGCAAAACGCATTCTGCGTAGTTTCAGTGCCTGCGATGGAACATCAAGCTGTCCGAGTTCTTTATTCTCGGCAGGAGACAAATTGTTGTCGTAGTTGTCGAAATAGCTGGCACCATCTAAGTAAACACGGTTGTCCATCCACATTTTGTAATTCCTGTCTTCCGATTCCCATGTAATAAAACCTCCTCTCGACTCAGAGGTTAATTCCTGACGGCTTACTATTTGTCCGTATTGATTGTAACGAATATTTGTGGTCATTCTTACCATTAAATCACCTTCAATATCTCGGGTGTTTATGGTATGCTGCTCGTAATTGGGGTGGGAAAATACCAGTGTACTGGTAGTACCAACTTTATCAATTACAAAGCTACCATCAGAAGTAGAGTTTACTTCCATTTTAGATCCTACAAATCGAACGTCAACACCTTCGATTGGTTCTCCGGTTTCAGCATCGGTAATTTTACCTTTAATCTGTTCTTGTGCAAATGCCATCCCTGATATGGTAATCATGATTACAAGAATCAGGGTTTTGTACATGTTTTTCATAGATTTTTAATTTTAGTTAAAACTCATTTTTGATTTTTATTATAGTTTCCGAATGATTTTTGATAAAGCTTCTTCTTTTTTAATCCCCATCTTTTTTCTTAGTCTATATCTGCTGACCTCGACACTTTTGGGGCTGATATTTAGAATGGATGCAATTTCTTTTGAAGATAATTTCAGACGAAGCAAAGAGCACAGCTTCTTTTCGTTTTCTGTTAATCCCGGATAGTTTTTTTCGAGGTTTTGAAAAAAAGTATCGTTAAGCTCTTTGATGTAATTATCTAAAGATTTTCGTTCTTTTTCCAAGTTCAGATTATCAAGAATCAGAACTTTTAAAGTATTCAGGTCACTGTATTTTAATGATTTTTCAGGTTTCGATTTAATCCCTTCTATTTCAGCTTTTAATTTTGAAAAAATCTCATTTTTACGAATTATACTGAGGGCAATCTTTTTTTGCTCCTTTTCTTTAAACTCTATCTCTTTTTCCAATTTAACATTGGCATCATGTGTTGCGCGTAATTCATTTTCGAGTAATATTTGCTGAGCATTGTATTTTTCAATACTCTCTTCCTGTTCATCAAGTTTATCCTTTTCCCTTAATTTATAAATAACATACCATTGATATATTATGAATGCCAGTAAAATGACTACCAGAAGAACGACAAAAGCTTTGTAAATATGAACTACTTTTCTTGGTTTTTTATTAATCTGTAAACTCTCAGCTATAAAAGTAGATGTATCAGGAGCATGAGAAATTGTTTCTTCTATAACAACATCTCCTTTAATAAATTTCGATGGGTTTTGTGAGACCTCTAAATTGAAAACGTTACTCATAAAAAATAAGGCAAAAAACGATATCAGTCCGGCAATTATAGGAGTAGTTACCCAGCCGGATGCTATTTTACCAATTACTTTGAGTTGAATATTTTTACCGCCTTTAAGAATCCCAATTCCTATTATTGAGCCCACAATTGCCTGTGAACTGGAAACCGGAACCATTGGAATTGCCGGCAGGCCTATATTTACAAAAAAGTTAGAGAGATTTTGTGATGAAAAAACAAATAAGACCAAAGAGTGGGCTAAAACAACCACTATTGCAGTTTCAGCATTTAACCGCATTAATGAATTGCCGACGGTTACCATTACTTTTCGCGAATAGGTTAATATCCCTACCGCAATAGAAATTCCACCAGCCATAAATAATAGTTGAACGCCGTCTAAAGTAAATATCCCAAAATCAAGTATAATATTAGGTACAGAAGGAACAAACACACCCACCACATTTGCAATATTATTGGCTCCCAAACTGTACGATCCAAAAGCTCCTACTATTAACAGGGCATATTTAATGTAAGCATCTAATTTTACCAGATGTATTTTGCTTTTTGCCAGTACAAATTTTAATAACAGAAAAAGCAAAATCGCGAAAATACCACCCAGGATAGGTCCTGAAACCCAGGTAATAACAATTTTTGTTAAAGAGTGGTAATCCGTTGGGTTATTTGTGAAAAAATTCCAGCCAATAATTGCGCCAACAATTGCTTGTGAAGTCGATACCGGAAGTTTCAGTTTTGTCATCCAAAAAACGGACAGGCCTGCAGCAAGAGCTACCGTAAATGCTCCCCCTAATGAATCAATTGAACCTAACCTGCCAAGTGTATGAGATCCTCCTGCACCTTGTAATACTGCACCTAGTATTACAAATACCGAAGCAATTATTGCAGCCTGTTTAAATTTTATCATCTTGGAACCAACAGCCGAACCAAATACATTAGAGGCATCATTGGCACCTAATGTCCACCCTAAAAATAATCCGCTGGTTAAAAAGAATATAAACATGTACAAATTGTATTGATGGGATTACATTCTTATTTTAATTACTAATGATGAAAGCTGTTGGGCAACAACTTTTGCAACATCGGAAACTTGCTCTATGTGTAATGCGAAATACCTCAGGTGCAGCTTTTCGCTAAGCTTTAATGTGTCGAATTCCTGAAAGATTTTTCGTTTAAGGTTTGTTGATAAGGTATTAGTTTCCCTATGGTAAAAGAGTACCTTTTGAATACTATCTTTAACTTTATCGGGTTGTGTGAAAAATATTCGGGCTGCAGGGAGAACATTCTCAACAGATTTTGCCGACAGGTCTGCCAACTCAATATAATCTTTTTTTACAGCCTCCGGTATATGCGGTGTTTCAACATCAAGCTGGCTCACCACATCTTTCGACATATCAATAATATCATCCACACTTTCCAACAGATTAAGAATGTCGCTGGCATAGTTTGGCATAAGTGAATGCAAATAGAAATCGTTCTCTATATTTCTTTGAATAGAATCAGCCTCAGATTCTAAAATACTGATTGATTTTAAGTTTTGTGCGAACTCACTGGTATTGCCTTCAATATAATTGACTACCCCCTTTTTAAAATTTAGAGTCCCAAGATCAATTTTATCAAAAAAATTATCAATGCTTAGTGCAACAGACTTTGATGATTTAAAAATATTAATCATAAAATACGATTTAATCTTAGGGGTAAAAATAGGCTTTTGGGTTTGTATGAGAAAGTGACTAATATTGCTTTGTAATAATTAAAATTTACATGTAGTGGTAAAATGACAAATTAAGTATTTGAAAAGCAATAAATTAACATATTAGGTGTATGGTTGTGATTTCTTTTGGATGTGCAATCGTAGTGGTCATGTTGTGTTTTTTGTTAGATTTTTGAAGGCTTGAAAATAAGGTATTATACATATTATTTTACCATTATTGATTTCAGGGTTAATCTCAAATCTCAGTTTTAGATTTTAAGTGAACCAGAAATTGACTGGATAACAAAAAAGAGGGCGGTTTATTCAGCCTTTAGGAATGAGATACGTTTATTTCTCCAGCGTAGCCACCATTACCGCCTTAATGGTATGCATCCTGTTTTCGGCCTGATGAAAAACGACTGACGCTTCGCTTTCAAAAACTTCATCGGTAACTTCCATGGCTTCAATGCCAAATTTTTGGTAAATCTGCTCGCCAATTTTTGTGTCGCGGTTATGAAAGGCTGGCAAACAGTGAAGAAATTTTACATTCAGATTACCGGTCATCTCCATAGCTTTTTTATTCACCTGGTAGGGTAGTAGTTGTTTAATGCGTTCGGCCCATACCTCGTCAGGCTCGCCCATCGATACCCAAACGTCGGTATAAAGAAAATCGCAGTCTTTTACGGCTTCTGAAATGTTGTCGGTAACGGTAATTTTAGCCCCTGTTTGTTTTGCAATTTCACTGCATTGGGCTTGCAATTCATCAGAGGGTTGGCACGATTGTGGTGCAGCTGCCCTGAAATCCATTCCCAGTTTTGCGGCGCCTGCCATCAGCGAATTTCCCATATTGTTACGCGCGTCGCCAAGGTAACAGAATTTAATTTCTGAAAACGGTTTATTAGTATGCTCCTTCATGGTTAAAAAATCGGCCAGTATTTGAGTTGGGTGGAATTCGTTGGTTAAACCATTCCACACCGGAACCCCGGCATATTTACCGAGTTCTTCCACGATATTTTGTCCGAAACCGCGGTACTCAACGCCATCGTACATTCCTCCCAAAACTCGTGCAGTATCTTTCATCGATTCTTTTTGCCCGATTTGTGAACCTGTTGGCCCCAGGTAGGTTACATTTGCCCCCTGGTCGTATGCAGCCACCTCAAAAGCACAACGAGTGCGGGTTGATGATTTTTCAAAAATCAGAGCTATGTTTTTTCCGGTTAAGTTTTGCTGCTCAGTACCATCATATTTGTCGCGCTTTAATTTTTTCGATAGTTCGAGCAGATAAGTTATCTCTTCAGTTGTAAAATCAAGTAATTTTAAAAAGTTTCGGTTTTTTAAGTTAATTGTCATTTTTGTAATATAATTTATTTTAATATCTACTTATTCTTATCCTCTGTCTTTGCCTTCTCTATTTTTCATAATGCATTGTAATCTTCGAACCATACGATTTATCTTCCAGCTTTGTTGCTTCAGTAATTACACTTTTTTTACCCCCTTTTTCTATGAAATTGAGGCAGGCCCTGATTTTAGGTCCCATTGTTCCTTCTGCAAATGTTCCTTTTTCGAGGTGTTTTACTGTGTCGGCATAATCCAGGAACTCCAGTTTTTTCTGGGTTTCTTTTCCGAAGTTCTCATAAATAAACGAAACATCGGTTAATATGTAAAGTTCATCGGCGTTAATGTTTGTTGCCAACAGGCTGGAGGCCATGTCTTTGTCGATAACGGCATCAAGAGTTCGTACATCGCCGTTTTTATCGAAATAAACCGGTATTCCACCTCCTCCACCTGCAATTACAATATTGCCTTCACGCACCAGTTGTTCTATTGTTTCTTTATTTACAATATTGAGTGGAACAGGGGAGGGGACTACCCTGCGGTAACCTCCTTCAATTTTTTTGGTTGTTTTAAATATCCAGCCTTTCTTTTTGTTAAGTTTATCTGCCTCCTGTTTATTGTAAATTTTTCCAATTCGTTTGGTGGGATTTTTAAATGCAGTGTCGTTTTCGTTCACTTCAACCAGAGTCACCAATGTTATAACATTTTTTTTAATACTATGTTTGTTTAACACGTTCCGCATCATGCGTTCCAGCATGTAACCTATTCCGCCCTGCGAATCGGCAACACAGATATCCAGCGGCATAGGGGCAATGTTGTAAACCTGCTCCCCGGCATCGTTACGCATTAAAATATTTCCAACTTGTGGCCCGTTGCCGTGTGTAATTACCAGGTTGTATCCTTCTTTTATCAGGTATACCAGATTTTCCAGTGTTTTGGTGGAGTTTTTTTCCTGTTGCTCAATGGTGCCCTCTTCGCTGCCACGTAAAATAGCATTTCCTCCCAAAGCAACTACGACAAGTTTTTCCATCTTTCTTCGTTAGTACAATTAAATGTCTTTTAGCAAACTTAAAAATTCAAATGAAATAAAGAGGTGGGCAATTGTCAGTTTTTACCGGTTCTCAGAGATATTATAAAACAGTTTTTAAAATATTGACTTTTAAATTTGGAAAACAGGTTTTTGGAATTGTATTAATTCAAAATTAAATGACCTGTTTTGTTAACACATTGTTCTTAATATGATTCTGTTTTATGACCTGTAAATACAACGGTAACCTGATTTTTTTAGCTAAATTTGCGTTCAATTTAAAAATTTCTCCATGGCATTGAAGAGAAGAAAACCGGCAGGTAATAAAAAGAAAACAACGAAAAAACGAACATCTTTTTTTAAAAATGAAAAGTTCAGGTTTATACTTGGAATTCTGGTATTGCTTATTTCTGCCTATTTACTGATAGCTTTTATTTCATTTCTTTTCTACGGTGCTGCCGATCAGAGTAAGCTCGATTTCAGTAAGTTGAAACTGGTATTCGATTCGAATGTTAAGGTTCAGAATAAAGCCGGTAAAACAGGTGCCTGGTTATCAGAGGTTATTATTAACCGTGGATTTGGTATTGCATCGTTTATTTTTATTTATCTGCTTGCAATTACTGGCCTTAAAATTTTAGGAAGAAATGTTGTGAGATATCGCAGAACCTTTTTTTACAGTATAATAACTGTTCTCTGGTTCTCGGTTGCTTTTGGGCTTTTCTTTAATAAAACCAGTTCCGACTCGTTTATTTACCTCGGCGGACAATATGGTTTTGTATTAAGCAACTGGTTACGTTCGCTAATCGGGCTGGCCGGATTGATTTTTTTATTATTGATTTCGGGTTTGGTAATTGTTGTTACCCGTTTCGATAAAGCATATACAGTAATAATGGGGATTTTCAGCAAGAAAACTAAAAAGGAAAATAATGTTGAAGATTTGGAGAACGAAGGACAGGAGGATTTTATTCCCGAAGAATCGGTGTCGAAAGTTATTGAAGATGATGATGTTGTAAAAGCGATATTTGAACCTGATTCGGAAGATGAGGAGATGGAGAATGAAACGGATGAAATTGTACTGGAATCGAATACCGAAGAGGTTGACCAAACAGTTGAAGAGAAAGAAGATGATCTGACGTTAACTGTTCAGCCTAAAACAGAAGAGGAGGAGACAGATAAGGTTCAGCCCGAGGAGTTGGAGGATTACGATCCTACCCTCGATTTATCGGATTATAAATTTCCTACCCTTGATTTGCTGGAAGACCATAAGTTTGGCAATGCCGAGGTAAGTAACGAAGAGTTGATTTCGAACAAGAACAAGATTGTTGAAACATTACGTCATTATAAAATTGAAATTACAAAAATCAGGGCGACCATTGGCCCAACCATTACTTTGTACGAAATTGTCCCGGCCCCCGGAATTCGTATCGCCAAAATTAAAAACCTTGAAGACGATATAGCATTAAGCCTGGCAGCACTCGGAATACGAATTATTGCACCTATCCCTGGTAGGGGAACCATAGGTATTGAGGTTCCAAATCAACATCCCGAAATCGTTTCCATGCGTTCGATTATCAGCTCGAAGAAGTTCCAGGAGAGTGATGCGGAATTGCCAATAGCGTTGGGAAAAACCATTTCGAACGAAACCTATATGTTCGACCTTGTGAAAATGCCACACATTCTGGTGGCAGGTGCGACAGGCCAGGGAAAATCGGTTGGGATAAATGTGATTATTGCTTCTTTGCTTTATAAAAAGCATCCGGCACAGCTAAAATTCGTGTTTATCGATCCTAAAAAAGTTGAGCTGAATATTTATTCGGTAATTGAAAAGCATTACCTGGCAAAATTACCCGATTCGGAGGAGCCTGTAATTACCGATATTCAGAAGGTAAAATATACCTTGAGTTCGATAAATATTGAAATGGATGCGCGTTATGAGTTACTGAAAAAAGCTCATGCACGGAATGTAAAAGAATATAACAGGAAATTTATTGCACGGAAACTAAATCCTGAAAAAGGCCATAAATACATGCCTTATATTGTTGTTATTATCGACGAATTTGCCGATTTAATAATGACAGCAGGAAAAGAAATTGAATTACCCATTGCCCGTATTGCCCAGCTGGCACGAGCGGTGGGTATTCATATGATTATTGCAACCCAAAGGCCGTCGACAAACATTATTACGGGTGTTATTAAAGCAAACTTCCCGGCCAGAATTGCCTTTAAAGTTGCCTCGATGATTGACTCGCGGACTATTCTGGATACTCCGGGAGCCAACCAGTTAATTGGTAAAGGCGATATGCTTATTGCTTCGGGAAGTAACATTACCCGTGTACAATGTGCTTTCTGCGATACACCTGAGGTCGAAAGTATTTGTTCTTACATTTCAGAACAGCGCGGTTATCCAACGGCATTCTTATTGCCTGAATATGTGGGTGAAGAGGAAGCCGGTCCGGGAGAAGTTGATTTGAACAATAAAGATGAATTGTTTGAAGATGCTGCACGTGTGGTTGTTATGAACCAGATGGGCTCAACTTCCATGATTCAACGCAAATTCTCAATCGGTTATAATCGTGCAGGAAGACTGATGGATCAACTGGAAGCCGCTGGTATTGTAGGTCCAAGCGAAGGAAGCAAAGCACGGCAGGTCCTCATTCAGGATGAATATAGTTTGGAACAATTATTGAATAGTTTAGGTTAAAAGAATAAAAGAAGATGAAACGAATATGAACTTTATTAATCATAAATTACATAAACAAGAATGATTAAAAAAGTACATGTGAGTTCCTGAATGTATTAAAAATTTTTGCAGATTTTCTGCAAGCAAAAAATTTTAAACAGATGAAACGGAGTTTATTGATATTATTGGTTTTATTAACCTCAGGTTTTGTTTGGGCACAGGAAGATGCCAAAGCAAAGCAAATTCTTGATGACGTAAGTAAAAAAACTCGTACTTATACAAGCATTTCGGCTGATTTTACATTTTCTATGGAAAATGAAGAAATGGAAATTAATGAAAAGAACAATGGCTCCATTAAATTAAAAGGGCAAAAGTATTGTGTTAAATTACCCGAAGTGGGTATTGAGGTATATTCTGATGGAACTACTATCTGGAATTACATGAAAGAAGGGAACCAGGTAACAATTTCGAACATCGATGATGAAAGTAGTGAATTAATGGATCCTTCAGCCATTTTTACTATTTATGAAAAAGGATTCCGATCGGAATATGTTGCAGAAAAAAAGGCAGGTACTAAAACCGTATACCAGATTAATCTTTTTCCGGATACAGACGAACACGATGTTTCGAAAATTGAGGTGGAAATTGATAAATCGACCATGATGATTTATACCGCAACACTGTATGGAACCGATGGAAATTTATACGGTATAGTTGTAAATAAACTGGAACCCAATAAAAACTTCCCCGATTCCGATTTTATATTCGATGCTTCGAAATATCCTGATGTAGAGGAGATTGATTTTAGGTGATATCTTTATTTTATATCACTGGGTAACCGAAACAATTTTTCGACAGCAGAAATCTCAATAAAAGATGCTCCTGCATGCTCTCCAAACCTTCCACCTACATAAACAATCATGTCTTCCATCTCTAAAATGCCGTCATTTAACAATTCCTGTACAGCTGCCCTCTGGATTTTCATTTTGTTCTTTTTCATTTCGAGATACGATGCATGAATTCCAAAAGAGAGAGCCAGTTCGCGTACTGCATTAACAGAGTGACATTTGGCGTAAACTGGGAAGTTTGAACGGTAAGCTGCTAAATACCTTGCTGTTTTACCTGTAGTAGTGGAGGTTACTATTGCCTTTGGTTTTAATTCTTTTGCTGCCTTAATTGTTGAATCGGCCATATATGCCGGAATTTCATTTTTAAGTGGTGGAATAAGAATATCGTATCGCCTATCGCGATCTGGTTCAACCTCTTTGGCAATATTATCCATTACTTGAATTGCTTCAACCGGATATTTACCATATGCTGTTTCGCCGCTTAACATTATTGCATCGGTTCGCATATAAATTGCACTGGCAACATCGCTAACCTCGGCACGTGTCGGGTGCGGGTGTTCAATCATACTATGTAACATTTGGGTGGCAATAATTACCGGCTTTTTGTGTAAAATGGCTTTACGTACCAGATTGCGCTGAACAGTCGGAATTTTTGCCTCTGGTAACTCAATACCTAAATCACCACGTGCTACCATTACTCCGTATGCTGTTTCGAGTATCTCGTCAATATTCTCAACCCCCTCCATATTCTCTATTTTGGCAATAATTTTTATGGGGCTGTTGTGTTCGTCCAGAATACCTTGTACTTCCTCCACGTCTTTTTTATTCCTTACAAAAGAGTGTGCAATAAAATCCAGTTTATTTTCTATGGCAAATTGAATGAATTCTTTATCCCTGTCAGTAAGCGATGGTAATTCAATCTCTACTCCCGGTACATTAATACTTTTTTTCTTTTTAATGGTACCGCTGTTTCGTACATTACATAAAAGGTAATCTTTATGTTTTTCTTCAACTGTTACCTCAATGTCGCCATCGTCAATCAGAATTTTGTTTCCTTTATTTAAGTCGTTAACAAATCCCTCGTAACTAACGCATACATTTTTCATGTCAGAAGATACAGGTGAAAATGAAAAAGCAATTTTTTCACCCTCTTTAACCTCAAGTTCATTTTGTACACTACAGGTTCTTATCTCGGGGCCTTTTGTGTCAACAATAATTGCAATTTTGTCCGAAACGGTTCGAATGTTGTTCACTACCGTTTTTGCACTTTCGGTAGTCATATGTGCAGTATTGATACGGGCAACATTCATTCCCGCATTATACAACGATTTTATAAATTCAATATCACATCTCAGGTCCGATATTGTTGCAACAATTTTAGTCTGTCTCATATCCCTAAATATTTAAGGGCACAAATGTACGTCAAATGCCCTATAATTGGTTAAACTAAACTTTAATATGAACTTAACTTAAAGTAGCCCCGTTTAATTTTTCTTCAATTTACAAAACTTTGCACAGCTAACCTATAAGACTCGAGCCCGAATCCCATAATACAACCTTTACAAACCGGGCCGATAACTGATTTATGCCTGAATTCTTCGCGGGTAAGCGTATTCGAAATATGAACCTCAACTACTGTGGTGTTAATTGCCGCAATGGCATCGCGAATGGCAATTGAAGTGTGTGTGTATGCCCCTGCATTTATAATTATACCGTCGTAACTAAAACCAAATTCATGAAGTTTATCGACAATCTCTCCCTCAATGTTCGATTGATAATATGTAAACTTAACTTCCGGAAAACATTTTTTTAGCTCTTCAAAATATGTTTCAAAACCTTTAGAACCATAGATGGATTTCTCACGAATTCCCAGCAAGTTTAAATTTGGGCCATTGATTATCAATATCTTCATTTATTTCGATTTTAATTTATTTTATAGTAACTTTATTCAAGAGTGAACGTAATTAGTACCGTGAAATTAGTTAATACTACTGAAATTATGACAATTAAAATCACTTAAACAGACAATAAAAATAACTTAATTTGGCAGATTATGAAATGGGAGGATAGTAAAAAAGGCTACGAGAATTATTTAACACTCGAGAAATCGTTATCGCAAAATTCTATTGCAGCTTACATTAACGACATAAACAAACTGGTTGGTTTTTTAGAAGATAGATTTAACAAAATAGCTCCTGATAAAGTAAAACTTAATCATTTAAAAAGTTTTGTTGAATGGCTGAATGAAAAAGGAGTTAGCCCAAGAACCCAGGCCAGAACAATCTCGGGAATAAAATCATTTTATAAATATTTGTTGATTGAAGGGAAGATTACCAGCGATCCCACAGCTTTACTCGAGTCTCCTAAAATTGGAAGGAAACTGCCTGATATACTTTCGATGGAAGAAATAGACACCCTGATTGAAGCTGTTGATTTAGCTAAAGCGGAAGGTCAGCGAAATAAAGCGATGCTGGAAACTCTGTATAGTTGCGGGCTCAGAGTTTCAGAACTGGTAAATCTGAAAATAACCAACCTTTTTTTCGAGCAGGGATTTATTAAAGTAGAAGGAAAAGCCGATAAAGAAAGACTGGTGCCTGTAAGCAGAAGAGCCATTAATGAGATAAACAAGTATTTAAACGAATACCGTAAAACATTAAAAATAAGTAAAGAGAGTGAAAATGTTTTGTTTTTAAACCGGCGCGGAAAGAAATTAAGCCGGGTAATGATTTTTACAATAATTAAAAACCTGGCGGAAAAAGTAGGTGTGGAGAAAAAAATAAGTCCGCATACATTCCGGCATTCATTTGCCACTCATTTAATAAACGGAGGGGCCGATTTAAGGGCTGTACAGGAGATGTTAGGGCACGAGTCGATTTTAACCACCGAAATATATACACATTTGGATAGGGATTATTTAAGATCGACAATACATCAGTTTCATCCAAGATCATAACTGATAAAATAAATACTCAACGGAGCGTTGTAATAAATATTACAGCGCTTTTTTATATAACGCGATAAAAAATAAACAATCCTTAAAAACCAATTGTTAAAATATTGTTTAATCGGCATAAAAAAGTACCAAAACCAAACTGTTAATATATCCGATTGGAAAAAAAAGTTATTTTTGTGAACCGATTTGAATAAACAAGAATTATATTAACAAGTTAATTATTAGGTAGTTATGAAAAATTTGGATTTATCGAAGTACGGGATTCAAGACGTACAGGAAATTGTTTACAACCCATCTTACGAACAACTTTTCGAAGAAGAAATGAAACCCAACTTGGAGGGTTTCGAGAAAGGACAGCTAACTGAGCTTGACGCTGTTAATGTTATGACCGGTATCTTTACCGGGCGTTCGCCAAAGGATAAGTTCATTGTAAAAAATGCAGCTTCAGAAGAAAACATGTGGTGGACTACTCCTGGTTCTCCAAATGATAATAAACCTGTTTCAGAAGAGGCATGGAAATACCTTAAAGAAATTACATCAAAGCAACTTTCAGGTAAAAGATTGTTTGTTATGGATACTTTCCTTGGAGCGAACGAAAACTCTCGTTTAAAAATTCGTTTCATCATGGAAGTGGCATGGCAAGCACACTTTGTAAAGAATATGTTTATCCGTCCTACTGAAGAGGAATTGGAAAACTATGGTGAGCCCGATTTCGTAGCTATGAATGCATCGAAAACCACCAATGACCGCTGGAAAGAATTCGGGATGAATTCTGAAGTTTATACTGTATTCAACCTCGAAGAACAAATGCAGGTTATTGGCGGTAGCTGGTACGGTGGCGAGATGAAAAAAGGTATGTTTGCAATGATGAATTACTTCCTGCCATTAAAAGGAATGGCTGCAATGCACTGTTCTGCAAACGTTGGTAAAGAAGGTGATGTTGCTATCTTCTTCGGTCTTTCAGGTACTGGTAAAACAACTCTTTCAACTGACCCAAATCGCCAGTTGATTGGTGACGATGAGCACGGTTGGGATGACGACGGTATATTCAACTTCGAAGGTGGATGTTATGCAAAAACTATTAAATTAGATAAAGAAGCTGAGCCGGAAATTTATGGCGCTATCAAACGTAATGCTCTTTTAGAGAACGTAACTGTTGATGCTGGTGGTAAAATCGATTTCAACGATGGTTCGGTAACAGCAAACACGCGTGTTTCTTACCCAATCAACCACATTGAAAATATTATTAAGCCGGTATCTAAAGCAGGTCATGCAAACAAAGTTATTTTCTTAACTGCTGATGCATTTGGTGTATTGCCTCCGGTAGCTAAACTTACTCCAGAGCAAACTCAATACCACTTCTTGAGTGGATTTACTGCAAAATTAGCTGGTACCGAGCGTGGCGTTACTTCTCCACAGCCTACTTTTTCAGCTTGTTTTGGTGCTGCATTCCTTTCACTTCACCCAACTAAATACGGCGAGGAGTTAGTGAAAAAAATGGAAGCTCACGGAGCAGAAGCTTACCTGGTAAACACTGGTTGGAACGGTACAGGAAAACGTGTCTCTATTCAGGATACCCGTGGTATTATTACTGCTATACTTGACGGTTCTATCGAAGGTGCACCAACTAAGAATCTTCCTGTCTTCAACCTGGAAATTCCTACTGAATTGAAAGGTGTTGATACTAATATTCTTGACCCTCGCGACACTTACGCTGATGTTGCTGAGTGGAACGAAAAAGCTGCTGACCTGGGTGATCGTTTTATCAAAAACTTCGTAAAATATACCGATAACGAAGAAGGTAAAGCGCTTGTTGCTGCCGGTCCTCAACTCGATTAATAATAATTTGGTGAGATATTTTAAAACCTCTCCGTCGGCTGACGAAGAGGTTTTTTTATGATTTATATTTATTTCGGTAAATCCTTAACCCACATTATTCATCAAATTTTTTAGAAGATGAAAGTAAATGCGGATTGACCCGATTTAGCCTAACCCAATTTTGGACAACAAAATTGGTTGTGATACTTAGTCGCTGGCGGTGACACCAATTATTCATGATAATAATTGGGATTAACAATAAATCAAGATTTTAATTGAATAAAAATTATTCTGAAAACAGCGGTTTTGTTATTTTTACCAAACAGAATGAGCAGTAACATACATATTGTAGCAAGGTTACACAG
Source organism: Bacteroidota bacterium (assembly GCA_039714235.1). Lineage (GTDB taxonomy): Bacteria > Bacteroidota > Bacteroidia > Bacteroidales > Prolixibacteraceae > Draconibacterium. Next base: position 4,690 of record JBDLJS010000002.1, on the reverse strand, counting down.
GTGGCGTTTAAAACATTTGAGCGAACGGGGATTTATAACCATTTTAAGTATTATTGTTGGGATACTTGCAGGCATTGCAGCTGTTGTAATTAAAAACACAGTATGGTTTACTCAACGCGTGGTTAATTCGCTTGTTTCAAACGAGGTTCACAATTACGTTTATTTCGCTTTACCGTTGCTTGGAATTATTTTAACCGTTGTTGTCGTAACATACATTTTCAGAGTTCAGGTAAGGCATGGGATTCCGAATGTTCTTCACAGTATTTCGAAAAGTAAAGGCCGGATAAGAAGACATAATCTGTATTCATCAGTTATTGCCAGTTCGCTTACAGTTGGATTAGGCGGTTCGGTTGGGTTGGAAGGCCCTACGGTTGCAACGGGTACTGCCTGGGGTTCATGGATGGCGAATGTTTTCAGGCTGAATCACAAGAACACAATTTTAATGCTGGCTTGTGCCTGTGCCGGAGCAATGGCGGCTATTTTTAAAGCACCCATTGCAGCAATTGTTTTTGCAGTTGAAGTTATAATGATTGACCTGACGGTTTTTTCGCTTGTGCCATTATTACTATCATCGGCTACAGCTGTGTTGGTTTCATATTTTTTTCTCGGGCAGGATGTACTTTATCCGTTCGACATTAAACAGGCATTCGAGCTGGCAGATTTACCTTATTATATTTTACTTGGAATTGTAGCCGGTTTTGTATCGGTTTACTTTTCCAGAATGTATATGTACTTTGGCGGATTGTTTGATAAACTAAAAAGTGCCTGGGGAAAATTATTTGTTGGTGGTGCCGGATTGGGAATACTCATCTTTTTCTTTCCATCGTTATTTGGTGAGGGGTATGAGGCTATTAACGAGTGTTTGGCAGGAAATCTGGATTATCTGTTTAATAATAGTATATTTTATGAACTGAAAGATGAACTTTGGGCAGCGTTAGTTTTACTGCTTTCAGTCATATTACTGAAAATTGTTGCTACATCGTTAACATTTGGTGCCGGAGGTGTTGGAGGTATTTTTGCTCCTACGCTTTTTATGGGGGTTAATACCGGGATGCTTTTCGCACAAGTTGTAAACTTATTGGGATTACGACAGATAAACACAAATAATTTTGCACTGATTGGTATGGCAGGGTTAATTGCCGGAGTGCTTCATGCCCCGCTAACCGGTATATTCTTAATTGCCGATATTTCAGGTGGTTATAAATTGTTTGTCCCGTTAATGATTACAGCTACATTTGCATATATTATTGTTCGGACATTTACACCTAACTCGGTTTACCATATCCAGCTGGCACGCCGAAAAGAGTTGCTTACCCACGATAAAGATGCTAATGTATTGCAAATGCTGGAGGTAATAAAACTGGTTGAAACCGATTTTGAAGTATTGTCGCCCGATGCCTCACTCAGAGATTTAACTGTGGCCATTTCACGAAACCACAGAAATTTATTTCCGGTTGTTGACGCCGACGGGAAGATGGTTGGAATGGTAAAAATGGACGATGTAAGAAGCATGATTTTCGACCATGAGAAGTACGATAAAATAAAAATCAGCGAGCTGATGTACATGCCTGAATACTCGATAAATCCAAATGACAGTATGGAAATGGCCGCTAACAAGTTCGAATCGTCGGGAAGGTATAACCTCGCCGTAATTGAGGATGGTAAATATATAGGATTTATTTCGCGTGCAAAAGTATTTACCAAATACCGAAAACATATTAAAGATTTTTCTCATGTTTAAAGCACTTCGTTTAAAAAGCCTGAATAAGTTACTGAACAAAATGGTGGCATGGCGGATTGCAACCATCTCGGAGCGAAACTTCCTGTATATTTTAAGTTTAGTTGTTGGCATTTTTAGTGGTTTGGCCGCATTGATATTAAAAAACCTCATTCATTTTATTGCCGGAAAATTTACTGATTTTATTACTCTTGAGGGATTTAACTATTTATATCTGCTTTATCCGCTCATAGGAATTTTCTTAACCGTTCTGTTTGTAAAATATGTAATACGTGATGATATAGGGCATGGAGTAGCAAAGATTCTCGAATCTATTTCGCGAAACGGAAGCAGGTTAAAACCACATAATACCTGGTCGTCAATGGTAGCTAGTTCGTTAACCATTGGTTTTGGCGGATCGGTTGGAGCAGAGGCCCCAATTGTATTAACAGGTGCATCGATAGGTTCGAATCTGGCACGTATTTTTAAATTAAACTACAAGTATGTAACTCTAATGGTAGGCTGTGGGGCTGCCGGCGCTATTGCAGGTATTTTTAATGCTCCAATGGCCGGGATTGTTTTTACGCTCGAAGTCTTGATGATCGACCTTACCATGGCTTACCTCGTTCCTTTACTTATTTCGGCAATTTCTGCCACGGTATTATCGTATTTTTTTATGGGTGAAGGTGTTCTGCTTCGGTTTACACAGGTTGATCCTTTTCAGATTAATACCATTTGGATTTATATCCTTCTGGGAATTTTTACCGGACTTATGGGGCTCTATTTTACCCGTGTTTCAATGTATCTGGAAGGAAAACTAACCGGAATTAAAAACTGGATATTACGATTGTTTGCCGGGGCATTTATGCTGGGTATCCTTATTTATATTTTTCCACCGCTTTGGGGAGAAGGTTACACAAGTATCAACGATATTTTTAATAACCAGGGAACAGATTTATTAAATAATTCGCCATTTGAATTCTGGAAAGATAATGTTTACGTGGTGCTGGCAGTTTTGGCAGGAATTTTAATGCTAAAAGTAGCTGCAATGGCTGCAACAACAAGTGCCGGCGGAAATGGCGGAATTTTTGCCCCAACGCTGTTTACGGGTGCAATTGCAGGCTTTTTTATGGTAAAATTGTTGAATACGGTATACGATTTTGGATTACCTGAAAATAATTTTGCGCTTGCCGGAATGGCCGGAATGATGGCGGCGGTTATGCATGCCCCACTTACAGGAATTTTCCTGACAGCTGAAATTACCGGTGGTTACGGTATGTTTATTCCTTTGCTCATTACTTCAACAGTGGCTTATGTTACTATTATGCGTTTCGAACCACATTCGGTGTATACTAAACGGCTGGCAATGCGGGGCGAGTTAATTACTCACCATAAAGATAAAGCTGTACTGCGGTCAATGGAATTAAAACAATTGATTGAAACTGACTTTGAAATAATCTCACCTGATGCCAAATTGAAAGATTTGGTTACAGCAATTACAAAATCAAAACGAAACTTATTTCCTGTCGTAGACGATGAGGGTTGTCTGAAAGGTATGGTTAAACTATCAGATGTGAAGAACCTGATTTTTGAACACGACCTGTACGAAACTGTTCTGGTAAAGGATTTAATGTACATGCCCGAATCGTTTATCTCGCCCACCGACAGCATGGAGGTAGTTGCCGAAAAATTTGAGACCTCGGGCCGCTATAACCTCGCTGTAATCCACAAAGGAAAATATTTAGGATTTATTTCAAGGGCAGTGGTATTCTCAAAATACCGAAAAACACTTGAATATTTCTCTCACGAATAACAAAATTTAAACACAGACAAACAGATAACTATGATTTCACGTCGTTCATTTATTGCAAAAAGTACGTTGGCTGTTGCCGGAATGGGGCTTGCCAAGAATGGTTTATCATCTACCGGATTCCAATCTCAAAATAATAAACCAATTGTAATATCAACCTGGAACCACGGTATGCCTGCCAACGCAGCTGCCTGGGAGATTCTTTCAAAAGGTGGCCATTCGCTCGACGCTGTAGAAGCGGGTGTTCGTGTTCCGGAGGCCGATCCAAATGTTATAACTGTAGGTAACGGCGGAATCCCTGATGCTGCGGGCGATGTCACTTTAGATGCCTGTATAATGGATGAAAAGGGCAGAGCCGGTAGTGTTACCTACCTCGAGCATATAAAACACCCTATTTCGGTTGCACGCCTGGTAATGGAAAAAACACCACACGTAATGTTGAGTGGGGAAGGTGCATTAAAATTTGCACTCGACAATGGTTTCAAAAAGGAAAAGCTGATAACCAAAGAGCGTAAAAAGGCCTGGAAAAAATGGAAAAAAGAGCAGAAAGAGTTTAACGCAAAAATTAATATTGAAAATGTAACGGAGGATAACCACGACACCATTGGAATGCTGGCATTAGATAAAGATGGCCGCATTTCAGGAGCCTGCACAACCAGCGGAATGGGTTATAAACTTCCGGGCAGGGTAGGCGATTCGCCAATTATTGGGGCCGGTTTATTTGTTGATGGAGACGTGGGTGGAGCTACAGCAACCGGCTCGGGCGAACTGGTTATGAAAACCCTCGGTACTTTCCTTGTTGTAGAGCTGATGCGAAACGGAATGTCGCCATCGCGGGCCTGCGAAGAAGCAGTTAAGCGTATTGCTAAAAAAATACCCGATTACGAAAACCACCAGGTAGGTTTTATTGCCTTAAATACGAAAGGCGAATATGGTTCGTTCTGCATTCAGCCCGGTTTTAATTTTGCAGTAACAACCAACGATATTAACCGGATGGAAGATGCCGAGGCGTGGTTGAAAAAATTATAAAAAAAGGCACTCAATTTTCTTAAGTGCCTTCTTTCAAATATCTTTCGTTGTAGTTTACCAGCGGTTACCTCCTCCGCGACGGTCGCCACCACCACGGTTATAGCCTCCGCCACCACCACGACGGTCGCCGCCAC
>JBDLJS010000001.1:0-113350 GCA_039714235.1 Bacteroidota bacterium | reverse complement strand
TGATCAGTTTTCAGTCGCGGTCGCGGTAAATCACCCCTCTGCCTGCTGTATCTCCCCAAGGGGAGAATTTAAAAAAAAGAAGGCAATCTCAGTTTTCAGTTACTAAAATTACATTTGCAACAGCCCTTTCACCGGTTTTGTCGCTGGGGAAATTTACAATTCCACTGTCTTTAATCCACATGGTTGTAGAACCACCGCCATCTAAATTAATGGCATCAATACATTTAATATTTTGTAAAAAAGTTTGAACTTCCGGCAGACTCATACCTTCTGCTTCATCCTGTCTGCCATCGATAGTAATCAATACAACAGCCTTTTTTTTCAAACACATGCAGGTTCGCGGATGCCTGTTGTTTACAAATTTTATGTCGGCTAATTTTACCGGTGTTGAGTTTAACAGAAGTACAGGTCCGGTTCCCAGCACGGCAGACTCTTTTTTCGATTGTTCGTAGAATTTATCAGGTTGGGCGTATTCCAGACGAATTGTGTTGTCTTTGGCTAAGATAACCGCACCATCAATTATGTTGTCGAAAGTATTGCTTTTTAATTCAGGGCTTAGTGAACGGGTAATAACAGAATCGGTTATTTCCAGGTAGGTAACACTTCCTCCTTTTTTCATGTCGAAAAAGCTCCCGTTTATTGCCGCAATGGCATTCCCATCCTCCGCAAACGAGCTGGTTGTCTTTAACTCCGAGTTGCGGTAATTAATTTCAATATTATATTCGTCTAAAGAACTTTTCGGAATGGTTAGCAGGCTGATAATCTGGTTACTGTTAAAAATGGTATCTGTTTTTATCTGGGTAAACGCCCAGGTGTCTTGTTGTAATACCTGCTTTTTATTTTGTGCATACCCGATAAAATACGTGAGCAGAATAAGTACTAATAACAGGTGTTTTCTTAACATGGTTTTATTTTTATAATTAGATAATTAGCAATAAACCTAAAGGTAAAAAATGAATATGAATTTCATTTCCGACAGCCAGCAATTTTTTTCTCTTTAATTTTTCAACAAAAATAAGTTTTGAATGAACAATGGTACCCTGAGTTAAAATAAACTAACTATATTAGCCTTGAATTTTGGTTCAACCGTTCATTAATCATGAACATGATGAAAAGGGAATCCGGTGCAAAACCGGAGCTGTACCCGCAGCTGTAAGTCCCAATTGCATTTTGCAATTTATGTTGCTGAACTACAAAAGCCACTTCCCGTTGGCTGACGGAAGGGAAGGCATCAGCAACAGGGACAAGCCAGAAGACCTGCCACAATTCCTGTTAAATATTAAGCTTCGGGATAAAAAGCTTGAGAAATATTACCAATATTTTTCACCGATTATCCCTCCTTAAAAAATATTGTAATGAGGAGGTTTGTTGTTTTAGTAATATTATTTTTCATTTCTGTTTCATGTTTGTTGGCACAGAAACCATTCACATTACTCGATACCGTGCAGATTGAGGAGGTAGTGAGCTACGGCGAACTGCGAAAATACCAGTCGGGTGTAAAAATAGAAAGTATCTCTACGGAACATATTGATTTGGTTCAGGAAGGCGGATTGGAAAATGTAATAAAAAGATTTACTCCAATCTACATTAAAACTGATGCCGGAGGCCTGGCAACCATACGTTTCAGGGGAACCTCGCCAAATCACACAGCAATTAATTTTGGAGGAATTAATATTAATTCATTAACACTTGGTCATTCCAATTTATCAAATATTCCATCGTTTCTTTTCGACGAAATCAGCCTTCAATATGGAAGTTCATCGGCAGTAAATGGTTCGGGGGCAGTTGGTGGCGCGCTGTATCTTGGATTAAAAAATTACTGGACCGAAGGTTTAAAAATTAGTACGAAAGCTACGGTCGGCTCGTTTGGAGAATATTTTACAGGGGCAAAAATTTTTACGGGTAATGGGAGATGGGAGTCGGTTTCACGGGCTTATTTTTATCAAAAAGAGAATAATTTTCCGTTTAATAACCCGTACACCGGCGATGTGGAAAATCCTGGGGCGGTTTGCGATGTTCAAAAAGGCGCAGCCATAAAAAATATGGGATTGCTTCAGGAGTTGAATTATAAATTTAATGCGAATCAGTTTTTTAAATCTTCATTCTGGATTGAAAATAACTGGCGGCAGGTGCAGCCGAATATGCAAACCAATTACCATTACTCCGGTACCCAGGAAATTGATAACGATAACGTCAGGATTTGGTCGGAATATATAAACAACCAGCATAAAATTAATTTTAAGGGTGGCCTTGGGTTTGTGCACGAAAAACAGGTATTCGACGATATTGAAGAACAGATTATTCAAACCGACAGGCTGGTATCGGAAATCGAGGCATCAACCGATTTCGATTTTGGCCTGGGACTGAAAGCCGGTGCCAAATATAAATATATTGTCCCCAATGTTCATGCTTATGCCGATTCGGTTATCGATTTTGAAGAACATTTCGATATTTATCTTTCATCATTCTATAAAGTGAATGAAAAATTGAAGTTTACCCTCAACCTGCGCCAGTCGTTTGTAACCAATTTTGATGCGCCTTTTACACCCTCTTTGGGAGCTGAATATACTCTCAGAACAGGAGATTTGTCGTTTGTGAAAATTACATCAGCTCTTTCGCGCAGTTACCGTGTGCCTACATTTAACGACCGTTACTGGGGTATACAGGGTAATCCGAATCTGAAGCCGGAAACGGGAAACAATTTAGAGTTGGGAGCAAGGTACAGTTTTGATAATGGAGAGTGGCAAACAAACTTGAATGTAAATGCCTTTTACATGGATGTAAAAAACTGGATTGAATGGCGGAATTTTGGCGTTTGGATGGCTCATAATGTTCAGGAAGTGGTGAGCAAAGGAGTTGAGTTTCAGTATTCTGCAGGATTCCCTGTTGGAAATCTCGAAGGAGATCTCATTTTAAACTACACCTTCAATCCTGTAGAACCGGTAGAAACTATCGATAACAGTGGCGTGCTGAACCGTCAAATGAATTATGTGCCCAAATACATGGGAAACACCTCATTCAGGATAAAACATAAAAGCTGGCATTTTTATACCGACGGGCAATATACCGGAAAACGTTTTACCGACGATTTTGGAAAGGAACTTCCGGGCAACTTTATAGCAAACAGCGGAGTAGGTTATAAGCTCCCCTGGAAAAAGCATCTGTTCAATTTATTATTTGCTGTAAACAATGTTTTCGATGTTGATTATCAGAACCAAAGGTATTACGCCATGCCCGGAAGATCGTTCCGGTTTAGTATAAAGTATGAAGTAAATATTAATAAATAACTCAATAAAATTATTCAAAATGAAAAAGCACATTTATTATTTTACGATTCTGATTCTTTCAGTGTTCGTGTTAAACAGTTGCAACAAGAATGATATTCCTGATCCATTTCCGTCGGAGTTGGTAAAAGGTTGTTATGTTTTAAACTTTGGGAATTATGGTCAGGGTGGGGCCAGTATTTCAAAATTCGATTACGAGAAGGCTGAAATGACCAACTTCTACTACCAGGAACAGAATAGTGGCAACGAGCTGCTCTCTAACCTGCAGTATGCCTGCGAACACGACGACAGTGTATTTTTGGTTGGCAATGTTGTTGACCAATTGATAACTGTTAATCCGTTATTCCAACAATCGCAAAATGGTGTTTCTGATGGCCTAAACAATCCAAGGTTTTGTATTGGCAGCGGCGATTACCTTTATATTTCGTGCCTGGGCGCAAATCCCGACTGGACCGATATGCCCGATTCGTACATTGCAAAATACAATATTGTTACACAAACTGTTGAAAAAACTATACCTATGCCCGGCGGGCCTGAAGGATTGGCTGTCTCGAAAGGTAAACTGTATGCAGCCTTAAACTATGTGAACCAGGTTGGTGTTCTGGATTTAACCGATGAAACAGTATCGTATATAACTACTCCGGCAGTGAGTTCATATTTTCTAAAAGATAAAAATGATAATCTGTACTTTACCATGTTGAGTACTTATGCCGATTTTTCGGAAGAAACAGGGATGGGTTATATTAATACGACTTCTGATGAGGTCGAGACATTTTATACATTGGATAATGTAAGTACCGGTTATGGTACAATTATGCAAGCCGATAAATTTTTTACCAAAATATATATTGTTACATCAGCCTACGATGCAAACTGGAACCTTACCGGAGCGGTAGTTGAGTTTGATGTTTCCTCAAAAATGTTTAACGAAACTCCGGTGATTAGTGACGTTGCAGGTATCTCAGGCCTGGCAGTAAATCCGGTTAACAACGATATTTATGTGTTATCGGCACAAAGTGCCACAGGCGCAGGTACCATGGGTATATATTCAGCCGATGGTGAATTTGTTAACGATTTCAGTGTTGGCGCTTTTCCGGTAGGAGCTTTCTTTATTGAATAGATAAGCGAAAGTTGTTTTAAAATCGAATGAAACCGCAATGGATGTATTTCCGTTGTGGTTTTTTTATCATTGTTGTCCGGCAAAGCCGCCAAACCATCCCTCTCAACAGCGAACGAACACCTTCAAAAGCTTGTCATTCCGAGTGAAGCGAGGAATCTTGTCAAAGTTAACCGGATGGTAGTTTTTTTTAAAATAATTGGTTTAGATAAATATTAAACTCAGTATGTATATAATTACCATCGAACCAACTCCCTGAATAAGAGTAGCAAGAGTTTGAGTCCGGTATCCGGTTTTTACATCCATACCCGAAAACTGTGTTACCACCCAGAAAAAGCTGTCGTTGGCATGCGAGATGGTCATTGCACCTGCTCCTGTTGCCATTACTGCGAGCACTTTCCCGTTTAAAGAGTCGAGGCCAACGGTTGGCAACAGAGGGGCAATTAAAGCCGAAGTGGCTACCAACGCAACGGTGGAAGAGCCCTGTGCCGTTTTAAATGCAGCTGCAATTATAAACGGAAGAAATATCCCTAGTTCATAATCGGCTAATAGAGTTCCGAGAGTATCTCCAATTTGTGTTTCTTTTAAAATAGTTCCGAAAGCACCACCTGCTCCTGTTATTAGCAAAATAGGTGCTGCAGCTGTAATCCCGTTTCCAATCCAGCCTGTTAATGTTTCTTTGTTGAATTTCGGAAAAAGTAAAAACGACAGCAGGAATCCGGTCAGCAGGGCATTTATCGGTTGCCCGGTAAAATTCAGAAATGAAAATACAAAACCCTGCCCGAATGGCTGTGTGGGGTAAGTAGCGACCGAACGAAGAGCAATCAGGATTATCGGGACTAAAATGGGTAGAAGCGATTTTGTTCCCGAAGGCAGTTTCAGGTTTGTGAAATCAGTTTTGCTTTCCTGAACGTCATCTTCCTCAATTCTAAATTTTGGCCCAATGTACGATGCCCAGAAATAGCCAATCAGCATAGCAAAACCAGCTACAATCAATCCGAAAAGTATAACCATTCCCAGCTGATCCTCAAGCCCCAGGTTGCCGGCAGCAGCAATTGGTCCGGGAGTGGGAGGAACAAAGGTATGTGTGGCATACAATCCGGTAGCCAATGCAATTGATAATGCTAACGACGATTTGCCGGTTTTCGCCACCAGCGACTTTCTTAACGACGAAAGGATTACAAATGCCGAGTCGCAAAAAACGGGAATTGAAACCAGGTAACCAATAATCGACATAGCCAGGCCTGGATATCGTTTACCAACTATTCTCAGTACCAATTCTGCCAACTTAATTGCAGCGTTCGATTTTTCCAGAATAGTTCCGATTATGGTTCCTAAAACAATTACAATTCCGATATAAGCCATAATGTTCCCAAAACCAGTGGCAATGGTAACAGCTATTTTCTCCAGTGGCAATCCGGCCAGAGCACCGGCCACGTATGATGCAAGGAGCAAAACGATGAAAGGGTGCAGTTTTAACTTTGTGGTTCCGAGTATGATAAACAGAACGGAAACTGCAAGGACAATGAGCAGCCAGTATGTTTCAGCCATAAATTGTTATTAATCTTGTTTTTTTATCAGGTTTACAATATCTTCAGATAATTGATTCAGTTTTTAAATTTAGCGTTTTTAATGCTTCGATAAAAACAACGATGAAAAAAATTAAGTTACGTGGGAAGGAATTAAAGAGAATTGGTTTTACCAATCACCGTGCGATAGCGCTGGCCATTAATTTAGTTGGGAGGCATTGCAAACGATCGAATAAAACAGAAGTTCTTGAATTGCTTGAGAGAATTAACCTGAAACCCGAAAACTACCTGAATGAACCTGTTTTTGGGGAGCTGGCAAAAATACTTGCTGGAAAGACTCTTTCAAAAAAATCGACCAAACAGATTGACTGGAGCAAAAAAGTTGATTTCAAAATATTTGGAGAGGAAAATATCGATCCCGCAGCCATACACCAAATGGAAACAGCAATGAAGCTTCCGATTTCTGTAAAAGGGGCGCTGATGGCCGATGCCCATGTGGGGTATGGTTTGCCAATTGGTGGAGTGCTGGCCACTTACAACGCAGTAATTCCGTATGCCGTTGGAATGGATATTGGTTGCCGAATGTGCCTGTCGGTTTTTCCTGCTTCAACTAAGAATATTAAAGGCGAAACCGGCCGGATTAAAAATATTTTGATGAACGAAACCCGTTTCGGGCTTGCCGAATTTAAAGATTTAAGCAATCATGAAATTCTTGACAGAAAAGAATTCCGTGAGATTAAATTTCTGAACTCTTTGCATGGCAAATTTGCCAAACAGTTGGGAACTTCCGGCCATGGAAATCATTTTGTCGATGTTGGATATGTTGAAATAGACGAGTTTACGAAAGAAATTCAACTTGAGTCCGGGAAATATTTTGCTGTTTTAACCCACTCGGGTTCCCGGAATTTTGGCGCCGAGGTTTGTAAGCATTACACGAATGTAGCTAAACAAAAGCTTGAATTAACTGGCGAAGCAGTCCGGCTGGCATGGCTGGAACTCGATTGGGAAGAGGGGCAGGAATACTGGGCGGCAATGCTACTGGCGGGCGATTATTCGCATGCCAACCACCGGATAATTCATCAAAAGCTGGCAAAGGCGTTTGGAATGAAACCTTTAACAATTATTGAAAACCACCATAATTTTGCCTGGAAGGAGAAACTGGCGGAAGGAGAGGAGTTAATAATCCACCGGAAAGGGGCAACTCCGGCAGGAATTGGAGATGTTGGAATTATTCCGGGGACAATGGCTTCTCCGGCATTTATTGTCAGTGGCAAAGGAAACGACGAATCGCTTAACTCTGCTTCACACGGTGCCGGACGGTTAATGTCGCGTAACAAGGCCAAAGCCACTTTTACCGAAAGTCAGCTAAAAAAATACCTGCGCGAGAAGGATATTGAACTGATAGGCGGTGGCCCCGACGAATCGCCATTTGCCTACAAAGATATCCGTGATGTGATGAAACATCAGAAAGATCTGGTAAATGTACTTGGCGTTTTTTATCCAAAAATTGTGAGGATGGAGTGAGGGAAGACCGAAGTCGGAAGTCGGAAGTTTGAAGTTCGAAGAGGAGGGAAGTATCAATAATCAGAGATCAGAGTCATTGGTTATTAGTGATTAGGAAGGGCAAGTAACCAGCATCCAGTAACAAAAATATCCAGTATCCAGGATCGAATATCGAGGATCAAGCTCAAACCAGTTTTCTTCCAAACGGTGTTAACGCCAGCGATGCCATTTTAAAATGCTGTTTCGCCCACGGTATTCCGATAATGGTAATTCCCAGCAGCAGTCCAAAGAAAATATGAGTAAGCATAATCCAGATTCCGCCAATTATCAGCCAAAGTATATTCATGATGGTAGAAAGACACCCTGGGGCATAATCCATGTATTCAATTTTTTGTCCGAACGGCCACAAAGCCAAAACGCCCAGCTTAAATGCCTGAATTCCGAAAGGAATGCCGACTATTGTTATACACAGTGCCAGGCCTGCCATAATATACTCTAGAAAAATGGCAAATCCGCCAAAAATTAACCAGATTAAATTACCAAGTATCTTCATTCTTTCACATTTTCGGTAAATGTACTTTTTTCTTTTAACTTTCGACTTTTGACTTTTAACTTCACAACCATGATTCAGCAAAAAGAAATAACACTGCCACAATTTAAAAGGGGATATCATTTAATAACATCGTTAATTGAAGACAGCCTGTCCGAATTACCCGAAAAAGGTATACTGCATATTTTGGTAAAACATACCTCGGCCGGAATTACCATAAACGAAAATGCTGATCCTTCTGTTCGTACGGATTTTGAAGGATTTATGAATAAAATGATTCCGGAGGACGATCCTGTTTATATTCATACCTACGAAGGCAGCGACGATATGCCCGCTCATTTAAAATCGTCAGTAATAGGAGCAGAAGTTACCATCCCAATCACAAATAAACGATTAAACCTGGGAACGTGGCAGGGAGTCTATTTTTGCGAATTTCGCGATTTTGGCGGTAAACGAAGGCTTGTTCTTACAATTTATAGCTAATAACACCTGCATAATTTTCTTTTAATAAAAACAAAAACAAGATATCTGTTTTTAAACAATATCAATTCTTTCAATAACCTGAGATTTGATATTTTTTTTGTTCATTTTGAGATCTAATTTGCAGTGTAAATAAAAACATTTGCCATGCAAAGAAATCTTTTTCTCGGAGTTGAAGCTATTGGGCAGGCAGCCATCGATGCAGGAATATCGGGTGTTTACGCCTATCCGGGGACACCTTCAACCGAAATAACAGAATATATTCAGATAAATAAAACAGCAAAAGAACGAAACATTCACCGGCAGTGGTCGGCCAACGAAAAAACAGCCATGGAAGCAGCATTGGGCATGTCGTATGCAGGTAAGCGAACCATGACCTGCATGAAACACGTTGGATTAAACGTTGCAGCCGATGTTTATATGAATGCAGCCATAACCGGAATTAACGGCGGTATGGTGGTTGCAGTTGCCGACGACCCTTCACAACATTCGTCACAAAATGAACAGGATTCAAGGTTTTACGGAAAGTTTGCTCTGCTGCCTGTTTTCGAACCCTCGAACCAGCAGGAAGCTTACGACATGACTTACGAGGCTTTTGAATTTTCAGAAAAAACAGGCCTTCCGATAATGATTCGCATTACCACTCGACTGGCACATTCGCGGGCAGGTGTGGTTCAAAAACACCTGCAGCAAGAGAACCGGTTAAAGCTGCCCGAAAACCTGATGCAGTTTATGCTTTTACCTGCTTATGGAAGAAAATATTACCAGAACTTGCTGAATAAACAGGATTGGCTGGTTGAATTATCAGAAGAATCTTATCATAATAAGTTCCTTGAAGGCACCGATAACAGCCTGGGGATAGTTTGTTGCGGTATTGCTTTTAACTATCTGATGGAAAATTACCCGGACGGTAATTGTCCTTACCCGGTTGTAAAAGTAACGCAGTATCCGGCGCCGAAGAAACTGTTAGAAAAACTGGAAAAAGAATGCGACGAGCTTCTGGTTATCGAGGAGGGATACCCGATTGTTGAAGAGTTACTGACCGATTATTTTGGTAAAGGGACGAAGGTGCACGGAAGGTTAAACGGTGCTTTGCCGCGACGGGGCGAACTAAATCCGGGACTTGTAGCCGGGGCGCTTGGTAAAATTCATGAGTCTGACATTCAGGCTCCCGGTTCGCTTGTGAACAGGCCTCCTTCGTTATGCGCGGGGTGTGGCCACCAGGATACATATTTTGCATTAAACGAAGTGGTTGCCGAGTACGGTACAGGCAGGGTGTTTTCCGATATTGGATGTTATACCCTGGGAGCCCTGCCACCCTACAACAGCATTAATACTTGTGTTGATATGGGAGCCTCGATTACCATGGCAAAAGGTGCTGCCGATGCCGGGCTAAATCCGGTTTTTGCAGTAATTGGAGATTCTACATTTACCCACTCAGGAATGACCGGATTACTAGATTGTGTGTACGAAAACACCAATATCAATATTATTATTGTTGATAACGAATCGGTGGCTATGACCGGCGGACAGGATTCGTCGGCAAAAGGAAGGATTGAAGATATTTGCGAAGGAATGGGAGTAAAGCCGGAGCATATCAGGCTGTTTGTGCCGCTGAAAAAGAATCACGAAGAAATTGTGCAGATATTAAAAGAGGAGGTTGCTTATGAAGGCGTTTCGGTGATTATTGGCCGAAGGATATGCATTCAGAAACTCAGCAAAATAAAAAAGATGAATAAAACCCAAAAACAGGATTAATCATGAAGGCAGATATAATTTTAGCAGGAGTAGGCGGACAGGGAATTCTCTCAATAGCCGCAACACTGGGTGCCGCGGCTTTAAACGAAAATTTACATTTAAAACAGGCCGAAACCCATGGCATGAGCCAGCGGGGAGGGGCAGTAGTTTCGCATCTGCGGATTTCGGATAAACCTATTTGGTCCGACCTGATTCCAAAAGGCAGTGCCGATTTAATCCTGTCGGTTGAACCGATGGAGTCGTTAAGGTATTTACCTTATTTAAAAGAGGGCGGCAGCCTGGTAACCAATACCGAAGAGTTTGTAAATATTCCCGATTATCCCGATTTGGAAAAGGAGTTTGAGCAACTTGCAGAAAGATTGAATGTTATTCGAATTGATGCAGACCGGATAGCTAAAGAAATTGGAAATCCAAGGGCATCGAATATGGTAATGCTGGGGGCAGCATCACCGTTTATCGATATTGACGAAGAAATTATTACGAAGGGTATAGAAACAATTTTTGCACAGAAAGGAGCTGAGATTGTTGAGTTAAATGTACAGGCGTTTAAAGCCGGTAGAGAGTTTGCTGACAGACAAATTCTTTAATGCTTTAAGTTGCTGTTTTGAGGGGGATGGAATTAGTTAAAGCCGGTTGAAAGACCGGCTTTTTTCTAGTTATTCCTGTGTAACTACTTCCCAACCAAAATCAACATATTTCCATGTGAAATCATCGCCCGAAACATCAACTTTTACAAAACCTTCCTCAACGTTGTATCTTGTGCCTCTCCACCAGGCCGACGAAACCGCACCTCCTGTAATGTAGTGGATGCCGTTATAGCAAATATCCTCCAGAAAATGAAGATGTCCCTGCAGAACCAGTTTCGTATTGAACTGTTCCAGTACCTCTATTACTTCGTTTGCATTAGTAATTACCGAGCCTTCATCCATTCCTTCTGTAGGGCCGAGCATTATTTGCGAACCAACACTTAACAGCGGAATATGTATACTGACTGCAATCGGTTTTTCGTTTCCAACTTTTTCCAGGTCTTTCTTTAACCATTCAATTTGTTCGGCATCAACATGTCCATAATAATGGCGGTCTTCGGTAAAACCTATTCCATCGAGCACAACAAAATGCCAGTTTTTATGGTCGAAAGAGTAATAACGCTTTGCCAGCCTGTTTTTAAACATATTCTTTCCATACTCTTTATGGTTGGGTGCTATTCCGCTTTTTTCGTAAAGTCCAAAAACTTCGTGGTTGCCCATGGTATGATAGATGGGCATGTCAAGGTTCTTAATGGTTTGTTCATATAAATCGTACAGGCTGTCGGCCCTGCCGTAGGTTTGCCCAAGTGCGTCCATAATATTGTCGCCACCGGTTAGTACAAAATCGGGAGCCAGGCTGTTAATGGTGTCAATGGCCTGAAGAAAACCCTGTGTGGCATTTCTTTCGGGCATCACGTGAATGTCAGTCATAAATACAAAAGAAAAGCCGGCTTTATCTTTTATAAGGTTGTTTTGTTTTTGTTGGCTGAAACCTGTCAGCGAAATACTGACAAACAGCAGAAGTAATATCTTATACATTTTAATTGGTTTAAATTCAAGATGAAAATAATTGAATTAAATTAATTATTTCATTCTTATCTGTAAAATTATCATTAATCATTATTTTTATACATAAAATCAGAACTCAATTGTTGAATCATGAATATTGAAGTAGAACAAATAGGTATCGAGGATTTAACTGAAGCCGGGGTTTTCGACTGGCCCGTATGGGAACACGATGAAGACAAATTCGACTGGTATTATGACAAGACCGAGATATGCTATATAACTGAAGGAGAGGTAACAGTTACTACTGAATTTGAGTCGGTTACAGTTAAATCCGGCGATTTTGTTACTTTCCCCAAAGGCCAGGAGTGTGTGTGGGACATACACTCTGCTATAAAAAAACATTATTCGTTCGAATAAATAATTGAACTTTCAAAATTTTTTTGAAAGTTTGCACCAGAATTTAATCTTATAAGTATTATGAAGAGGATTGTTTTGTTTGCCATTGGCTTAATAGTAATTTTTAGCGGCATTGCACAGGAAACAGATAGCGAAAAGGAGAAACGTATGCAGTGGTTCGAAGATGCCAAACTGGGTATTTTTATTCACTGGGGAATTTATTCGGTGAATGGTATTGACGAAAGCTGGTCGTTTTTTAACGACTATATTTCGTACGACGATTACATGAAACAACTGAACGGTTTTACAGCCGCAAATTATAATCCGGAAGAGTGGGCAAAATTGATAGCCGAAAGTGGTGCAAAATATTCGGTATTAACAACCAAACATCACGATGGAGTGGCGCTTTGGGATACAAAATGCAACGACTTTAATGTAGTTGATAAAACGCCTGCAAATCGTGATTTGGTTGAGCCATTTGTAAAAGAACTTCGTAAAAACGATGTGAAAATAGGATTGTATTACAGCCTGTTGGATTGGTCACACCCTGATTACCCGAATAAAACACGTGAATTAAAGAGATACAAAGACGATTCGGTACGCTGGAGCCGGTTTGTGGATTTTAATTTTTGTCAGCTGGAAGAATTGTCGAAACAATATAAACCTGATTTGTATTGGTTTGATGGAGACTGGGAACAGTCGGCTGAATCCTGGAAAGCAAAAGAACTTAGTGAAGATCTGCGCAAATGGAATAAAAATGTAATTCTTAACAGCCGCATTCAGGGATACGGCGATTATGCAACACCCGAGCAGGGACTGCCGGTAACAAGGCCCGACAACCGTTACTGGGAGCTATGTATGACCATGAACGACAGCTGGGGATACCAACATAACGACCATGATTACAAAACGCCAAACCAGGTAATCCGTATTCTGGTTGATGTAATTAATAAAGGCGGTAACCTGTTGCTGGATATTGGCCCGAAACCGGATGGTACAATTCCTGACGAACAGGTTCATATTTTAAAAGAACTTGGGCGCTGGACCAACAAGCATGCCGAAGCCATTTACGGCTCAAGAGCAGGAATTCCTGCTGATCACTATTACGGGCCAACTGCACTAAATAAAAAAGGAGACATTCTTTATCTTTTTGTTCCGCACAAACCAAACGGGTCGCTGGTTTTGAAAGGGATTAAAAATAAAATAAACCGTATTTGGGTAGTGGGCAACGGCACCAAACTAAGCTGGGATGTTAAAATGAAACAGTACTGGAGTTCGGTTCCCGGTATTGTTTACATCGATGTTCCGGAAAAGGTTTTAGACGAACAGGTGACTGTTATAGCCGTTCTACTTGACGGAAAAGTTGATCTGTACCGCGAAAAAGGGCAGGTGATTGAGAGTAATTAAAACTCACATACTTTTTCAACCTCGTTTAATCCCAGGTACCACAGATACCCGGTTACCTTTTCAAAACCTGTGTCTTTAAGCGTTTGGGCATAGCCTCGTACCTGCCGGTTGTATTTATCCTGATTTTTTTCACCGGTTTTATAATCCACTACAATTGCTTTGTTCCCATTGGTCATAATTCTGTCGGGGCGGAGCAGTTTGCCCGTGGTTAACAGGTTGCGTTCGTTCATTATTTTGTAACTGCCGTCGAACCAGGGTTTCACTTCCGGTAAATCCAGGTTTTCCTTTATACTTTGCTGTATTTCTAACAGTTCCTTTTCGTTTACTTTTCCGTCATGAAATGCTTTAATACAGGCCTTTTCAATATCCTGACCGGTTTCGATATCCGATAAAATCTCATGAATAATTTTTCCGGTGTTTTTTACCGAATGATGCTCCTCTTCTGAAATCAGGAAATCTTCTCCCGAATAGCGGAGTTTAATTTTGTTACTGAAATCGTTGAAATGATAATGCGTTATCATGTTGGGGCTTCCAGTTGCACTGGTCTCCGCTTTTGCTTTTATTGAACCATACTGAAAGACTGTATTTTCCTGGTTCCAGCAATTTTTGAATGGTTCGGTCTGAGCCTGATTTTGCAGCGCTTTAAAAAGAATGTAATTAACGGATTTATCAGAAGGTTTGCTGCTCCTTGAAGGTTCCACAGCCTCCGGGCAATTAATTATTAATGCTTTCTTTGCACGGGTAAAGGCTACGTAAACCAGGTTCAGTGTATCAATGTATCCATTAACTTTTTCTTCAAAATACAGATGCCTAAATTCAGATTCTGCAAGGTTGGAACCGGCCTGTACCGGTAGTAACGGAAATTGGTTGAACGGACTGCTCTGTGGTTCACACCAGAGAATTGAACTGTGGCTGCCACCCTCGTTTGTTTCCCAGTTCAGGAAGGGAATAAGTACAGCTTTAAATTCCAGCCCTTTCGATTTATGAACGGTTAATAAACGGATAGATTCAACATTTTCATTAACATTTACCGATGTTTTGTATCCTTTTTCGTTCCACCAAAACAGCAGATTTGACAGGTCGTTCGATAACGAAGATTTTAATTCGCCTGCCTCGTCGATTAGCGTTTGCAAAAATGGTAACTCCGAATCGAAATTAAAAAGGCCAAATAACGAACATATTTGTGTAATCGATTCATCAAGCGAGGAAAGCAGAATTTTCTCTTTGGCTTCTTCAATTTTAACTGCCAGTTCATTCTTAAAGATTTCCTCAAAATCGCTTTCCAGGTTCCAGTTTTCATAATCGGTAAAATCGATGAGGTTTTGCCCGTTGTTTGTAACGGTGGATATTCCTTTTATTGCCAATTCCGGTTTTAACCAGGTTTGCCAGAGTTGAAGTATCGTTGCTTTTGTAACCGGATTATCAGGTTCGATGAGTAATTCAATTATTTCCATAACAAATAAAACCCCTTTCGAAGCGTGTAAAAACAACGACTCGTTTGACAGAACTGTAAGGTTGTATTTCCGGTTTTCCTCAAGTTTCGCAGCTGCCAGAAACTCTTCAATAATTGCTGCTCCGTCTCTGTTTCTGCGAATCAGTATGGCTGTTTCGCTGGCTTTTATGCCATTGTCTTGTAATTGTTTTACCTGATTGACCAGCAAACTGGTTGACTCTTCATAAAAATCATCTTTCGGGAGGAAATTGGCCTGCATAAAACCAACTTTATCACCGTCTTTTTTCCCCTGTTTTTGTTTGTAAGAAGTGTAGATTTTGTCGAATTTCTCAGTGTATGGCACGCTGTCGTCAATCCCGTTAAAAAGATAATCTTTAAACGATTCTTTCAGGTTGTCAAAAACATTGTTGTTAAAATCGATGATATTTTTATCGCTTCGCCAGTTGAATTTAAGTGTATGTATATCCAGTTGGCTCTCATTAAAATCAGTGTCTAACTGTTCGGCCAATATGTTCCAGTCGCTGTTACGCCAGCGGTAAATTGATTGTTTTACATCGCCCACCACCAGGTTCGAATGCCCTTCGGCCAGCGAATTGATTACCAGCGGTTTAAAATTGTCCCATTGCAGCCCCGATGTGTCCTGAAACTCGTCGAGCATAAAATGTTTATAGTAATTGCCAATTTTTTCGTACACAAAAGGCGATTCGCTTTGCCCTATTATTTTACTTAATAACAAGTTTGAATCGGAGAGTTGCAGTAATCCCTTTTCGTGTAGCAATGCCTTGATTTCATCTTTCAGGTCGCTCAGTATTCCGAGCATTCGCAGTTGTTTCAGTACAGCAAGGGCTGTAAAATAGCGTTCTTTATTATGGTTGTAAAATCCAATTAATCCGATTAATCCGTGTTGTAAACTGGTTTCAACCAATTGATGAATTTCAGCCGCATTGTCATGTTTTGCCGAATACCATTTTTCAACCTCCTCAGAGGCAGACACAGCACGCGCTCCCGGTTCTTTTATTAATCCATTTGCTATGTTTTGAATAAACCCGGCAACACCAGATTTTTTATAATGAAAATCATCAACAGAATATCCATTCTGAACAATGAGGTTGAATAGGTCTCCGCCTTTCTTTTTTAATGTATTCTCAAAACCGACCTTAATTTTATGTAGCTCTTTGTTAAATTCAGACAGGTTTTCGCGGTTGTAACCCGAATCTCCTTTTTCCGGGAAAAACACCTGGAAACTTTCTTTAAACAGCTCCTTTCCAAGTTTTTTAATGTCGTCGTCGAGGCGCTGGCTCTGGTTGTTTTCAATTTTTTCCCTGCTGAACTCTTTTAACCAGTTTAGCAATTTCCGGTCTTTACTTATTCGGGCAAACATCCGGTCGACAGCTTCCGATAAAACCATGTCGTTGTCGAGTTCAACTGTAAAATTGGGCGAAATACCCAGCTCACGGTTAAACGATTTTATCACTTTCTGTGTAAATGAATCGATGGTGCTGACCGAAAACCGGTTATAGTCATGGAGTATATTTTTCAGGACTTTACCGGCTTGCTTTCTTATAAATTCTTCTGAATATTTGTTTTCGTTTTGAAGTGGCAGGAGATAATCTGATTTTTTATTATTGGCCAGTAAAAAAAGCTGTTCAAGTATCCGGCTTTTCATCTCGTTGGTGGCCTTGTTGGTAAAAGTAACAGCAAGAATGTGTTTATAATTAAACGGATTCTCCAGAATCAGTTTAAGATATTCAACCACCAGTTGAAATGTTTTACCTGAGCCTGCCGATGCCTTGTAAACTGTTAGCATATAATTTGCTTAAAATCCGGGACCCTGGCGCTGCCCAACGCTAATCCTGGTTTCTATTTTAAATTTTTTCGATACTTTATATTGCATAAACATGGTAGAGCCATATGTGTCGAAATAATTGGCACTCTGGTTGGGATAAGGTGCGGCGTGTATAGTGTTGGCACCATAACTGTATCCTCCAATTACAAATTTGTCGCCTAATTGATAAGCAGCTGCGCTAAGCACTGTTCCGTTGTGATAAAATGGCGAGTATGCGCCAAACGGGCCTGATGAGATACCTGCGAATGAAAAACTGCTTATAGGAAATACCTCGAAACTAAAAGTATATCTTTTTTGTAATTCCTGCTGAAAACTAAAGTCAGGCAAATCAACTTTACCCAAAAGCGATTCGCCTCCAATGTTGCCCGTAATTAACTGGTAATATTCCATTTGCCGGGCCAATTCCATCTGTGTAGAATCAGTCTCGGTAAAATTCATCTGTAACCCTTGCTGGGCAGCAGTACCGAATCCGATTAAAACAAAAAATATAAAAAGAAGTTGCTTCACACTATTCGCTTTAAAATTCTATTCTCTCAAATTTAAGATTATTTGGAGAACGATTAGGCAAAGTAAGGTTAAAAGAATTATTATTTAATCTTTTTATAAGTCGCCTTAATTTCGTTGTATGTTGCATCGCTGATTTTATACAACGGCGACCGCAAAACATTTTCAATGGTTCCCTGTATGTTCATTAATGCCTTAATTCCCCCCGGATTTCCTTCTTTAAACAGAAGCTGGAATATCTCAATCAATTTGAAATGAATCTCGCGTGCTTCTGTAAATTTGCCTTCAAGTGCCAGATGCATCAGGGTACTTAATTCTTTAGGCATTGCATTGGCAATTACAGAAATAACGCCTTTGCCACCAATTGCTGCAATGGTTAAGGTAAGTAAATCGTCGCCTGAAATTACGGTAAAATTATCGGGAGTATATTTCGCTATTTTAGTAATTTGCGAGTGCTCGCCCGATGCCTCTTTTATCGCCACAATTTTATCCGATGCTTCTGCCAATCGGCCCACCGTTGTAGCTTCAAGGTTTACTCCGGTTCTCGACGGAACGTTGTATAAAACTATAGGGACCGGGCTGGCTTTGGCAATTTCGGAGTAATGCCTGAACATGCCTTCCTGCGAAGGTTTATTGTAAAAAGGAGTAACCACAAGAATTCCATCAACTCCATCGAAATTGAATTTGACAATCTGTTTAATCATCAATCGGGTGTCGTTTCCGCCCATTCCGACAACCACAGGAAATCCGGCTGAGTTTTCTTTTATCAGCTCAACAATATTGGCTTTCTCATCTTTAGATAATGTTGGTGTTTCGGCAGTTGTACCCAATGCCACCAAATAGTCCATTCCTCCCTCTACCTGGTTTTTTATAATTGTCTCCAGTGCTTTATAATCAACCTGATTCTTTTTATTAAAAGGTGTAACCAATGCCACACCTGCACCTGTAAATAGCTGGTTCATTTAAATGTTTTTTTGATTGAGCTGCGAAAGATAGAAAATTTGTTGCTTGGCGAGATATAAAGCATCCTGATTTTCACCAATTTTAATATTCAGGTCGAAAAAATTTCTTTCGTTTGGCGACCAGCCTACCTTAAATTTTGCCTTCGATAACATAGTTATAGTATCTAGTACCAGGTTTTGATTTAATGTCAGGCTTATTAAGATATCGAAATTAATATTTGTGAAATTTTCAATTTTTTCCGGCTTTGGAAATCCCAGCCAGGTTAAGTCTGCCCCGGTTAAAGTATTGGAATCAGCTGGCGGATTAATCTCACCATCGAACACACAATATCCTCTGAAAATAACTTTTTCTTTATTAAAGTATACTTTTAAATACTGATATGCTTCTTTTTGCATGGGGTGCCAGATTACACCTATCAGTTTTGCCGAATCAAGGCTGGGAACAACCGGCTTACGGGTCTGTTTTGCAGCCAGTTTCCGAAATTTATGTAGAGCATATTTTTGTTTAAATCCCATGGAAATCGCTATTTATCTTTCTTTTTCTTTTTGGGTTTGCAGGTTTTACAAAACTCTTCCAGTTTCTCCAGTTCTTTATTTGTCCAGGTTTCCCATTTTGTAATTTCTGAAGAAACGTATCCATGATTCGTTTCATTTTCCACCTTTGCAATTATTTTTACATGTTCAGCTGAAACCTCTTCCCATAGAGTTGCCGGTCCTTTTAAAAGCAGCCGTTGTCTTTCTTCGAAAAATTTTTGCCTTAGCTTTCTGGCCTGCAGCTCGTATAAATTAAAAATTAGTTGCTGGTAACGAAGCAATCGTTTTACTGAAGCAACGTCTCCATCGTCGAAATAAGAAGCATTTTTTTGAAAATAGCAGCTAACATTTTTATTTAAATTTCGGGTTGAAATTAAATTCAATCCGCCAATTTCGTATTCAACAAAAAAACTACCTGAAACAGTTTGCATTGTCCCGGTGTTTGGTGCTTTCGCCTGAAAATCAGATTTTGACAATTCGTAATCGTCACTCCATTGAATTTTGTTTTGTGCCAGCCCCGTAAATGGAATTAAAGCAATTAAAATGTATAAAAATTTACTCTTCATTTCTGTTGTTCATAGTTGTCAAATGTAGTCACAATTGTTAAATATTATGCAAACTGATTATTCCAACATCTTTAAAAAATCGTTTTCCGCAATAATGGGAATACCAAGTTTTGTTGCTTTCTCCAGTTTGCTGGGGCCAATATTGTTCCCAGCAAGCAGGTAGCTTGTTTTTTTTGAAATTGAACCTACATTTTTTCCTCCGTTTTGTTCTATCAGTTTTTTGAGTTCATCGCGCGAGTATTTCTCAAAAGTACCTGAAATAATTATGCTTAAACCTGAGAGCTTTTCCGTTTGGCCTTCAAGCTGTTCTTCGCTGATTTCAAATTGCAATCCCTGCTCTTTTAAGGTTTGAATTAATTCCAGGTGTTCCGGTTTTGAAAACCACTCAACCACGCTCTCTGCAATTTTATCTCCAACTTCGTCAATTTCAACTAGTTGTTCCTTTGTTTTGGTTTGAATATTTTCGATTGTATGGAGTTTTTTTACTAGTGTTTTAGCAACTGTTTCGCCCACGAACCGTATTCCCAGGGCAAAAAGTACACGTTCGAATTGTACTTCTTTCGATGCTTCCAGACCGTCTAAAATTCGTTGAGCCGATTTTTCGGCCATCCGTTCAAGGTTTTCCAGTTGCTCTTTTTTCAAGGAATAGAAATCGGTAATATTTTTCACCAGGTTTTGGTTGTATAAAAGTTCAATGGTTTCCTGTCCAATACCATCAATGTCCATTGCCTTGCGACTGACAAAATGCTCCATCTTGCCTTTAATCTGGGGTGGGCAACCGTCTTCGTCAGGGCAGTAATGAGCTGCTTCTCCCTCTTTTCTCAAAAGTTTTGTTCCACATTCGGGACAGGTTTCAATAAAAACTACGGGTTGAAACATGGGGTGGCGTTTTGTTGAATCCACCTCTGTAATTTTAGGAATGATTTCGCCTCCTTTTTCCACAAAAACAGTGTCGCCCAAATGCAGGTCAAGGTTTCGGATAATGTCGGCATTATGCAATGATGCCCGTTTTACTATAGTCCCGGCAATTTGTACCGGCTCGAGATTAGCCACCGGCGTAACGGCACCTGTGCGTCCTACCTGATACGACACTGACTTTAATATGGTTGAAACACTTTCAGCTTTAAATTTATAGGCAATTGCCCAACGTGGCGACTTTGCCGTAAAACCAAGGTTGTCTTGCAAATTTTTTGAGTTCACTTTTATTACCACCCCGTCGGTGGCTACAGGGAGTTGATGGCGTTCAATATCCCATTTTTTGATAAAAGCAAAAACTTCATCAAGGTTTTTGCAAAGCCGCGTGGCATCAGAAATTTTAAAACCCCACTCCTTTGCTTTTTGCAGATTTTGGTAATGCCCGTCTTTAGGCAGGTTGTCGCCAAGCATGTAATATAAATATGCATCCAGTTTCCGGGATGCCACAGTGGCCGAGTTTTTCATTTTTAGCGTGCCTGCTGTAGTGTTCCTTGGATTAGCCAGCAAGGGTTCGCCTGCTTTTTCCAGTTCGGAATTTAAATCCTCAAAAATTTTAAAAGGCATTAGAATTTCGCCCCGTATTTCAAAGTTGTTGGGAAAATCATTTCCACGTAATTTTAGCGGAATTGATTTAATTGTCCGAACATTTGTGGTAACATCATCGCCTTTAACTCCGTCACCCCTGGTAACAGCACGTATTAGTTCTCCGTTTTCGTATGTCAGACTGATGGACGAACCATCGAATTTCAGCTCGCAAACATATTCGCAGTCGGTTTCAATTATTTTTTTTACCCGAGTTCCAAAGTCCTCAATTTCTTCTTCAGAATAAGCATTTGAAAGCGACAGCATGGAGTATTTGTGCACCACCTGCTCGAAATCGCTGCTGAGGTCGCTTCCCACCCGTTGGGTCGGCGAATTGGCATCGAAAAATTCGGGAAACTCAGCTTCCAGCCTTTCCAGCTCTTTCAGTTTCATATCGAAATTGAAATCGCTGATTTCAGGCTGGGCTAAAACGTAATATTTATAATTGTGTTCAGCAAGTTCTGTTCTTAGTTCTGTAATTTTTTTCTGAGCTTCTTCCCGGCGCATCTTAAAATATTTCTTATCAATTATGAAACAAAAGATTAAATGATTCGGTTAAAAGTACTGAAGTTTTCATTTTATCATACTGAATTGAAAACAGTTTTATTGAATTTTTTTTAACAATAAGATTATGGCATTTACACTTGATATTGGATCAAAAGCAATAGATTTTAACCTCCCGGCAACCGATGGGAACAAGTATTCGCTCGAAAGTTTTAGCAATGTAAAGTTTCTTGTTTTGTTTTTTACCTGTAACCATTGTCCGTATGTAATTAACAGCGACGAAGTTACCCGAAAAACTGCAGAGAAATATTCAGGCTGTGGTGTTGAATTTGTCGGCATTAACTCGAACAGCAAGAACACTTACAAAGAGGATGATTTTGAAGGAATGGTTGCCCGGATGAACAAGCACCGGTTTCCGTGGAAATATTTGTACGACGAATCGCAGGAGGTAGCTTTGGCTTATGGCGCACTACGGACTCCACACTTTTTCGTGTTTAACGAAAAACAAAAATTGGTTTATACCGGGCGGGGAATTGACAATCCGAGGGAAATCTCAAAAATGACTGTGAATGATTTAGACCGCACACTGGACGAACTAACTTCGGGAAAGGAAATCTCGGTACCGGTTACCAATCCCATTGGATGTAATGTAAAGTGGGAGGGAGAAGATAAACACTGGATGCCGCCGGAGGCCTGCGATTTGGTGTGGTGAAACTGATGCACGACTTCTTTCTTTCATTCCTGCAAAAGCGGGAATCTCATACAGGTAGTATATTCATTCTAATTTCTGGAAAAATCTATCAGTTTTTGTTTAAATTTATACATCATAATAAAACCTAAAACTTACCTAAAATGAAACGATTTAAAATTTTATTGATTACAGTTTTTGTTCTGGCAGCAACTGTTTCCAACGCACAGGATTTAAAAAAGGATTTTTTCGGAATGTGGACCCTTGATATTGATGGTGGTTCAGTAGGCTGGCTGGGAGTTCATGAAAAAAATGGATTTCTGGATGCTGAATTGCTCTGGAAAGGCGGTAGTGTTACGCCGGTTTCGCACATTTATTTTACTGCTGACAATACTTTGATTGTTACCCGTACAAATGAAATGAGAAAAGGGGAGGAGCGTACACACGTCGTAACGCAAACATTTAAGTTTAAAAGAGAAGGTGATAACCTGGAAGGAATTGCTGTTTTTCCTGTGCGGGATGGTATGAGCATAAACAAAGAGAAGTTTAAAGGTTGGAGACTGCCGGATGTAGGGGAGGCACCTGACTTATCAAAAGTGAAATACGGGAAACCAATAAAACTGTTTAACGGTAAAAATCTCGATGGCTGGGAATTGATGGGCGAAGGCAGAAAAAACGGTTTTAAAGTTGTTGACGGCGTAATGATAAACGACCCGGAAGGCGGACATGGTTTTGGAAATTTGCGTACCGTACAGGAGTTTGGGGATTTTAAGTTATCTCTAGAAGTGAATGTTCCGGCAAACAGTAACAGCGGCGTTTACCTGCGTGGAATGTACGAAATACAGGTGCTCGATTCGTATGGGAAAGAGCTTGATTCGCATAATATGGGTGGATTGTACAGCAGGATAGCCCCGTTGCAGGCTGCTGAGAAACCTGCCGGTGAGTGGCAAACCATGGAAATGATTTTATGTAAGCGCCATGTAACGGTTGTATTAAACGGAAAAACAATAATCGATAACCAGCCGGCCTATGGCCCAACCGGCGGAGCAATTATTGCCGATGTTTTTAAGCCCGGGCCAATTTACCTGCAGGGCGACCACGGAAAAGTTTTGTACAGAAATATTGTATTAACACCGATTAAATAAAATTGAAGCAAATTTTTTCGGTCATATTAGTTTTTTCAATATTGTCTCTTCAGTTTTCTGAATTGTTGATATATGTTTCGTTTAAATTAAACCAGGATTATATTGCAAAAAACCTGTGTGTTGAAAAAGATGTGGAAGGTTCGACCTGCAAAGGATGTTGCCAGCTTAAAAAAAAGGTAACCGACCAACAGGAACAGAAAAAAGATTTGCCGCCTACGCAAACCGGTAAGCAGGATATTAATTTGTACAGTCAAACGGATGGTTTTCAATTATCTTTCTCTCCTTCCGGGCGGTTGCTGAAATTGAAACCACAAAAAAGTTATAAATTCAGAGTTAATTATTCGGTCTTTAGGCCACCAAAATAATTAGATTAATTTTTTAAACCATCATTCACTATAACAGAATAATTACAGAATACGTAAACATTTTAGGAATGAAAATATTTCGTTTGACTTCCGGAATGCGTATGTTTTATTTCATTTTAACCATTGGATTATTGTGGAGTTTTACTTCGTATTCGCAGGAAAAAACAATTAAGGTTTTAGATAAAAAAACAGGGCAACCGGTTGCCGATATTTACTTTAAATATGATGCTAAAACCGGGTTTTCGGATAGTGACGGTAAAATTGAATTGTCTTTTACCAAAGGGCAGTCATTGTTTTTATCGCACATTCAATACGGAAAAATAGTATACGGCCCTTCAAAAGTAGAAGAGGCTGTTTTGAATGGAACTGTTCATATATCAGCATCTGACAATTATTTATTACCGGTAACCTATATCCATGTACGGCCGGGAGTTGGGGAGAAGAGCAGCATAGATGTTTCGGTACAAAATAAACTGGCTCACGATGCAGGTAATTTGCTTGAGTCCGTTCCGGCAATCTCCACCATCAGAAAGAGTGGTGCGTATGGTTTCGATCCGGTTTTACGTGGTTTTAAATACGACCAGCTAAACCTTGTGATTGATGGTGTGCAGACTGCTTCGGCGGCATGTCCCAACCGCATGGATCCGGCTTCGAGCCAGGTGCCAATAAATATGATTTCGCAGGCCGAAGTTTTAAAAGGACCACACAGCATGCGATACGGTAACGCTTTCGGTGGTACAATAAATTTTAAAAGCAGTTCGCCGCAGTTTCGCGAAAAAATAACTCCCCGCGGACGGTTTGGAACGAGTTACGAAAGCAACGGAAATATTTTTCGTACAGAAGGCGTAGCTGGTGTATCTGGCACCAAAGCAGACCTAAGTTTGTTTGGCGCTTATTCGCAGGGTGGTAATTATATTGATGGTGACGGAATAAGTATCGATGCCGGTTTTAACCGCCTGAACTGGGGTGGTAAGCTTGGTGTCAAACTCAGCGATACCCAGAACCTGGGACTGCTTGTTTCCAATAACTTCGCAAAGGATGTAGACTTTCCTGCCCTGCCAATGGATTTGCGCGAGGACAATACCTGGCTTGTAAATGCAAGTCATTCTGCTCAGTTCTATGGTAAAGCCCTTTCATCATGGAACACAACCGTTTACGGTACAAAAGTGAAACACTTAATGGATAACTTCGACAAAATACTTAATCCACGAAAAGTGGATGCCGAAACCGATGCCGAAACTAACAATTACGGGGGACGTACAGAGTTGCGTTTCGATTTTACTAAAAGTTATCTGTTTGGTGGTTTGGATTACCGTTTCGAATCGGCAGACGGCTATCGTACCCGCGAAATGTTAATGGGGCCAATGGCCGGTAAAACCCTTGTCGATAATGTATGGCAGGATGCACAGGTTAACCGTACCGGTGTTTTTGGCGAATATCATTTCGATAAAAAAACAGTGCATCTGGTTTTTTCTGCCAGACTGGACTTTAACAGCGCCCGCGCAAATAATCCCGATCCCCGGTTTAGCGCAATTTATAATGAAATGGAATCTAATCATATTCATCCATCGTTTAGTGTTGGCGGAACAAAAATGTTTGGACAAAGTACATCGGTTGGAATCTGGCTGGGAAGGGCAAGCCGCAGCCCCGGAATTACCGAGCGTTTTATTAACCAGTTTCCGGTTGGGCTCGACCCGTATGAGATGCTTGGAAATCCTCAGCTTGAGCCGGAAGTAAATAACCAGGTTGATTTAAATTTTCAGTATCAAACCGAAAAAACAAACCTGAATATCAACCTGTTCAGTTCATTTTTGCGAAATTATATCTCGTCGGAAATAAGGGAAGATTTAAAACCGGCTATGCCTACAGCGCCCGGTGTGCGCCAGTTTATTAATATTGATAAAGCGCTGATGACAGGCTTTGAAGCGAACTGGAACCAGATTCTTACTAAAAACCTGGGGCAAGATTTAAGCATTGTATATACCTACGGCCAAAATCAAGTTCTGGCTGAGCCACTTCCTGAGATACCGCCGCTGGAATTCCGTTACAGGTTGAAGGGAACATTTGTAAAGGACAATATCCTGCCCGAAATAATGTTGAGGCAGACATTTAAACAAGACAGGATTGCAAACTCATATGGCGAAACCGAAACACCGGGTTTTAATGTTGTCGATGTAAAAGTTTCGTGGCTGGTAAACAACATTATTACTGCTACCGGCGGTGTTCAAAATATTTTCGATACGGCTTATTACGAGCACCTTTCACGTTCGGTAAGGAATGCAGAAGCCCATCCAATTTACTCGCCGGGAAGGAGTTTTTATGTGACATTAACAGTAAGTTTTATTTAAAATTTTATGAAGTCGTCACCGGTAAGTCAATTGGCATATCGGGTGACGATTTTATGTCGGAATAGCTCCCTGAATATAGAGACTGTTTAAAAATTATTAATTCATTTGATTATGATGAATTAATAATTTTTAAACAGTCTCTGGTTGTCGTAAAATAACCTTCTTATCATTGATGCGTAATACTTTCATAAAACACTAAAAGAATAATCAGCTAAGTGTGAAGAATTTATTCAGTATATTGATGTTAGTTATTATCCTCTTTTCTTGTTCAAAAAAAGAGGAAACAAACACTGAACTCATAGATGAAGAGCCGCTTCCCTGCACAATTGATATGGAAAACTTCGATTATTCGTTTGGCATTGATTACAATAATCCGGATAATTATTTAACTCCGGGAGAACAATCAGATTTGGACGATAATTATGTGGAGGCAATCAGGAATGCAATAGGCACTCCGGATTATGATATCAACGGAATTAAAACTATTTGCCATTGGGTAAATCAAAATATGGTGTTTTCCAATGCAGGAGGTGAAATGATTGGAAAAAAAACGGCCAATGAACTTTACGAAAGTAAAACATTTTACGGATGCCATTCCCAGGCTCTTATTATATCAAGTATTTTACGCGAATTTGGTTTTCCTGTAGTGATGATTGAAACCGCATCGATTGTATGGGCAAAGGAGTATAATAAAGGTACAAACCAGGGATTTGCCGGCCATGTAATGAGCGAGGTTTATGTGTTGGGAAAATGGATTTTACTGGATAACAATTGTACTTATGTTGAGGATTACGATGTAATGAATCCCTACATTTCAACCATGGACAAGAACTATCAATATAATAAACAGGGATTGTTTGTTTATACTAAAGGTATCGATATTTGGGAATATGGGGTCAGAAGCCATGAAGATACCCACAAAAAAATGATTCAGTTTGCCACAAACATTAATTGTTTTGTCGAATCATTCTATACTACAAATTATGTATGGAAGGATTTATAATTAATTAACTACAACATTTTATGGATTCCCAACTTTGATTCGGGTGTAAATGGTTTGTATTCTTCTTCCGAAAAACTTTCTTATTTTCGGTAGTTCTAAGTGCAAATTCTTATTTATGAAAGCTAAACTATTTCTGATTCTTACAGCCATGGCAATTCAAATTGGCGCATTTGCGCAAATAAAAGAAAAATTAGAGGCAGAAGCCCGGATACAAACTGCTTATTCCCTTGAACTTTGCAAATACCTTCACCAGAATCCTGAACTCTCTTTTCAGGAGTTTGAAACTGCAAAACGCATGTCAACAGAACTCCGGGAAGCAGGTTTTAAGGTGACTGAAAATTTTGGTGGCAACAGTGTGGTTGGTGTTTTTAAAAACGGTAATGGCCCGGTTGTGCTGCTTCGTACTGATATGGATGCCTTGCCCATTGAAGAGAAAACAGGATTGGAGTTTGCCAGCAAGAAGAAAGCTGAGTTAAACGACGATGAGGTGTCGGTAATGCATGCCTGCGGCCACGACATACACATGTCGACCTGGACAGGTACTGTACGAACTTTAGTAGCGTTAAAAGATGAATGGAAAGGAACACTCGTAGTGATTGCCCAGCAGGCAGAAGAGTACAGCGGCGGGGCAGGAGAGGCTATTGAAGCCGGATTGTTCTCAAAATTTCCAACACCAGATTATGCAATGGCGTACCACATAAATCCGGAACTGAAGGCCGGACAAATTGGCTTGGCCGGCGGGCCTGTTTTTGCCGGCGTAAAAACTGCAGATATAACAGTTTATGGTAAAGGTGGACATGGAGCCTACCCGCAAAAATGTATCGATCCAATTGTAATTGCATCGCGGATTGTACTTGATTTGCAGACCATTGTAAGCCGCGAAATGAATCCGATGGAGCCTGTTGTTGTTACGGTGGGATCAATCCATGGCGGTACACGTCCCAATATTATTCCCGACCAGGTAAAAATGGAATTAACACTCCGTTATTTTTCCGATGAGGCTATCGAAAAGGTGATTGACGCCATTGAACGAATAAGCCGGTCGGCATCAAAAACAGCCGGAATGCCAGATGACCAGCTGCCAAAAGTTTTTATTTCTCCGGTTGAGACTCCTCCGGTTTTGAACGATCCTGTTTTGAGTGAAAAAATAGCCGGTTATGCTTCAGAGATTATTGGTAAAGATAATATAGTTAAAACGTCACCCGAAATGGTGGGAGAAGACTTTGGTAAGTATGGCCGAACTCCTGAAAATATTCCCATTTGTTTAATGTGGCTGGGAAGTACAAATCCCGAACTCATGAAACAGTTAAAAGCGGAAGGTAAAAAACCATACCCGCTTCATTCGCCCCACCTAAATCCCGATTACGAAAAAACCATTAAAACAGGTATAAAGGTTATGGCTGCTAACGTGATAGGCATAATGGGCGTATCTTCTGAATAAAATTTTAATGTTAACGGAATTTTAAAAAATAATTCTTTCTCTACCATGTTTAATGATATGGTGTTTTATCATTCCTGATATTTGTCATATAACACTCATAGATATAGACAATTGAAACATTTTTGAAAGAGCCACAATTTTCTGGTTCTTTTTTATTAAAAAAATGGTGTTGACAATTAGTTGAACTGAAATTTGCCGATGTTGGATGAGTGTGTTTCTTTCGCCTCAAAATCAAACTAAGAGACGGTTTAAATTTTATTAATTAAAAATATTATGAAGTATTTTTTGCTAATTCAAGGCGGAATTGACGTGAATAGCACCAGCTATTTAAGGAAATTTCAACGCAGAAGTATTGAAAAAGACGAATAATGGAATGATTGGATAAACTTTATACAGTCTCTAAGTAAATGTTTAACCAGTGATTGTGTTATCCACAAAAAGTGAAGTTGAATTTTAAGATTTAAACACAACACAAAAATTTATTAATCATGAGTATAAAAAAACAAGTATTAAAGTCAAAACCAGTTTGTAAAGTAACATTCAGGTTACAAAAAGAAATGGCTAACGAGGCAGAGAAAATAACTTTGGTAGGCGATTTTAACGATTGGGATACAGCTGCCCTTGAAATGAAAAAACTGAAATCGGGTGAGTTTACCAGTCTGCTAGAGTTGGAAACAGGAAAATCGTACGAGTTCCGTTATCTTGCGGATGGGCAGGATTGGATTAACGATTCGGAAGCCGATGGTTACGTTATGAACAGCTATGGAGCTGAAAACTGTGTAGTAGAAGCGGTTTAACCTTTAGTGAATTAATTGAAAATCGCCAATTGACTTTATGTCGGTTGGCGATTTTTTGTAGTTGTTTGTTGTAGAGTTATAAATGGTTTAATCTCTTCAACATCAAAAGCTTTCCCATGGCCGGGATAGATGGTTTTTGCTCCCTTGTTGATAATTGTTTTCCAGTTTTTCTTAATCAATTCAATATTTTCTGCAAAAACCGGCAGGTTGGGTTTTCTTCTGAAAGGGAAACCACTGTGTGCCATACAACCCACAAATGCTTCACCCGAGTCGAGTAAAACAGTAACAGAACCCATTGTATGACCAGGTGTGTAAATTATGGTTCCTTCAATACCGTAATTGTGTAAAGGAAATTCGCTATCTGTTAGAACAATGTCTGCCTTTTCTGGAGGAAAAGAAATGCTCTTCAAAAATGGATAGAACAACCCCCTGAAGAATTTTCCATAAAAGTTTACGGCAGGAGGCCAGTTAAACCTTCCCTGCTCAAGATTTGGCTTATCATTTTCGTGAATTGCGATTTTTGCCCCGGTCAGTTTCTTTATGTTTTTTGCCGAACCAACATGATCAAAATCTCCGTGAGTTAATACAATCAGTTTAATTTCATCTGGTTGTATATTTAATCGTTCTAAATATTTATTGAATTTTTTAATGGCATTTGCCGGTCCGCCATCAATCATTATTGTACCTTTTTGCCGGATAATGTAGCATTGGTTAATACCAAATTTTAAAGAATGTATTGTTGTAACCATGAGCTATTTAGATTTGATAAACCTACCTGTAAAGATATGAGGGTTTAAGGAAATGTTCATTTATTGAACCATCAATATTGACTATTTTGGTACAACCAATTTCAGGTCTCTCTCTGCTAATAATGCAAACGAGTCGTGATAGTTGACATTTTTCGTTTCACCTTTCCTTTCAAAATAATATAAGTTGCCGGTGGTTATCCCTGTTATACTTAGTGAGTTGTTTCCGGTATATTCAAAAATCCTGTCGGGGTGGTTATTAATATTTTGCTTTTTAACTTTAGGTTTTGTTGAATTTTTTGAGCGTAAAGTTCGATTTTCAGATATCCATTTTTTTCTTTTTTCTCCACAACAACCCATATCATCTAATTTTTGTCAGTTATTTTAAACAGCAGACATGCAGCACCAGATAATGCAATCCACGTTACAACACCCCACAACCAGTTATTACAAAGAAGAAATGCAAACGGAATAGCAATCCAGATGCTTAAACAGTAAAAGCAATCGAGCAGGTTTCCGAAGAAACCCTGCCCGAATAACTTTCTGAATCTGATTGCAATATCAAATGGCCCATCTTCCTGTGAAAGCAGGTGAGTAATGCGCCATACAACCAGAGTACAAACTAAGAATCCTAAGAATCCTTCCCTTATCATGTGGATAATCTTTCCATTAAAATCTGCAACCAGGCCTCATCGTAAATGGTTACACCGGTATTGTAACCATTGGTTTTACGTTGCCTGGCCTTTAAGTAGAAGTTATACTCTGTAAAATATTCATCGGATTTAATCCAACCATCACCTGTTACAGTTGGTTGAATAACAACATCTATCGGACCTGGATTTGAATGAACATCTTCGCTGCCTTTATATCCCAGACAGGAATTGTGCTCATTTGTAGGGCTGTCGCCTTCGGTGAACCAATAAGTTCCATTAAGCGTAAAACTGCTGTCTAAATTCGATACCAAATCGAGTGCAGTTCCCGGACATCTTCTCATTCTCAGTTTATATTCATCAACAAATCCATAAGGATCGCTTGCCTGGAATTTTAACTTCATAGGAGTTTTTAACTGCGTGTCTGTAAGCCTATGTAATCCACAGGCATCCTTTACAATTGCAGAATCATCAAGTATCAGATCTTTTAATTCGAATTTAAGATTGAGATTATGAATGTACAGAGCAATTAAATCGGTAGCATTCGTTACCAGGTTACCTGCAGAGTTATAACCATCAACTCTGATATAAAATTTTCCAGGTGTTCTTGTTCCTAAAATTATATCGTATAGTCTGGTGTTTAACCTCAGGTATCTGTCCATATTAGAAAACTCCCAATCGATACCATCGGCAAATATTTCGCGCTGAATGTTAATATATGCCGGAACTGATCCATTTAGTGCTCCTCCCGGATTTGGGTAAAACGGACCAACATCGTCCCCTATATAACCAGGATCGTTTCGTTTCGAAAATTTTGGGTGCTTGTAGTTCTGGCTAACGTAAGTCCACGGGGAAACACCGGAACGTCTTATTCTTATAGTATACCACTTTATTCTATTGTTGGCTGCACTTTTTGATGTATCGTACATACAACCTTTCATATCAATCGTTCCCCTCCAGGCAGCACATTCAACATTAAATCCTGCAAGAGAGCTGTTTACAGATATAACACCTGTTTCTTCCAGATAATTGGAATTACCATATCGTTGCAAATTAATGGCACTATATGAGGCTGACGTATTTTGATTGCCACCAATAAATACATTTCCAAGGCTGCCTATCAGGTTTCCGTTAAAGCAAGCTGAGGTAACGCGGACCTGTGATTCTGGCAAACATAAGTCAATTCGTTTAATATTGGGAATATTGTAATACGGTACACTTTCATAGCGAACCTCGAAAGGAGAATAATCTACAATTTTTACAATTACATCGGGGTACATTACGGTATTAACGTCTTCTCCTGGTGCTATATCAGAAGAATCTTCCAAAAACGGGAATGTCATATCGAAACTAAACCGGAAAATATAGTTTCCGTTCATGTCGGTAATTGTATCGCCCAGTAGCCTCCGGTGTCCTTCGCCTGAATATGCTCCTCCTGCCAACTCTACAGCAGTTCGATCGTATTCTTCGAAGGTCAGGGTTAAATTGGAGCCGGCCTCTGTAAAACAAGGAGAAAACAGGCCTTCAATATCTTCAACAACTCTTAATCTATCGGGAGAAAGTGCCACAGCTCTTGTTTCTGTTGCTATATTGGACTTACGTACCAGATTAAAGTTGGAAGCAGCAAATTCGGATGTTGTCTTTTTTGCTGATTTGGCACTTCTTTTTGCAACCTCTGCAGCTTTACGTGTGTATTGTATGGTAGTTTTTTGCTGCATAGCCACATTACTTACATCAAAAACTATTGGTTTGAAATATGGATCGGGTTCCGGTTCCGGCCATGGTGGTTCCGGTCCGTCAATTTCAGGAGGAATTCTTTCCGGGTAATATTTTTCAATCCAATTTCGAAGAAGCGGATTTTTTAATGCTTTTAACAATCCGGGGTAAGTTTCAATTACAAAAGGAAACCTTCGGCACGGATTAAAAATGCACTTTCCACTATATAAAGTTACATTTCCGTAAATAATAAAGTCGTTCACGTTTGCGGGAGTAGAGCAGGTTAAAATCAGATCGTTAAAATCAGAATCAGCGCCCGCATCGTTCGACCAAATATCAAATTCATAGTTCCCGCCTGTTTGTTGCGGAAATTTGATTTGAGTATCAGATAACTGCCAGGCTGTAGATGGCTTGTTTTGAATAGCTATTGACCATTGTTCACCGGTAACATATGCAGTAGTTCCCGGTGTCCCTGTGTAAGTTCCATTACCAGTAGTAGCGCCTTGTATTATAAACCTTTGCTGGAATGATGCACTTTTGGATTTGACGGTAACTGTCCAGTTACCCTGCATTGAGATAATCATAACTTTTTGATTTAAATGGTTGGCTTACTCTTTGTCCTTGATTTTCAGCATCCTCAATATCCTTAGGTAACATTTGGAACATTGTTACAATACATCTTAAATTAATGTAAATTCCAGGAATTAGCGTACAGGGTTCTGGTTTGTAAAACGTCGATACAATTTACAACAAATTATTGAGAATCAAAAGTATAAAGTTAAAGTTTAGGTGAGGTTTTGCTTCTCTGATTTCGAAAATATTACTGATGCATGTTACCATTCCCAGATAATGATACCCTCTTTTTTGAGGCTGCCAAAGTTTGAGATTCTGTCGATATCTGTTATTTCTGAAATACTAAGCTGACCTTTTACATCGATGGTATCTATTCGGGTATTTGCTACTTTCCATTCTTCGCCGACAGCCAGGCTATACACTTCATTTTTATACATAAAAATAACATCGCCATCGACTTCCAGTTTTAGTAATTCAAAATTTCCTCGATCAAAAGGTATCTGGTAAATCCCGCTCAGTCCTGTTGCACATCCGCCACCTGCTGTTCCAGACAAACACCCACCACTTCCGAAAATAACTTTAAGGTCATCGTTTATCTCAAAATCGATTAGGCCTTTAAGTGTTTTGGTTTCCGGATTAAAATTGTAGGTAGGAAAATCAATTTGAAGTAATGGTGGCTCTGGACCTGAAATCAAATCGCCGTGACTGGTTGAGTGTTGTTCAATAAAAACATAGTAATCCGCAGGATCTTCTTCATTTTCATCGTTAAACAGACAACCATCGAAAATCATGAAAAACAGCAGCAACAGTACAGAACCGAATCGAATCCTCATTTTAATATTATCTTCTTTTTACAAATTTTGTTTTTTTTTGTTCGAAAACCAAGTTGTTACTGGCTGATAATTAGAGTTTTTATTAATCGTTATTTGTTGATAAGTCAATTTCGGTATTCTAACTTATCTTTATTTGTTTTGTCATCTCTTCATTTGGCCGTATATTTAATTAAATCGTTTGCTAACCTTAAATTGAAGAACAAACCGGAAAATAT
This sequence comes from Bacteroidota bacterium, assembly GCA_039714235.1. Lineage (GTDB taxonomy): Bacteria > Bacteroidota > Bacteroidia > Bacteroidales > Prolixibacteraceae > Draconibacterium. Next base: position 79,345 of record JBDLJS010000001.1, on the reverse strand, counting down.
TAATCACAACCCGATAATACGAACATCATGGTTTCGTTTTTACGAAGAGCTGAATGATTTTCTCCCACAGAATGTAAGGAAGAGGTCCTTCCCATATAATTTTACAGGTACACCTTCGATAAAAAATACCATTGAAGCTATTGGTGTTCCTCATGCCGAAGTGGATTTAATTCTTGTGGATGGCAAGTCGGTTGGATTTGATTTTTTGATAATAGGCGGTGAACAGGTTTCAGTATATCCGGAGTTCGAAACTCTCGACATTTCTCCGATAATCCACCTTCGCCCTAAACCCTTACGAATAACAAAATTTGTTGTTGATGTTAATCTGGGAAAGCTGGCGCTAAAATTACGATTACTCGGTTTCGATACCTTGTTCAGAAATGATTTAGAAGATGACGAAATAGTTAAACTTTCGGTAAACGAAAAACGAATTATTTTAACTCGTGATTTGGGAGTATTGAAACATAACGATGTTACTCACGGGTACTGGCTTCGCAACAGCGATCCAAAAAAACAACTTCACGAAATTGTTGAACGGCTGCAGTTACAAAACAGTTTTAACCCATTTACACGTTGTTCGAACTGTAACGGAAGCCTTGATTCGGTTGCTGAAAATGAAATAGAAATGATTTTACCTGAAGATACCCGTAATTCTTTTAACCAATTCTGGAAATGCACTGGGTGCGGGCAAATTTACTGGAAAGGATCGCACTACGATAAAATTTGTGAATGGATAGAAAATTTGAAAAACGGGAATTGGACTGAGGCATGATTCTTGATTACAATTAAACATTTGCTATTCAGTTTAAGTTAATAAATATAATTCTTTCAATTAAAGATTGACCTTTTAAAACTACCGTTATGAAAAAAATAAATTTGATAATTATCGTTTTGTTTTTATTGTTGACAACCACCATTTCGGCACAAAAAATTTATCCTGTTACCAGTGGAGGAATGATTTTTTCCAGCGGTACTCTGGAGTTTACCGATGCTTACCTGGCACAATATCCGGGAGCCCAAGTCTCGAAAGTACCGGTGCGGTTTACCGTGTTTTATAATTTTTATCAGAACTGGCATTTCGATATAAATGGCAATGTCGGGTTTTATACCGGTTTAGGAATCAGCAATGTGGGGATGATTTCTGATGAAGTTTTGTACAACAACAATCCTAACATTGAATCTTACCAAAATTATAAAATTATACGGCGGCTTTATACCGGAAGTATTCCGCTGGCTTTAAAACTGGGTTCGTTTAAAGACAACTTTTATATTTATGGCGGAGGTGAATACGAGCTTGCCATTCATTATAAAGAGAAGTACTGGAACTCGCACGACAGGGATGGTGCGAAAACAAAATATACCGAATGGTTTGGCAATCAAACGCCTTCATTTATCCCCTCTGTTTTTGCCGGAATTCAGCTACCAAAAGGATTAAACCTGAAATTTAAATATTATCTCGACAATTTTTTTAACCACGAGGTTTCAAATACCAATTTTATAACTGATTTATCAAAGTATAAAAACAGTCAGGTTTGGCTTATTTCACTTTCGTTTCAGTTTAATTCGGCCTACCTGAATCCCGGCAACTGGGATGAAAAAATAAATTAAAAGAAAATCGTCTGTTTTTGGTAGACGGTTTCTTGTTCGGTATAAATTATTTTACTGCATACGCCAGGTCAGTTCTTTAATTTCGCCCCCCCTGTAAACTTTTACCTTATATTGTCTTCCTTGTTCAAGGGTGTTAAGATATTCATAAAATTTCTCCATATTTTCAGCGGAGTTCAGTTTGATATCGTCAAATTGAAGAATAAAATCTCCTCCTGCCAGAAATTCTGTCTCCCCAATTTTCATGGCAACATATCCTCCTTTTACACCCATAAAATAAGCAGGAGAATTTTCTGTCACGCTTTGTACAAGCAAAGCACCATCCTGAGGTACATTAAATATTTTACATAATTCGGCGCTTGCTGACATAACATCAGTTCCAAACCATATTCTTCCTTTTTGCGATAAAATTTCTTTTGCAATTTCGGATGTTGCTGCAAAACCAAGCCCTTCAAATCCGCCTGAAAATGACAGGATTGAGCTTACAATACCCACAACCTCGCCCTGCATGTTAAACATTGGTCCACCACTGTTGCCTTTGTTAATAGCTGCATCGGTCTGGAAAAATTCAACTGCCTTGTTCTGGTTCGTTTCATTTTGCTCGGAATGTTTCCCGCTAATAATTCCCCTGGAAACGGAATGAGATAATCCAAGCGGATTTCCAATAATAAAAATTTCATCACCAATACGCACCTTTTCCGAGTCGCCGATTTTGGCCGCCGGTATGTCGGTCATAGCTAGATCAAGTTGAAGCAGTGCAACATCTGAAGTCCGGTCAATTCTTTTGTTTAACGCCCCAACGGAAGTACCATCGGTAAAAACAACCTGTATTTTGGTTGCATTTGATACAACGTGTGCGGCTGTTAAAACATAAATTTTCTTTTCGCCAACCAACACCCCGGAACCCATGCCTTCTGCGGCGGTATAAGTTGAAGGATTACCAATGCCAAGGTTCTTTTTTTCCAGAACCTGGATAGTGACTACACTTTCGTTAACTTTTTCTACTAAATCGGAGAATGTTTGTGAATTTGCTATAAATGTTGCAATTACAAAAAGGCTAATAAGGATAATTCGTTTCATTTTTTTAGTTTTTCGATACAATTTAAAATGTTTTAATTGAACAATAACCAACCAGATGAAGGTTTGTTTGCGAAAAAGTTATGTTTTTTCAAAAATTAGTTTGATGGAACCAAAAAAAAACCGCCCTTCAAATAGAAAAGCGGTTTTGAAATATCCTCATCCCTAAGGGTTGTGAAACTCTCTTCGGGATTATAATGTAATCCTAAGGGAATATTTTACTTCTTATAAATTTTTTTGTATCCATAAATGGCGCTGTCACCCAGTTCTTCTTCAATACGAAGAAGTTGATTGTATTTAGCCATACGGTCTGAACGGCTTAAAGAACCGGTTTTAATCTGACCCGAATTGGTAGCAACTGCAATGTCAGCAATTGTAGCATCTTCAGTTTCACCCGAACGGTGAGAAGTAACTGATGTGTAACCGGCACGGTGTGCCATTTCAATTGCGTCTAAAGTTTCAGTTAATGTACCAATTTGGTTTACTTTAATAAGGATTGAGTTTGCAGCTCCTAATTCGATACCTTTTTTCAGGTACTCAACATTAGTTACAAAAAGGTCATCACCAACTAACTGGCACTTATCTCCAATCATTTTCATTTGTTCAACCCAACCGTCCCAGTCACCTTCGTCCATACCGTCTTCGATTGAATCGATAGGGAATTTCTCAACAAGTTCAGCTAAGTATGCAGCTTGTTCTTCAGAGCTCCGTTTGGCTCCGTTTGGCTCGAAAATGCTATAATCGTAAACACCGTCTTTGTAGAATTCCGACGCAGCACAGTCCATAGCGATAGAAACATCACCACCGTCTTCAGCGCGTCCTGGTTTGTACCCGGCATTTTTAATTGCTGTAAGAATCGACTCGATAGCCTCTTCAGTACCACCTAACATTGGAGCAAAACCACCTTCGTCGCCAACTGCAGTAGAAAGACCTTTTGCTTTTAACACTTTTGCCAATGCATGGAAAACTTCAGCACCCATACGTAATCCTTCGCGGAATGAAGGTGCACCAATCGGGCGAATCATAAATTCCTGGAATGCAATTGTAGCATCGGAGTGAGAACCACCGTTGATAATGTTCATCATCGGAACCGGTAATGTTTTTGCATTGGTTCCGCCAATGTAACGATACAAAGGAAGTTCAGAATATTCAGCAGCAGCTTTAGCAACAGCTAAAGAAACTCCCAACATAGCGTTAGCACCTAAATTAGACTTTGTTTTAGTTCCGTCTAATTCCAACAATTTGTTGTCTATTGCTACCTGGTCAGTTGCATCCATGCCAACCAACTCTTTAACAATAACTGTGTTTACATTTTCAACGGCTTTTAAACAACCTTTTCCAAGGTAACGACTTTTATCGCCGTCGCGCAATTCAAGTGCTTCGTTTTCGCCGGTCGATGCTCCCGAAGGAACAGCTGCACGGCCAAATGCACCACTTTCAAGTAATACTTCAACTTCAACGGTAGGATTACCGCGTGAATCTAAAATTTCTCTTGCTTTTACGTCGCTAATTAACATCTTGTGTAGTTTTTATTTGTTCAACTTAAATTTTGTTATTTACAGTAAATCAGGGTGTTAAGCCTGTGCTTTTTAAAGCAGACCAAAGTTAGTAATTTCTTTAACACTAAAACAGGGGGATTAAGCTTGGTTTTGATTATTTGATATTGGGTTAACCTTGAAGGGGAAGAGTAAGTAAGTGAGTAATTAAATTATGGTGATTGAGATTTATGTAAATTTATTGAGATTAATGGGTTGAGTTGGGATTAATTTTGGTGACTGTTTCTGTGACTAACTGCAACTGATTACTGCAGACTATTTATACTTTTCTCCTTTCTCGTACCTGATAACATTTAATTCCTGGAATGTAACCAGACCACCTCTCTGGCTGTGCTCCATAATTTCGTTTACTTTTTTTGCAAACTCATCAAGCTTTTCAATATTGTCGATAATCTCAATAACAACAGGCAAGTCGCTTGAAAGGGCAAAAATTTTCATGGTATGGATAGAGTGGCTGGCACCATACGACATAATTCCTTTATAAACTGTAGCTCCAGCTATTCCTGCATTACGGGCCTCAAAAACTATCTCTTCAAAAAGTATGCGGCCATGGATTTTATCCGATTCGCCAACATAAATCTTTAACATCCCGGTTTTCTCTGAAGTTTCCATTGTAATTGCTTTTTTTTGTTTTACAGAAAAAGGAGATTTGGGGTTTCAAATTTGTTGGAAAAACCAAGAAAGTTGTCATTGTTTTCAGGTTGTCGTCGTTAATTTCCTGCCCTGAAACAATGGTAACCTGGCAACTGGACAACAATGATAACTACAAAATCACCTTCACCAGAATCATGCCCAGATACACCGCCAGAATACCAAAAAACAGGCTTCCCCCTACATTCAGGAAGAATTGTCCGTAGGCTTGTTCTTTTAACATGGTCAGGTTATTGTAGGCAAACGATGAAAAGGTTGTAAATCCTCCGCAAATACCAACTGCAAGGAAAATTCGCCACTCGGCACTTAACAGGTTACCTTTTTCAGCAAGAGCAAATACAGCTCCAATTATAAAACTCCCGGCTATGTTGGCTATAAAAGTTCCCCACGGGAAAGTTGATGCCAAACCTTTTTCTACGAATACCTGAACCAGGTAGCGCATTACACTACCGATAAATCCACCGGTACCAACAATTAAAATAGTGCGTAGCATTTTATTTTAAATTTGAGATTGCGTTTTACAAGTATTATCAGGTAGAGTTTTCGCCCAAATTGTATTCAACAATCTTCAGTTCGACGGTAAAAATAGTAAAAGCTAACAAAGTAAGTAAATCAATAAATTCTCGAATAAGGATTAGAGTAATACCGGTTTGTTTTCAGTTATGTATGAAAAGAAATATTCATTCATAAAAAAAAGATTATCACCTTGATAATGAGAATATTACCTTAGAATATATTGTTTAATAATGATTTAATACAAAATTGTCTTATATTTTTACATTGTTTAGATGCTCATTATCAGAATATTTATGATTTATGTGGTGAATTAAACATATTTTTATTATTGACTTTTAATATTTATTGTCGTAACTTGCATATCACTATTAAATCCAAATGAAATTTCATTAAGTTTCATTTAGTACAGAAGATAGACGCCATAGCCCAGTTTCATTAGATTGTATAGGTAAATCTATACCTGGTTAGAGATAGCATAGTATTTAGGTTATTGGGTTCACAGAATCTTAATTTGCGAAAAATGATATACGAAACGTTACAAATTCTGAAAGAACAGCTCGATGCATTTTTTGAAGAAGTTGGATTAGGAAATATTATCATCCTCGATAACATTGCCCTCTGGGAATCGGGAAGCGAAAGTGCTGATAACCTTGAGGGGAAAGTGGTTTTAACCCTGCTCAATATCGAAGAAGAATCGGCTTTAAAAAATTTTCCGGCAGTTAAGGTTGTGAATAATGGTACAGAATACAAAAATCCCTCGGTTAACCTTAATTTATTTTTAATGGTTAGTGCCAATTGCGACAATTACGATATATCATTAAGAAGCATTTCCAAGGTAATAGAATATTTCCAGGGTAAAAAGATATTTACCTCGGCAAACACTGTTTATAACCGCTCGAATGTTTCATTCGATCCACTAGATTATTTCAAGTTTGTAGTGCAGTTATATACCCCTGGTTTCGAAGTCCTGAATCATATTTGGGGCACATTGGGGGGAAGGCAACTACCATCAGTTATTTATAAAATTCAGCTAATCCAGATCGACCGCGATAAGAAGTTATCTACCTCAGCGGTTATTACTCATATCGACGGCGAACTAAACGATATTAATTAATGAGCTTTTCAATAAAATATAATCCGCTTTTTAAGGTGAATATTCTTCATCAGTTCTTTTTAAACAAAGGGACTGACGATTTTTTAATCATGAGCGAAGCGGAACAGGAAAAACTGCTTGCCGGCTATTCCGTTTCAGACGTCTTTACTATTATGCCTTCAGCAAAAAGTCGCATAAAACTCGATGGCCATAATATGGTTTTTAAAACTTATGGTTCAGGTTTTATGGTTTGGGTAAAAGTTTCCGAATCTGACGATACCGTTCCTTTTATCCCATTAGATAACTCACTGGAACTGATTTTTTTGTTGAAATTGAGACACAACATCTTCTTAAATTATACTGAACTCGGGTTTGCAAATGCCGGTAAGCTTTTTTTCTTTTCGAATAACCGATTAAGTACAGAACCCGGCACTTTCCCATTGATTAACCAAAAAGGAGATAACAGTTTAATTGATGACACTTTCGTTTTATCAACAGCCGGGTCAGAGAGTGTGTATGAAGAATTGACTATACCTGAAATGCATAATTTATTTGGTGTTGTTAAAATCAGAATGAAAGGAGAAACCAGTGCCCTTGATGTTACCGGCGCAACAGGTGAAATCCCTGAGCCTTATCAGGTTTTCGAAATAATATTTGAAAACAGAAAAACAGTTTGGCGCTACTATTTCGATGAAGACCAAAAAGTGAAAAATAAAGATGATGTTGAAGAAGAGAATGGTAATGCCAGAATTCTGGTAACAAAGGATTTGCAGCCGTTAACCCAAAAAGGATTTGTATCTATAGAACTTGGTGGAGTTGAGCTTCCCAATCCTGATGCCAGCTTAGTTAAGCCCAACAGTACCAACAATAAAATATATTCAGAAATATACATGTAAAATTTAAATTAAAAATTATGGCAACAACGTACAAAACACCAGGCGTTTACGTAGAGGAAATATCTGTTTTCCCGCCTTCGGTCGCTCAGGTTGAGACCGCCATTCCCGCCTTTATTGGCTATTCTGAAAAAGCAATGAAAGATACTGTTTCGTTGCTTAACGTGCCTACACGAATAACTTCGTTACTTGAATATAAAGAATTATTCGGAGGGCCTGATAATGAACAAAACATTGCGGTGAATATTTCAGATGTTTACGATACTGCAGGAAACCTCACAAGGACAATTCAGGTTCCTGAACCATCTACCAAATCACCGTTCTTAATGTATTACGCATTGCAAATGTATTTTGCCAATGGAGGAGGGCCGTGCTATATCATTTCCGTCGGCGATTACTCAGGTTCAGTGAGCAAATCAGCTTTGGGATCGGCTACCGGAGGTCTGTCTTATCTGGCAAAAGAGGACGAACCCACTTTAATTGTATTCCCCGATGCTACCAACGTTTCGACCGTAACCAATTTTTACGATTTGTACGAAGAGGCAATGACCCAATGCAACAAATTACAGGACAGGTTTACAATTATCGATACTTTTAACCAGGCTTCAACATTCGCCGATACTTTACGTACCAACATCAGCCTTGGTACCGACTTCCTGAAATACGGAGCAGTTTACTATCCCTGGTTAAAAACAACATTACCTTATGCGTACGATGAAGGCGATGTAACCATTTCTCACACCGAAACCGATCCGCCATCAGGAACAACCAGTTACGATGGCCTCGCGCTTAATGAAGCAACAGTGGTTGCAAACACCGAGTTGTACAACCAGATTAAACTGGAACTGGAAAAACTGACAGTCACTTTACCACCATCAAGCGCCATGGCAGGAATTTATGCCCGTGTTGACAGCACCCGTGGAGTTTGGAAAGCTCCGGCCAATGTTGGAGTGATGAATGTTATTGGTCCTGACCAAAAGGTTGATAACGAAGAACAGGATGGTTTGAATGTTCATACCACCGGAAAATCGATTAATGTAATCAGAACATTTGCAGGTAAAGGCACCCTTGTTTGGGGAGCCAGAACACTGGCCGGTAACGACAATGAATGGAGATACATTCCGGTTCGGCGTTTTTTCAATATGGTGGAAGAGTCGGTTAAAAAAGCTACTTCCCAATTTGTATTCGAGCCTAACGATGCAAATACATGGACAAAGGTTCGTGCTATGATTGAAAACTTTTTAACTCTGCAATGGCGTGCAGGGGCACTAGCTGGAGCCAAACCCGAAGAAGCATTCTTTGTAAAAATTGGTTTGGGCGAAACCATGACCGCACAAGACATTCTGAACGGTTTCATGAACATCGAAATCGGTATGGCCGCAGTACGTCCGGCTGAATTCATTATCCTGAAATTCTCTCATAAAATGCAGGAATCTTAATCAATAATTTAAAATAAGAAATCATGGCAACAGAATATCCAATTGTAAAGTTTCATTTTCAGGTAGAATGGGGTGGAACAAAAATAGGATTTACCGAGGTTTCAGGATTGGATGTGGAAACCGAGGTAGTCGAATACCGAGAAGGTGCGAGCCCCGAATATTTTAAAACCAAAATGCCCGGAATGCAAAAGAATAGCAATATTACCCTGAAGAGAGGTACGTTTGCTACTGACAATGAATTTTATGCGTGGTGGAATACGGTAAAACTAAACACTATTGAAAGGCGCGATATAATCATTAGTCTGCTAAATGAAGAGCATGAGCCAGTGGTAGTTTGGAAAGTGAAAAATGCATGGCCTACTAAAATCCAGTCAACCGATCTGAAAGCCGACGGCAACGAAGTGGCAATCGAATCGATGGAATTGGTACATGAAGGACTGACCATTCAAAACGAATAATATATGGGTACCTACTATCCTCCACTCGGCTTTCATTTTAAAGTTGAATTTCTGACAATTCCAGGTGAATTCGAATTTCAATCGGTTTCCGGTTTGTCAACAGAAATGAAAACTGAAGAATATGCCGAGGGGGGAGAAAACCGTTTTAGCCACAAGTTACCGGTGCGTACAAGTTTTCCGAACCTGGTTTTAAAGCGAGGTATGAAAGTAAATTCTGCATTAGCACTTTGGTGTCGCAGTGCAATTGAACAATTTGTAATTCTTCCGTCCGATATCATCATTAGTTTGCTTAATGAAGAACACGAACCGTTAACTGTTTGGTATGTTGCACACGCTTATCCGGTAAAATGGTCAGTTTCCGATTTTAATGCCGAGGAAAATAAACTGGTGATTGAATCAATTGAATTGGCATACAATCATTTTAATGTTATTTAATATGCCCATTGAAATTAAAGAACTGCACATAAAGATAAATGTGAACGAGAATCCAGAACCTGATGAGAGAGAAGGGGGAACTCAAGACAGAAACGTGGAAATAATTGAAGCTTGTGTTGAGCAGGTAATGGAAATCCTGTCGAAAAAAGAGGAGAGATAATATGTTAGGAGGATTAGTTAAATTAAAGATAAAGGCGTATAGCGATGAGCAGTTTACAAATGAAGTTGCCAATGGCGAGTTCAGTACTTTGCTTAATCCAGAAAAGTATAGTTTAAAATACTCGGTTGTACAAAATCAGACACAAGCACCTGGTACAAGTTCGTCAGCCTCACGTTTTAACAGAATGCCTCCTGAAGATTTGGATTTAGATTTTCTTTTCGATAGGACAGGTGTTGTGGTTGACTATGCAAATCCTCCTGGTGTCCCTTCAAATAATCCGCTGTCATCTCTTATCGGTAAAGGGGTAATGGACGATGTCGAGACTTTTAAAAAGGTGGTTTTCGATTATAACGGAGACGAACACCGGCCCAATTATCTCATAATATCATGGGGGACACTTCTTTTTAAGGGCACTCTTACACAGATGGATGTTACATTTAAGTTGTTCAAGGCCGATGGAACTCCATTAAGGGCTACAATAAGAGCGAAATTTAAAGCATTTGTCGAGGATAATCTGCGCGTTGCTGCAGAAAATAATAGTTCACCTGATTTAACACACGTAAGAGTTGTTAAAGAGGGAGATACTTTACCATTAATTGCACACCATATTTATGGCGATTCTAAATATTATCTGGAAGTTGCAAAAGCAAATAACATCACCAACTTCAGAAAATTAAGAGTAGGACAGAAAATATTCTTCCCTCCCATAGAGAAAGTTTCTTGAATATGACTGAAGAAAGAGTAATATCAACATCGCGTTCAGCCGATTTAATTACGTTTAAAATTCTGGTTGAGGGAGAGGAACTTTCCTCTGCCTATCAGGTGCTGAATATTGTTGTGGAGAAGGAAATAAACCGGATCCCCTGGGCAAAAATTGTTTTGCTCGACGGTGATCCGTCTGAACAGGATTTTGCGCTTAGCAACCAGGATTATTTTATCCCCGGAAAGGAAATTGAAATAAAAGCAGGTTATCATTCCGATGAAGAAACCATTTTTAAAGGAATAGTAATCAAGCATAACCTAAAAATAAGGCCAGGCAAATCGGAATTGATTGTAGATTGCAAAGACAAGACAGTAAAACTTTCGGTGGGATGCAAAAGCAAATATTTTTATGAAAGTACCGATAGCGACATTCTGGAAGAAATAATTGATGGTTACGGTCTGGAAAAGGATATTGAAAGTTCAGATGTGGAACATCCTGAAATGGTGCAATACAATGTAACCGACTGGGATTTTATGGTAACCCGTACCCAGGCCAACGGAAAAGTTTGCGTGGTTGACGATGGGAAAATTACCATTCAAAGTCCCGATTACAGCCAGGAAGAAGCATTATCGCTGGTTTATGGGGCTACTATTCTTGACTTCGATGCCGAGATTGATGCCAGGAATCAGTTTCAAATAGTTACTTCTTACGGTTGGAATGCAACCGAACAGGAAATGCTGGAAATTGAAGCCAGCGATCCAGGTGTTGACCTAAACGGAAACCTGTCACCTGATGGTTTGGCATCGGTAATCGAACTGGATAATCTGAAATTGAAAGACGGGGGAAGTATTACTGATGCCGGATTACAAAAGTGGGCAGATGCTAAAAGTTTGTTTAACCAGTTGTCGAAAGTTCGGGGCAGGGTGAAATTTCAGGGCGTTGCTCAGGTAAAACCCAATACAACTATACAAATGGCCGGTGTAGGCGACCGGTTTAACGGAAAAGCCTGGGTATCGGCAGTAAGGCACCAGATAACAGAAGGCAATTGGACCATTGATGCACAGTTTGGAATGAATCCCAAATGGTTTGCCGAATCAACTAAAATTAATGATTTACCCGCCTCTGGTTTATTGGCAGCTGTAAATGGATTACAGGTCGCAAAGGTTACCCAGTTGCAAGACGATCCTAATGGTGAAGACCGTATTCTGGTGCGAATGCCCGTGGTCGATAATAACGAGCAGGGTGTCTGGGCCCGGGTATCGACACTAGATGCAGGTGATAACCGGGGATCGTTTTTTAGGCCAGAAATAGATGATGAAGTTTTAGTAGGATTCATTAACGGGAATCCGAACGACCCGGTTATTCTGGGTATGATGAACAGCAGTGCAAAACCCGCTCCCATAACTGCCTCCGACGATAATCACGAAAAAGGTTTTGTTACACGAAGCGAGCTGAAACTGATTTTCGATGATGATAAAAAATCGGTGATGCTGGAAACTCCTGCGGGCAAAAAAATTACTGTTGACGAAGATGCAGGGGTGATTATAATAGAAGACGATAACTCGAATGTTATAACGCTTGACAACAACGGGATTAAAATGGAAAGTACCGGGAATATTGAAATGTCAACAACAGGCGATGTAAAAATTGAAGGCACAAATGTAGAAATAGCTGCCACTGCCAATTTTAAGGCAGAAGGCAGTGCGGGAGCAGAGATTTCATCTGCTGCGGTTACTGAAGTAAAAGGTTCGATGGTAAATATTAATTAAATGGGATTAGCAGCACGAATAAACGATATGCATACCTGTCCGATGGTTACAGGAGTAGTTCCGCATGTTGGTGGTCCGATCCTACCACCCGGTTGCCCAACGGTTATGATTGGTGGAATGCCGGCAGCAAGGGTAGGCGACATGGCTATTTGTACAGGCCCGCCGGATACAATTGTTATGGGCTCGGGTACAGTAATGATTGGTGGAATGCCTGCAGCACGACTTGGAGATATGACTGCCCATGGCGGTACAATAGTAATTGGATGCCCGACAGTAAATATTGGAGGTTAAACAATGGAATCGAACAACTCATTTTTAGGGAGGGGCTGGAGTTTTCCACCGAAGTTTCAGAAGGAAACCAAAATGGTGGAAATGATTCAGGATGAGGCGGATATAAAAAGCAGCCTCAAGATCTTACTTTCTACCCGGCTCGGTGAGCGTGTTATGGTTCCCGGTTATGGATGTAATCTGGATGAAATGGTTTTCAGCCCGTTGAATCTTACTGTAAAAACTTACATAATCGATTTAATTAAAACAGCCATTCTCTATCACGAGCCACGTATAGATGTAAATACAATATCCATTGATCCGACCAACGAATTACAGGGCGAACTGCTTATAAATATCGAATACACCATAAGGGCGACCAATTCAAGGAAAAACATGGTATTCCCATTTTATAAAGAAGAAGGCAGCGAAATATAAACAGTGTATAAATGGCAAATTGCGGAAAAGACATATTATTATCTCGCGAAGGAACTGAGCAACAACAGCGTCTTATCGAAGCGCTGGATCCAACCTCGGTGAAGCTCAACGAATTCGGTTTAGAAGAGTGGATGCAATTCGCATATAATTTTGCATCGCACGTCAACTATTTCGGGACTGAAAACAGTAAGACACCTTCTGGTAACTGGGAGGACTTTTTTAAGTCGGACACAGAGTTGGATGATTTTATAAAAGAGGTAAGCGATGGAAAAAATATTACACCGCACATCGCATTGTTTGTAAGCTTTGTAAAACTTCTTGAAATATCAAAACAAAGGTTTAATAAGATAAACAAACGACACCTCGATTTTTATTATAAAAAGGTTCTTAAATTAGAAAAACAACCAGCTACCCCCGATAAAGTCCACGCCATATTTGAACTGGCAAAAAATTGTGTTACAGAAAAAATAGCAAAAGAAACTCAACTGGACGGAGGAAAAGATACTGCCGGCAATAAACTTATTTATGAAACAAACGATGAACTGGTAGCCAATCAGGCAAAAGTTTCGCTGCTGAAAAATGTTTATAACGATCATACAAATCAAAAATTAAAAGCAGCAGCTACTGCTAACTCTTACAACGGGAAAGGGGAGGATTTTCCGGATGACGATATAAAATGGTGGCCTTTTGGTTATTATGAAACTCCTCCAACAGGAACAGCACCCGATACCCGCGAGTATCCCGAACTGGACGATGCAAAAATCGGTTTTGCCTTGTCGGGAGAAATATTTGAATTACTGGAAGGTGAACGAAATGTGCAGATTACAATGAAGTTTAATAACGAATTGTCAAACTCAGTTTCGTTCAACGATTTATATGAAAATTTAGAAATATACTGCACAGGCGAAAAAGATTGGCTGGGAACGTTCGATGTAATAAATAATTCCGAATTCTCATCAGGCTCTGATAGTGCTGATTTAAAGATCCTGAAAATTGCTTTTCAAATATCAAAGGAAGAAGAGGCAGTTGTCGGATACGACTCAAAGATCTATTCAGAAAATTTCGATTCCGAGTTGCCGGTATGCAGGGTTATAATAAAAACTGAAAATGAAACCGGGCATAAACTGTTTCGCGAAATAGTTCAGAAAACAATTTCAACTTTGCAGGTTGATGTTACTGTTCGCGACGTAAAAAGTCTTACTCTGTCAAATGATATAGGTACGATTAATGCCGAAAAACCATTTTATCCGTTTGGCACTCAACCTGTAAAAAAATCGAAGTTTTATATCGATTATGCAGAATTATATAAAAAGAAGTGGGACAAATTGAGTGTTAATATTGAATGGAAAAATACACCCAATAACTTTCGAGAATGGTACGCAGCTTATCGTTCTTCATTTAACGCAAAATTAAGTGTTGCAGATTATTTAGAGGGAATACTTACTCAGGAATACCTGGATTTAATTATGCCTGACGTGGTTGTAGCAGAAGCAATTGACACGATATCGGCTTCAACAGAATCGGCCATGCAAACTATTCAATACATCAATTTAATAGTTGAAAATGATAATTATTTTACCGCAAAAATTGAGGTTAATCAGAAAGAGGATTGGAACAGCGTAAGTAATACGGAAGTTATGTTTGAAAAGCAAGCTGATGGATTGTATGAAATGAACTTCGACGTTGCCAATCCTGATCTGGGAGAAGAAGATGTAGGACCGATTCGTTTGTCTATTAACGAAGATTTTAAACATAATATGTATCCCCGGCTTTATGCCTTGGCTATGAGCAGCGATGATAACAATGTGCTTATTCCCAACGAACCTTATACTCCGTTTGTTGAAGAAATTAAACTCGATTATTCTGCATCGGCAAAAATCGATACAGCTACTGATGAATATGATAAAAAAGATTTAACGCTTTACCACGAACACCCTTTCGGACAAAGCGAAGAGTGCCTTGACTTAAAAGAAGATTACGCATTTTTTAAAGAAGGTGAAAATCCTGTGCTAAACCTGGTTCCAACCTATTGTAAAGGTGGCGAATTGTATATAGGGCTAGAAAATGCCGAACCTAAACAAACAGTTTCGTTGCTGATTCAGGCGCTGGAGGGCAGCGAAAACCCAGAAGCAGAATCGTTCGAAGGCAAACAAAAAGCAGAGTGGTGGGTATTGTGTACCAACGAATGGAAGGAATTAGATACTACCGAAATTATATCCAACGATATCGATAATTTCCTTAAATCGGGCATATTTAAGTTTACGGTACCCAAAGAAGCAACCGACGATAATACCTTGTTGCCATCAGGATATATCTGGCTAAAAGTCAGGATACATAAAAATTTCGATGCGGTTTCAAAAGTAATTGGAATACATGCACAGGCCGTGGTTGCTCAGTTTGCCGATAACAACAACGACCTTTCGCACCTGGAGGATGGATTGCCCGCCAAAACCATATCGAAACTGGTAAACCGTATTCCTAAAGTAAAGGGACTTTCTCAGCCTTACAATTCATTTGATGGTAAGCCCGAAGAATCGGATTCAGACTATTACAGAAGAATTAGCGAACGGTTGAGGCATAAAAACCGGGCCATTACAGTTTGGGATTACGAACACCTGGTACTGCAGAATTTCCCGGAAATATATAAAGTCAAATGTTTAAATCACACCTGCACAAACATCTCCGGAGGAACGAGAACTACAAAATACCTGTCGCCCGGAAGTGTTATGCTGGTGGTAATTCCTGATATTGTAAATAAGAATGTTTTCGATATATACCAGCCCAGGGTTAGTAAAGCAACATTAAACAAAATCCAGAAGTTTTTGCAGAAGTTGAATTCGTTATTATTACGTGTAAGTGTTATCAATCCTGAATATGAAGAAGTCAGGGTTGAGCTGAAAGTTAAGTTTTATAAAGGTTTCGACGAAGCGTATTATAAAACAGTACTGGATCAAGACCTTACAAAGTTGCTTTCTCCCTGGGCTTTTGATAATACAGCTGCCATTCAGTTCGGAATTTCGCTGCATAAAAGTGTAGTAATATATTATGTAGAAAAGCTCGACTATGTCGATTTTGTAACCGATGTTAAACTATTTCATAAAAAGGCAGCAACCAGTACTGAAATAGAAGTAAATGTTGCCATTCCATCAAGTCCTGAAGCGATTTTGGTATCGGCGAAAGCTCATGATGTAAAGGATGCCGGAAATGATTGTACAAATATAACTATCGAACCTGCAGAAGAATGTCAAACGTAGGAAAACATATTACCATTCCAAAAGACGTTGCCACAGGTAACGATTTGGATTATAATTTTCTTAAGGAAAAAGGATTGGAATATATCGAGAATCTGTCCAGCAACCTGTGGACCGATTATAATACACACGATCCGGGTATAACAATACTCGAAATGTTGTGTTATGCAATTACCGATTTAGGTATGCGTATTTCTATGCCATTGGAGAATATCCTTACCCCTGCCGACAGCAGTAGCGCCATTGAAAGCCAGTTTTTTAATGCCTTGCAGATTTTACCTTCGAAACCGGTTACAGAAAACGATTACCGAAAGCTTTTTATCGATATTGAAGGTGTTAAAAACTGCTGGTTACAAAAGTTTGAAAAAACAGTTCACGTAGATTGTAAAAACGATTTACTCTCTTACGATGAAAGTGATTTTGATGAGGATATTGACGACCACAAATCACAATTCGTTCTGAATGGCCTGTACTCAATTATCGTCGATTTTGATGAGCTGGATGATGAGGAATTTCCGACACCTGCCGATAAAACTGCCGAGCTGGAAAGGATTAAAGATGAGATAATTAATATTTATCATCAGAATCGGAATTTGTGCGAAGATTTAATTGAGGTAGAGGAGGTTAAAACCCACCCCATTGAAGTTTGTGCCAGCATTGAATTGGAACCGGAAACGGATGAAGAGTACGTTCATGCTCAGGTTTTAAGGGCTATCGATAAATACTTTTCGCCCGACCTCTGGTTTTATTCACTTCAGCAAATGTTCGGCAAGGGGTACACTACCGACCAGACTTTTGAAGGGCCAACACTCACAAACGGATTTCTCGATCCAACAGAATTGGAAAATGCCAGGCTACGAACAGAAGTGCGTCTGTCAGACCTGGTTCAGTTGATAATGAATATTAAAGGTGTGAAAGTTATCAAAGATATCTCGATAAACGACTGTTTAGATCCGGACGAAGAGACAGATGAATGGCTCATCTGCGTAAATCCGGGTGAAAAACCGGTTCGCTGCGACCTAAGTGCATTCAGCTATTACAAAGGAGTTTTGCCGGTTAATGTTAACAGTAAAACAGTAAAATCGTATATCGAAAAACTGGAGGCTGCTGAAAAGGATAAACAGGAGCTGGCTAAAGTTGGAATGAAAATAAATGTTCCGCAGGGCGAGTATCTCAGCACCGGAGAAACTACTACAATTCAGAACGGCTTTCCTGAAACTTATGGAATAGGTCAGGTTGGTTTACCGTCGCGGGCAACGGTTGAACGTAAGGCACAAGCCAAACAACTGAAAGCATACCTTTTATTTTTCGACCAGATTTTTGCTACCTATTTTGCCCATCTCGAAAAAGTGAAAGACCTGCTGTCGGTTGACCAGACACTTGCTAAAACCTATTTTACTCAGGCAGTTAACGACATTAAAGATTTCGATGATTTAGTTGATGATTATCCCGAAGATGATGATGAGTTAACACAAAAGCTGCTTGCAAAACTGGATGACAACATTTCCAGAAAAAATAAATTATTGGATCACCTGATTGCCCGTTTTGCTGAGAAATTCAGCGAGTACTCATTCCTTATGAAAGAACTTTACGGAACTTCTGCTGATAAACTGGTTATTACCGATAAAGAGTTATTCATGTCGGAATATGGCGAAATTACCGATGATGAAGGAAATATAACCAACAAAGGAATAAGTAACTGGAGGGGAAGTGCTTTTAACTATTTCGAACAGGCAGAAGCCGATTTATGGGACACCGATAATATTGACGGTGCGCAAAAACGAATTGCCCGGCTATGTGGTATGAAAGATTATAAACGCCGCAATCTTTCCGAAACGTTTGTGGAGATTTACGACTTAATCGATTCGGGAGGGGAAACGGTTTACCGATGGCATGTTAAAGATGGTGGAGGAGTTTATATTCTTTCGGCAACAGAAGATTACAAAACACCCCGTTTAGCCGAAGACGAATTATACGAGGCGATTGTGAAAGTAATTGAAACTCCCGTCGAAACCATTCAGCAAGCCTTTGAGGGCGAAGTTACCGACGAAACGGAAATCGGAAATTTTGAGGTTCAGGTTTCACTTGAAGGAAAATATTCATTCGATGTAATAAATCTGGAAGCTGCCCCGGCAAGTACCGACCGCATAATTGCAAGGCAATTTCTTTACTACGATACACTGGATGACCTGAAAGCTGCAATGCTTGAAATCATCCGGTTTTTTATCAAAGATTTTGCCGATGAAGGAATGTTTATAGTAGAGCACATTCTGCTTCGCCCCGATGTTACCAGCGAAACCGGGTTGCAGTCGCAGTTTATGCCTGTTTGTACCGAAGATTGCGAAAGCTGCGAACCAATCGATCCGTATTCGTACAGGGTAACAGTAGTTCTCCCGGGCTGGACTTTCCGGTTTGCCGATCCCGATTTCAGGAACTTTATGGAAGACCTGATAAGGAAAGAACTTCCGGCGCACGTACTTGCCCGCATCTGCTGGATTGGAGACCGAAAAAATAATGTGCCCGATACTGAAAACGAAATGATGCTGTTTGAAAAAGCATATAAAGAGTTTTTGCTTACCAAAACCAACTCAGGGCAACAACAGGATGAAACAAAACTGAAGAATCTGATTGATATATTAACAGAACTGAATACCATTTATCCAACCGGAAGGCTTATCGATTGTGAAGATGAAGAAGATTCGCTGGAAGGCAGGATTATTTTAGGTCAAACAAATATTGGAAACCTTTAATTACAAAAGCGATGGCATCGAAATTAAAAGAAATTACTACCAAGTACCATACGTTTGTCGATAACCAGGTATTAACCAAAGACCAGTTAAACGAGTTTATCAATTATTTTGATGACCAGGACAGGATTACCAGGGTTTTCCTTCATGGTGTTGGTATTGTTTGTGGTTTTAAAGTGTCGAAAACAAGCAACAAAATAACACTTACGCCAGGTGTAGGCGTTACAACCGACGGAGACCTGCTTTTGCTTAAAAAAGCAATTGAAGGTTCGCCGCTAAAAGAGTTGGCAAAAAATCCAATCGGGTACTCTTTTTATAAAACGTTTACCGACGATTCGGCAAATTATCAGCCATTCAGAAAACTGGTTGGGACAAACTATGAGGTAATCGATATGTGGGAACTGTTACCCGAAGAGGCCGAGAACTCGGAACCCCTTACCAGTTTACCCGATATTAACGATAAGGTTGTTCTGCTTTACCTCGAATCGTTTCCAAAAGAGGGAGACCTGTGCACGGCAATAGATTGCGATAACCAGGGAATTGAGCAGGTGAACAGGTTAAGGGTGCTTTTGGTGTCAAAAACCGATGCTGAGTATATTGCCGGTAACGATTCAGTTTTTTCTTCACAAAACGTTATCGATAACTATTTTAATTTGCCATCGGTTGCTGTTAAACGTGTGGTGCTTAATCAAATTAATTCTTCAAAATATGAGGAATTAAAACGTGCTTATTATGAGGCAATTAAAAGTGGTGTTGTGGCTGATCTGGCAGATGGAATAGATCAGATAGTAACGAATTTTAAAACAATATTACAGCTCAAAATCACATCTTCTGTATTAAACGCAGCTTTAAGTAAATTAAAAAAGAATGATTTAAATTTTAGTGCGTATAAGGTTCCTTTCGATGTTCAGTACCGTTACGATTTTTTAAAAGATGTTGTAGATACTTACAATGAAATTAAATCACTCCTTCTCGAACTAAAGGAAATTTGTTTTCCCGACATTACAGCCTTTCCAAAACATTTGATGCTTGGCCGGTTAGATGAATTAAATAAGGAACCCAAACATTTAAGACACAGCTTTTATAAATCGCCGGCATTAACTTGTGGATCGGACAAGATAGAGAAATGTAAAAACCTGGTAACCAAATTGCTTAAATTAATTGACTATAATATATTTAAAGACGATATAAAAATAGGTAGTGGCGAGATTAAAATAACACCTTCCAATAAACTTACTGAGTTAAGTACACGCGCTATACCGTTTTATTATAAGGTGAATAATACGCTGTTAAAATTGTGGAACTACGAAATAACAAAAAGATTTGAGGGAGATCACAATCTAAGCTATCATAAAATTGCGTCATCACCCGATCAAGTCAGGAATCCTTTGGAGTATAACATTGATAAATTCGACTTTTTCCGAATTGAAGGACACCAGGGAAAGGATTACCGCGATGTGATGGAAAAAATTGATGAGTTGAAAACGCAACATGGTTTGTCTTTCGATGTTAAAGCACTCTCTATAAACATAAACCGCGAAAACCTTGATATTGATGATTACGAGTGTGAATTTGAGGATTTGAAAGTTATGTTGAAAGCCTGGACAGCCGAGCAGGATTGCATTCTGGCACAGATAGCCAGTTTCTTCTCCAGTTTTAGTACAACAGAGCCCGGAACAAATGTGAAGGAATCGGAACTGGATCTTAAGAAAAGGGCGAAGCTTCATGTTTCTGTGGGAGAGTCACGAACCATGTCTGCAGCCACCTCTGTAGTAAAAGAATCGTACCAGCCTGTTTACATGGTTAGCAGCGTGGTTTCAGATAATTTAAGTACCACAGAAAATACCCTTGGGATTGAAATGAAATTGGCCATCGAAGAAAACAAGGGCGGTTCGGTTAACGATATTATTGCCGGTGCACAACACAAATTAAAAGATAAAGTAGATACCGAAGCATGGAATGCTGACCCGGAAATGAAAACATTTATTGTTGAAAAAGGGGTTGAATTAATGGCTCATACTCACGTTCTTACACAGCGCATGCCTGTAGCTGTAGCGGTTGTCGATACAACAAAAGTTACAGATTACAAATTATCGCTCGCACAACTCTGCGAACTGGTTAAGAAATTAAAAGCAGGATACCAGTCAGTTAATCTTTCTGTCGGACTGAGAGCCTTTATCGGACTTTTAATTAACCAATTATCAACTGTATGTTGCTCGGGTAAGAAACTGGAAATTTTGCTCGAAGAGGTGAATAAACGGAAAGAACAGATTCTGGTTCGGTTACAGCTTTCAAAATTTATTGAAATCCATCCGGGGCTGGAACATCTGGCAGGTGTAGAACCTGGTGGTACTTTTGTTTTGGTATATTATAACAAAGAGAAGAGTTTTGCAATCGAGAAAGCAGAAGCAACAGAAATGGAAGCTTCTAAAAATGTTTTTACACGCAGGAAGTCAGTTTCAGAAGAGATGCTGATGATTGATAAACTTACGTCGGCAGAAAAAACATTGTTACTGCGAAATGCCACCGATTTATTAAAGTATGAAGATTACAGAGCGGTAGTTAGTAACATTGAATCGCTTGAGAAAGTGGTTCCGCCTGCCCTGTTGCCAAACAATACTGTAGTTGCCGATTTTGCATTACCTTACATGTGCTGTTCCGACTGTGCACCAATTAATTATATAATTGCAAAACCTCCGGCAACACTACGTCTCGAAAAAGATAGGTACTGTTTGTTAACCGATACTGAGCCAATTTTATTCGAAGTTTCACCGGCTGATGGTGTTGTACAGTCTGATCCGGTAACTGAAGGACTAACTATCGAAAGCAACAGACTGCTGATTGTTCCCGACAGTTTCCCCGAAGATATGCTTGGAAAACCAATCAGGTTTACAGTAAACAGCCAGGTAACCGATGCCGAATTAACGGTTTATATGGGAGTTCAAGCCGATTTTAGCGTACCTGAAGGGCCAACAAGTGAGGCAACACACACTTTCGTTCCAACTGGTACTAATCTCGATGGAGCCAAATTTTTATGGGATTTTGGCGATGGTAACACCTCAACAGAAAGAAATCCTACACATACTTACAAACTCCCGGTTAACGAAGATAATAAGGTTACTGTAACGCTAAATGTAACGGCAGCCAACGGAATTTGTAAAGCTACTGTTGAGCATTCTATCGAATTCGAGGCTGTAAAACTAACCATTAGCCTTCCGTCAACAGAATTCTGCGAGAATGATAAAAATACCTATTCATTTACCGTTACTCCGGCTAATATTAGAGTAGGAATAACTGGTGAAGGAGTAATCCCGGATGGCTCGGGAGGATATGTTTTTATTCCTGCAAATGCTGGTTTGGGAGACGTTGCTTTTAATGTTAATGGAGAATTATCGGAGTTTACTGTACAGGTTGTGGCTGCACCAAAAGCAGCTTTTACACCCGAACAGGCAGATAACACTCTGGTACTTACTAACCAGTCGACCAATGCTACCACTTTTGAGTGGTCGGTAAATGGAAATAAATTCGAACGCAACACATTAGATCCAGTACAAATTGAGCTGACTCCAGATAGTCCGGCCGAATGGAAATTAAGTTTGGCAGCACGGGGTGCCGAAGTTTGCCCCACATCTCAAACCAAAGAAATAGTATTTAATACTAAATACATCGAGGAACCACCGGTAAATACCTGCATCGACGAAACTAAAGCAGCAATGGCAGCTGACCATAAAGTGCTGCATGCCATTAACCCTGAAGATATCGTTGTGGATATCTGGAATCAAACAGCACAGATTTATGGTGGAACTGCCGATTTTAAAGAAGGAGTGCTCGACCAGGTTGATTTATTCTTAAAAGGTGGTGCCAATGGTCAACTTGAAGAAATGTTTATTAAGCTATTAATGCAAACAGCAGAGACCATTGCCTCTACCGACAGGGAACGTCAAAAAGTGGCATTTACACAACTTGTACAACTGTTCGAATTACAACTGAGGTTATTCTACAATATTCTGGGATGTCAGAATAACGAAACAATAAAAGAGTTCCAGGATATGATAAATAATATTTTGGGGCAGATACTCGAGGTGCTAACTATGCTTAAACAACAGGAAGTAATATTTAGCGACCAGATGAAAGAGTATATTGCTGCTTACCAAAAGATGGTAGCCGAAATAGAAATTTTAAAAATACATATTGATTTATTAATAAATGAAAACCTGATTTAATTGAATAATGGAAATCATATCATCCAAAAGGTTTTTCTGGAAATAAATACACCAAATTCAGAAAAAGCCTATCAAATTGAGAACAACGTTAGCATGTTTTTAAAGGACGAACTGTTTCCCGGTTTTGAAAAATTATTTCAGGAGCAAGATACAACAAACCAGGTTATAAGATACGATAGAATTGAAATTGATATAGCAATAAAAGATTGGGAAAACAGTGAAGCAATTAAATTTGAACTGGTAAAAGAACTTAACCGGAAGCTGAGTACAATTGAAAAGAGAACTATAAATCAGGAAATTACTACCGATTTTTCTTCCGGGCAGCAATTTGACAAAGCACTGGTAATAGAATCCCATACAAATAACGAAGCAACATTTCTGTTTTTTCTTGAACATGGTTATCTACCATGGTACGGAAAAGAAGATTATATCCAGGAGCTTACACACACAGAGAAGTGGAAAAAAGATCTAGCCAATAAATCTTTCTTTTTCCATTTGAAATCTGTTCTACAAAAAAATGAAACGGCCAGGGAGAGATTTATTCTTCAGTTTTCCGATGAGCATATTATTTCAGTTATAAACCAATTAGGAGTTGTGCAGTTCGAAAATCCTGATCTTTTAAATGATTTTCTATGGCGGTACTGTACATGTTTCAGGGAAAAGTTTTTTAATTACCTGTTAAAACTGACACTCTACTCTGAGAAAAAAGATTGGATGACAGAATTTGAAGATATGTACAGATGTGTGATCCCCGGTAAGAAAAGAATTTCGAGCGATGATTATCCGACACTTAAAAAATTTAACAAAAACATTCAGAAAATATTTACAAAAAAATCGGTAGAAAAACATTTTTTGGTTCCTGTAATCGAGCTTGTTAAAGCAGATTATGTGTTGGAGAAAAAAGATACTGATTTTATGGATGAAGAAAAAACAGATTCTCAAATAGCGACGATAGAAAATAATCCGGCCATTGAGTCGAAAGGATTAATCAACGATGAGAAAGAAAAAGATCCACCCTGGATTGAGGCAGATCCCGACGAAATAGCTGTTCACAATGCAGGGCTGGTTCTTTTCCATCCTTTTCTAAAACATTTTTTTGAAAATCTGGACTGGCTTGACGCAGGGGGAAATATAAAATCAGAAAGTCGGTTACCGGCTGTACAGGTATTGCATTATATAGCTACAGGAGTAGACGACTATTTTGAAGCAAACCTTATTCTGGAAAAATTTTTATGTGCTGTGCCACTTAAAATGTCTGTCCCGCGAAAGAGTTTATTAACAGAGGAAGAGAAAAACGAATGCGAAGTTTTGCTAGAAGAAGTGATAAAAAACTGGCCGGCAATAAAAAACACTTCGCCCGATGGATTGCGGGAAATGTTTGTCCATCGCGATGGTAAACTTATTCAAAAAGAAAAAGGATTTAAACTAATTGTGGAGCGAAAAGCTCAGGATGTACTGTTAGAAAAACTACAATGGAATATTTCCATTGTAAAATTACCATGGAAAGATGATTTGTTGTTTGTAGAGTGGTGAATTATGAGAGCGCCTTCAAGAAAAAAAAGAACTAATCCTTCAATTTGCAGGGTGCCTTTCTTTTCGGTGGGGGGGCCATGTTTTTTCCCTCGTCCTGTAAGAGTAGTCTATTATGGTACTCCACAGCCTGGAGAAATCAGGGCAGTTACACATCTAAAGGCAAGATTGATGAGAAAACCTGGTTTTGTAGGCGCTTCCATTTTAACCATACGCCGTGGAGGCAGGATTAAGGTGATTAGTGTTGCAGGCTCATGGTGTTTTGTGGAATACAGGGGAAGAAAAGGCTGGGTGCATAAAAACAGGATAATGAAAAAGAAAATACGAATAAGTTCCGGGAATACCGGGACAGGTACATCAAGGGGAGAAATGGAAATAGGAGGTAGGGGATAAGTTTCTGTTTAATAATAAAGGAACAGATAATGAAGACAAAAATTAATAAATCTGAAAATAAATCAAATTACAGTAATTCTTCTTTTTCAAGAAGCAAAGATTCTGTTTTTTTCACGGCACAGCCCAAGTTAAAAGTCGGACAACCAAATGATCAATACGAGCAGGAAGCCGATAGGGTGGCCAATCAGGTAATAAGCAGGCAAGCCGAAAACCAGACTTTTTTCGCACCGGCACAGTCATCTGTTCTGCAAACAAAACCATTGGCAGAAACAATAACACCATTGGTACAAAAACAGGAAGAAGAGGAGGAAGAAGCTCAGGCAAAGAGGTTAGAGACAGTTCAGAAACAGGAAGAAGAGGAGGAAGAGGCACAGCCCAAATTATTGGAAACAACCATTCAGAAGCAAGAAATACCAGAGGAGGAAGAAATGTTGCAGGCACAGGAAGAGGAGGAGGAAGTAATGCCAAAACCTCAGCAGGAATCTGTCTGGATTCAGCAAAAAACAGAAAATGTTTTTAATAATTCTTTTTTAGAAAGGGAAATAAGCCCTCTGCCAAATATTTCAACAACAGGGGCGCCTGTTAACTTTATAGTATTTGGGGATGACGGCCCGGTGAGCATTTCGCTGCATGGGACTACAGAACCAAATTTTGATGGAGGAATAGGTAATACGACAAATATAAGAGTAACACCGGCAACTGATTGTGAAGGATGTTCGGATGATGAATGTTTAAATGTGTCAGGAACACATACTCTCGTTTTTAATGCCAATCCTGTAGTCACTCTTCCATCAAGAAGTGAATATGATCATTTAAGTCCTTGTCAGATACAGCGGGTTGAACAATGGATACGGGATGTTTTAGCGCCTCACGAACAGGAGCATGTAGACGCATTTAATACTTATGATGGAACAGTACAAAGACAATTTCAGTTAAAAATTTGCAGAAGCGATTGGGGATCGGAAGCATTACAGCCATTTCATGATAAAATTGAGGCAGAGCGAAGGCAAAGCGCACAGGAATTAAGCGATGCCCTCGATCCGTTTCATACAAATATTGATCTTGATTGTGAAGATGAAGAACAACATGCTGATGGACCTGAAGCTGTTGAACAACAAAGCAGTGACACTACGATTCATGCTGAATAAAGATAATTTATTATTCGTAGAGATGTAAAACGATGAAGACAAAAGTAAGTAAGTCAGATAAAAGCAGTAAAAGCAGCAACCTTTTTTTTTCAGGTTCTGGCGATTTTTTTACAGCACAACCTAAATTAAAAGTTGGACAACCCGACGACGAATACGAACGGGAGGCCGACCGCGTGGCCGATCAAGTTATTAATAGGCAAACCGATAATCAGTCCTTTTTCACCCCATCACAGCCACCTGTCCTGCAAACAAAACCATTGGCAGAAAATATAACTCCATTGGTGCAAAAGCAAGAGGAAGAAGAGGAAGAGATGCAGGCTAAGTTAATTGTTCAAAAGCAGGAAGAGGAAGAGGAAGCAGCTCAATCCAAATTATTGGAAACAATCATTCAGAAGCAAGATATACCAGAGGAAGAAGAGATGTTGCAAACGCAACCACTCGAAGAAGAAGAGGAGATGCTTCAGTCCCAACCTCTGGAGGAAGAAGAGGAAGAACTAATGCCTAAGGCTGAATCTGAAGTGGCAGAGACGCAACAAACCACAGAAACAAATTTAAAAGACAGCAAAGGAAATGGCCATTCGCTGGATTCCGATACTAGAGCACAAATGGAGAATAGTTTTGGAGCTGATTTTAGCAGGATAAAAATACATACTGATAGTGCTGCTATACAAATGAACCAGGAATTGGGAGCCAAGGCATTTACATCGGGTAACCATATTTATTTTAATGAAGGGAAATACCGGCCCGGTTCGCAAAACGGAAATAAACTGTTGGCACATGAGTTGGTGCATACGGTGCAGCAGGGGGCAAGTACAACACAAAATCAGGTACAACGATGGACGTGGCCATGGGCAAGTACCGCAGAACAAATTACTGATTTTAAAAGCAGAAACTATGGCCCTCTTACTTATACTCGGAACGAAATTTCAGGTTCTGGATTCGAGGCAAAATATCTACCAGCCCAGAGTCGGCTAAATATTACAGTTCGGGGTAAAGTTAGGTTTAAAAATACCCTGGAAAATAATGCCGGAACCTATTCGTCTCCAAACCATTTTATGAACCAGGCGGGTTTTATCCCAATTATGAACAGTCTTCCGGCTGATGTACAGTCGAGGATTTTACCTTATTTTCAATGGAATGATGAGGAGAAACAGATTCATATGATTAGGTTTAAACAGAATTTGCTGGCTGCAGCAAGTTTGTGGCAAGATACCGGCATGTCGTTCCAGGTTGACGAATCAGGCTGGGAAAGCGTAACGGCAACTCCAAGAATTAATCTGGAAATAACACAAGGCGATGCACAGCATAATACAAGAGAAGGTGGTTTTTTAAATCTGTTTACAGTTACAGACGAATCAACAAGCGACCATGTACAGGTTGAAATTGTAAAACAACCAAGTGCAGATGATGTGGCTAATATTCAAAGAATTATTGCCGAACATAATGCAGCAACAGGAGCTAAAGTAACCAGTGGTATGGTACAAGGTGTCAGATCATATTTAGGTAATGATCCTGGAAGTAGAAGTTCTGCACCTCAGGGATTTAATAACCTTATGTCGCTTGAAAGTAACAGGAGTGATGATCCGTCGAATATGGCATTTTATTCCTGGATATATTTCGAACATAACGAAAGTGACCTTTCTGATTCGGTTAGGGCACAACTGGATAGCTTTTTCAGCGACCCCATGATATTGCTCGATAATGAGGATAGAGGAATTGATGTCAATTTGGAGGGATATGCATCGGCCCCGGGAACAACCGCCTATAACAGGTCGTTGGTAAACAGGAGAATAGATACAGTTGATTCGTATATCGACGACAGAATAATGAATTCTAATATTAGTACCAATGTATGGACAGTGGGAAGAACAAATGATTCAGATACGAGTGCTGAGAGTGATTTAGCCACAAATCCTGAAACTCACGATCCATCTGATTACAGGAGAGTTGATATTGAGGTGATCAGACAAGGTAGAGGTGGACAAAATGTGTTTGCTCACGAATTAGGACATGTTTTTGGGCTTGGCGATGAGTACGCAGAAGTTGGTAGTGGTTACAACAGGCCGGCAGGTTCAAGAGCAACCCACGACCAAATGGCAAGAGATGCAGGTGTGTCGGGTGGTGCAATCGTTGGTAACGATAACCGGTTAATGTCAACTGGAAATGAAGTGGGAGCAGCTCATTATTCAACTTTTGCTGACGCGCTGAACAGATTGACTTCTAAAAGATGGAAAATATTAACTTAGATCCTTGGTAATTAATTAAAGAAGTATTTTATGAGTCAGTTTATTCAAAATAATATTGGTTTGAAGGAGCAACACAAAAATCAGAATCCTTTGTTTGAAAAAACTTATATTCCTCCTGATTATGGAGAAAGATTAATTTCGAGGGTGTATCCTGATGGTTGTTTGTATTATTTAAATACAAATGATAACTGGAATTATATTTCAATTTTGAAAAATGAAGGATTGGAAGATTTAAAAGTGGTATTAATAGAGTGTTGTAAAGTTAAAAACGAAATTAAAGCAGATGGAAACCTAAAAGGAGTTGTGATTTGGAAACTGCAGTGCGAATCACAAATAAATGAAATTATCATTGCTGGAATTCCGTCAGTTGAGTATAATCTTTTTCAGAAAATAGATGATATCATAAATACTAAACTGCAAACAATTCAGAAAGACTGAGTTTTAATAAATGCGAATTAAATGATTAGCGATAATTTCATTAATTACCTGAAAATAATTTTTACTTGGCGATTGGAATCAGAGTTAAAAGGAAAGAAAGAAAATATTCCTGAGTTTTTACCAAGTAGTTTGGAGCAATCAGAACTGGCATTTTTTATTAAGCAAAACAAACTCACGCGACCAGAGTTAATAACTCTTCTAATTGCTCTACAACCACATATTTCTCCCGAATTTTTTAATAACATTATAGTTGAATATCTCCCTAACGGCGGCGACTTTCCCGAGTTTGGCGGTGTAAAAGGCAAAAACCACAGGGGCATACTCCCAACGGGAGAAACGGTTTTGTATATCCTTGCAGGTAAAAATCCCCAGAAACGGATTGAGATAGCTAAACTCTTTGATGAAACACACCTGTTTGCACGTAAAAATGTTCTTTACATTGAACCGGTTCCGGTTGGAGAACCCAAAATGAGCGGGCGTCTGGTAATGGATGAGGAATATGTCGATTTATTTACAATGGGAAAAATATCTAAACCAAAATTAAGTGCTGATTTTCCAGCACAATTGATAACCACCGAATTGGAGTGGATAGATTTAGTCTTGAAAGAAAAAACACTTTCAGAAATTAAAGAGTTGGAAACCTGGCTGAAATTCAACGAAAAGTTGCTGGATAGCTGGAAAATGAGGGGGAAAATTAAACCGGGCTACCGGGTACTTTTTCATGGCCCTCCCGGAACAGGAAAAACCATGACTGCCTGCCTGCTGGGAAAATACACCAACCGCGATGTTTTCCGGGTTGACTTATCTGTGGTAGTCTCAAAATATATTGGCGAAACCGAGAAAAACCTTTCAAAACTGTTCGATAAGGCTGCTAACAAAAACTGGATATTGTTTTTCGACGAAGCTGATGCTCTGTTTGGGAAACGTACCAATGTACGCGATGCCCACGACAAATACGCCAACCAGGAGGTTTCGTACCTGTTGCAGCGAATAGAAATGCATGCAGGACTGGTAATTCTGGCTTCGAATATGAAATCAAACATCGACTCGTCGTTTACCCGCAGGTTTAACGCCTTTGTAGAATTCGAAAATCCCGGAGTAAACGAACGGATTAAACTTTGGAAAAACTATATTCCTGGAACAGTAAAGTTGGAAAAGAAGATAAAACTTGAAGAAATAGCAAGAAATTACGACTTAACCGGGGCTAACATCGTGAACGTTATCCAGTATGCTGGTTTGAAAACTTTGGAAAAAAAGAAAAATACCATTTCAGCAGAAGACCTCGTAAAAGGGATTAAGAAAGAATACCGGAAAGAGGGAAAACTAATTCGTAAATAAAAATCATATCAAATTTCATATCTTCCACCTAATCCGAACTCACTTTTCTAAAAAATTGTGTCTCAGAATTTTGCATTCAGGATTCAAAATGCGAATTTTAAAGGATATAAGGAGTTTTATCCCGATACCAACTAAATTATGAAACGATTTGTATTCTTTCTGATTTTTTCGTTAGCAGTACAATTTACCTTCGCCCAATTCTATCCGAATTACACGTAACTAAAATCCCCGAGCTTAAAGTGCCTGATCCGTTAAAAACTTTCAAAGGAAAGAAAATAAAAAATACAAAAAAGTGGAATAAGAAAGGACGACCTGAACTACTTGACCTCTTAACTCAAAACGTTTATGGCGAAGTTTCGGGAAAACTGAATTTCTCTTTCTTCGATGTTCTGGAAAAAAGCGATGGTGCCTGTGGTGGAAAAGCAAGGAGAAAACAGGTGGAGTTGAATTTCGAATGAAATGGCTGTACATTAAGTTTTACGATTTTTTTATGTCTGCCAAAAACCGATAAACAGGTTCCGGTTTTCGTGGGATATAATTTTTATGGGAACCATACCATTACTGAGAATTCGAATATTATTATTTCGGATGCCTGGACAAGAAATAATCCCTCGTTTGGGATAATTAACAACCAGCTTACGGTAAGATTAAGAATTGAAGGTTGTATGACTGGCTTAGGAGAAAATGTTGGTATTGTGCCAGGTGGAGATATGCGTGTTCAAGGTGTTTTAACTATCCCCCTTTGGTAATCAATAAATTAGTGTTAACTTATACTAAAAATAACACACTATGAAATTAACAGTAGGAACTTTTAATCTAAACAATCTTTTTTCACGTTATAACTTTAAAGCAAACATTAACGAAATTAAAGAAGGTAATGAAGTAAGCTATTCTTTTGATAAAGATGATCATTTCCGCATTCGGAAGTTCAAAGGTAATTTGGTAAAACCCAAAAGTCACAAAACAAGTTTAGAAATAGCTGAGCGTTTATTGAGAATAAATGTTGATATTCTTTGCGTTCAGGAAGTTGAGGACATTGGGATTTTAAAAAAATTCAATAAAGATTATTTGAAAAAAAACCG
Organism: Bacteroidota bacterium; assembly: GCA_039714235.1. Classification (GTDB taxonomy): domain Bacteria; phylum Bacteroidota; class Bacteroidia; order Bacteroidales; family Prolixibacteraceae; genus Draconibacterium. Next base: position 47,889 of record JBDLJS010000001.1, on the reverse strand, counting down.
GTATCCATACGTTGTTTTAATTGAAGGAAATGATTCCAGGTTAATTGATGTTGGAATTTTATCAAGATATCCCATTGGAGCAATTACTTCATGGAAAGAGGCCCGTGCCAATGGAGATACTAACGGTGCCCCCGTTTTTGGACGGGATCTGCTCCAGGTAGATGTTCTAAACAGGTCAAGAAAACACAAATTATTTACAATATTCAATACTCATTTAAAGAGTAATTTTGTTCCATTCTTCGAAGACCAGGTTGCTGGGGCAATTGCATGTAACGAAAGAAGAAGAAAGCAATCAGCAACAATTGCCAAAATTATTAAATCGGTAACACGGCCAAACAGTCGTTATATTTTAACCGGCGATATGAATGATGTCGTTGAGTCAGAATTTCTGGAACCGTTTACAAAAGATACGGAATTGAACCTGACTAATGCTCTTTCAAATCCTGAGGAAATTGGTGAAATGAACAAAACAAAATTTCCACCCGACACACATATCTGGACTCATCGTTTCAGTCCCGGTTCCGGTGTTTTTGAGTATCATTTATATGATCATATTTGGATCAGTAATTCTCTAACTGATAATTTTGAGAAAGCTTTTATTGACAGAAGAAAAAAAGTTGGTGGGAACGGTAGTGACCACGATCCGGCCTGGATTGAACTTGAGCTTTAAAAAGTATTAATAGAATTCATATTTATTACAATCTATCGGTTAATCGTTTAAAAATCAGCCAATAATAAATCCCGTGGCAATCATTGTGAACGCTATCCAATACGCCGGTTTAAAAACTTTGGAAAAAAGGAAAAACACTATTTCAGCAGAGGACCTCATGAAAGGGATTCAGAAGGCATATAGAAAAGGAGGGAAGCTTATTCGCAAATAAAATTGATTTACTCCTAACTCAAATTCTCTTTTTCTAAAAAATTGTATCTCAGAATTTTGCATTCAGGATTCAAAATGCGAATTTTAAAGTAAATAACAGATTATCTCAACCAGCTAAATTATGAAACGATTTGTATTCTTTCTGATTTTTTCGTTAGCAGTACAATTTACCTTCGCCCAATTCGAGCCAAATTACGACGAAAGCAAAGTACCAGAATTTAATGTGCCCGACCCGTTAAAAACTTTTAAAGGGAGGAAGATTAAAAAAACGAAGCAATGGGAAAAGAAAGGACGACCTGAGTTGCTTGAATTCTTTTCCCAAAATGTTTATGGCGAAGTTCCGGGAAAACTGAATATTAAGTCATTCGAAGTTTTGGAAAAAAGCGATGGTGCTTGTGGCGGAAAAGCAAGGAGAAAACAGGTGGAGTTGAATTTCGAACGAGATGGTCGTACATTAAGTTTTACGATTTATTTATGTCTGCCAAAAACTGATAAACAGGTTCCGGTTTTTGTGGGATACAATTTTTACGGAAATCATACGATTACTGAGAATTCCAATATTATAATTTCGGAGGCATGGACAAGAAATAATCCCTCGTTTGGGATTATAAACAATCAGCTTACCGAACAATCGAGAGGGGTAAGAACAAACCGGTGGCCAATTGAGAAAATTATAGATGCCGGTTATGGACTGGCGGTTATATATTACGGCGAGGTAGATCCGGATAAAGATGATATGACAGACGGTGTGCACCCATTGTTTTATGTCGACGACCAGCAGCAGCCGGCCAATAACGAATGGGGATCCATTTCGGCATGGGCCTGGGGGTTGAGTAAAGCAATGGATTATTTTGAAAAAGATAAAAATATAGATGCATCGCGTGTGATTGTTTTCGGACATTCGCGGCTGGGTAAAACATCGTTGTGGGCAGGAGCTACCGATGGGCGTTTTGCCGGGGTAATTTCCAATAATTCGGGTTGTGGAGGTGCTGCACTTTCAAAACGGAGGTACGGAGAAACCATTTGGAGAATTACAAAAAGTTTTCCGCATTGGTTTTGTAAAAATTTTAAAGGATTTGCTAAAAACGAGGAGGCATTACCTGCTGACCAGCATGAGTTGATAGCATTATTAGCTCCACGCCCGGTTTATGTTGCCAGTGCAGAAGAAGACAAGTGGGCCGACCCCAAAGGAGAATTCCTTTCAGCGTTGTATGCCACACCAGTTTATGAACTATACGGGAAAAAGGGTATCATTCAAAAGGAAATGCCTGCAGTTAATCAGCCAATCCAAAATACGGTTGCATACCATATTCGAACAGGAAAACACGATGTTACCGATTACGACTGGGAACAATACATTAAATGGGCCGATAAATTCATAAAATAGTTTATTCCATGTCCATGAATTTTCTTCCTTCACGGAGGGGAGATGTCCGACGAAGGAGGAAAGAGGGGTGAAAAATTATACCATAAAAAAAACAACTATGAAAAAACAAATTTTTCTTTTAACCGTAACTATAATCATTTTCTCCTGCCAACCCAAACAATCTGAGACTCAATGCCTTTTTAACGGAACAGATTTAAACGGCTGGCATGTCGATGTGCCGGCCATGGATAATAATCCGGATACATTAAATCCATTTATTGTCCGCGATTCGTTTTTGGTTAGCCTGGGAACTCCGGCCGGGCATTTGATTACCGATTCTGTTTTTCAGGATTACAGGCTGGTAGCCGAATATCGTTTTGCCGCAGAACCCGGGAATTGTGGCGTTTTGGTACATGCGTCAACACCCAGGGCACTGTATAAAATGTTTCCGAAATCGCTGGAAGTGCAGATGATGCACCAAAATGCGGGCGATTTTTGGTGTATTGTTGAAGATATTACCGTTCCCGATATGGAAACCCGCAGGGGCCCAAAAGAGAAGTGGGGAATTGTGGAAGGTAAAAACAGACGAATACTGAATGTGACAGATGGTTCGGAGAATCCGGTAGGCGAATGGAACCAGATGGTTGTGGAATGTCTGGCCGATACTATTAAAGTGTGGGTGAACGACGATTTAGTAAATTACGGCTATAATTGCACTGCCACAAAAGGTCAGATTGCCGTTCAGGCTGAAGGCTCGGAGGTTGAGTTCAGGAAAATTGAATTAACACCAATCGAACAGACTACACCAATTGATTAAGGAACATAAAAAAAGGGAGCCGTTAAGCTCCCTTTAGAATATATTCTTGTAAAAATCTTACATATCAACCTTAACGTTGGCAATTTCTGTTTTTGAATATGCTCCGGCTTCCAGTTTTTTACGTACTTCCTGAAAGGCGCTTAATGTTTCTTCAACATTTTCCAGAGAATGCATTGCTGTTGGTATTAAACGTAGGATAAGCTCTCCTTTTGGTATTACAGGATAAACAACAATTGAACAGAAAATTCCATAATTTTCGCGTAAATCGTAAACCAGGTTGGTTGCTTCTACTTCACCACCTTTCATATAAACAGGGGTTACCGGTGAATTTGTACGACCAAGGTCGAAGCCTGCCTTTTTTAATCCTGACTGTAATGCATTAACAATTGTCCAGAGTTTTTCCTTATGCTCAGGTTCGGTACGAATCATATCCAATCGTTTTAAAGCACCTTTTACCATTGGCATTGGTAATGACTTTGCATAAGTTTGCGAACGCATGTTATATCGCAGATAGTAAACAATATCTGTTTCACCGGCAATAAATCCACCAATTCCTGCCATGGCTTTTGCAAATGTTCCAAAATGAAGGTCAACGCCGTCCTGTACACCAAAGTGCTCAGGTGCACCCGAACCGGTTTTTCCCATCGTCCCAAATCCGTGGGCATCGTCTACCAGCAACCTGAACTCAAAATCATCTTTCAGGGCAACTATTTCATCCAGTTTCCCAAGATCTCCTGACATTCCAAAAACACCTTCAGTAACAACTAAAATACCTCCACCGGTTTCTTCAATACGTTTTTTGGCAAAACCAAGCATTTTACGTGCACGCTCAATATCGTTATGAGGGAACACATAACTTTTCCCACCTTTTGCTTTATGTAAAAACACACCATCCATAATACAGGCGTGTGATTCCGAATCGTAAACAATAACGTCATTTCTTCCGGCAATTGCATCAATTACAGAAACCATTCCCTGGTAGCCGTAATTTAATAAGAAAGCATCCTGTTTTCCTACAAATGCAGCAAGTTCTCTCTCAAGTTGTTCGTGATATTTAGTTTGCCCTGACATCATCCTTGCACCCATTGGGTAGGCCATACCATATTGTGCTGCAGCTTCGGCATCCACTTTTCTAACATCAGGATGGTTTCCCAGTCCCAAATAATTGTTCAAACTCCAGGTAAGAACCTCTTTCCCGCGAAACATCATTCTTGAACTGATTTCACCTTCCAGCTTAGGGAATGCAAAATAACCATGAATATGTTCCATCCACTTACCTATATCTCCTTTGTTTTCTCTGAATTTGGCAAAAATATCCACATCGTTAAATTTAAAAGTTTATTAAAGATGCAAATGTAAACTTTTTTAAATTCAGAGCAAATGTGTTAAATATTACTAATTGATAATCATCGCCAGGCAAAACATGTTTAATTTCAGGCCGTTATATTTTTATAATATAAATGTATGAAGCTAATAATGAATAATCTACGTATAATTTAATTTGTTGTTATACGTTAAAAAAATTGATGCTCAAATGGTTTCAGTTCTGTAAAAAAAATATATTTTTGCGCCATGTTAATGAAAATGAGATTTTTGGGGATAATATTTATGCTGGCTTTAATGGTTTTAAGCTCGTGTAGTGACTATAACAAAATTGTTAAAAGCACCGATTACGAATTTAAATACAAAAAAGCAGTAGAGTATTACGAGGATGGAGAATATGTTAAAGCCGGTACCCTCTTTCAGGAACTGGTTAATATTTACCGGGGAACAACTAGAGCCGATAAGATTTACTACTATTATGCAAAAAGTATGATTGGTCAGAAAGATTACTTAATGGCCGGGCATTATTTTAAGTCGCTGGTTAGAGAGTTTCCTACAAGTGATTATACAGAAGAAGCACAGTATATGATAGGGTATTGTGCTTATTTAATATCGCCAAAACCAAGGCTCGACCAGAAAGTGACACAAGAGGCAATAGATGCACTTCAGTTATATATTAACCTTTATCCGTACAGCGAGAGAGTTGACGAAGCAAACCGCTTAATCGACGAACTTCAGGATAAATTGGTGTATAAGTCGTATTTAAGTGCTAAATTGTATTACGATTTTGAAAATTATAAAGCTGCGGTTATTGCTTTGAATAACAGCCTGGGTAAATATCCCGATAGTAAATACCGTGAAGAGCTGAAATATATGTTGCTAAAATCGAAATACCTGTTGGCGGTTAAAAGTGTACCTGAAAAACGCGAAGCCAGGTTTTCGAATGCACTCGACGAATATTTCTCGTTTATCGACGAATACCCGGAAAGCAAACATAAAAGGGAAGCCGGCAGGTTTTACGAAACGGCTTCGAAAGTGTTGAATTACAAAGAAGAAACAAATATTAATTAGATAATGGATTATAAAAAGACAAAAGCAGCACAGAGTACCATTTCGCGCGATTTGGAAGTGTTGACACAGGAAACAGGAAATATTTACGAAACGGTTATGCTATTAGCCAAAAGGGCTAATCAGATTTCTTCAGAACTGAAAGAAGAGTTAAACCAGAAACTTCAGGAGTTTGCTTCATATACCGATAATCTGGAAGAGATTTTCGAGAACAGGGAACAGATTGAAATTTCTAAATTCTACGAACGATTGCCAAAACCAACTTTAATTGCTTTTGAGGAATTAAAAGAAGGCGAAATTTATCATCGTAATCCTTCGCGCGAGAATAAACAACGCATATAATTTCCTGCCCGATGAGGCTTGAAGGGAAAAAAATAGTACTTGGCATTACCGGAAGTATAGCTGCTTATAAAGCAGCTGTGCTGTTGCGGCTTCTTGTAAAAGAAGGTGCTGAGATACAGGTGGTTATTACACCTTCGGGAAAAGAATTTATAACCCCTGTAACTCTGTCAGCCCTTTCGAATAAGCCCGTTATAAGCGAGTTTTTTGGCGCAAACGACGGTACCTGGAACAGCCATGTGGATTTAGGTTTGTGGGCCGATGCTATGGTGGTGGCTCCTGCAACTGCAACTACCATTGGTAAAATGGCAAACGGTATTGCCGACAATATGCTGGTTACAACCTATTTGTCGGCAAAATGCCCGGTGTTTGTGGCTCCGGCAATGGATTTAGATATGTTTGCACACCCTTCTACCCAAAAAAATATTTCGGTATTAAAAGAGTACGGAAATATTATAATTGAACCCGGAGAAGGAGAACTTGCCAGCGGCCTTGAAGGAAAAGGCAGAATGGAAGAGCCGGAAAATATCCTCGAAAAATTGATTGGCCATTTTTCTCGAAAAAAAAAACTTCTGAATAAAACATTTCTTGTTACTGCAGGCCCCACTAACGAAAAAATAGATCCGGTACGATTTGTTGGTAACTACTCTTCAGGTAAAATGGGGTATGCCATTGCCGAAGAGTTAGCTGAACAGGGTGCCAGGGTAGTTTTGGTTTCCGGGCCGGTTTCAGTATCCACCCAAAAAGATGGGATAGAAGTGATTCCGGTTGAATCGGCAGGGGAGATGTACCGGCATTCAGTTAAAATATTTCCGGACTGCGACGGAGCGGTAATGAGTGCAGCTGTTGCCGATTTTACTCCGGTTATAAAAGAGGAGGTGAAGACCAAACGTGGAAAAGAAAATCTGAAAATTGAATTGCAGCCCACAAAAGATATTGCCGCTGCGCTGGGCAAACTGAAAAAAGATAACCAAATTCTTGTGGGTTTCGCGCTAGAGACAACCAATGAGTTAAGTAATGCACAAAGGAAACTGGAAAAGAAAAATCTCGACTTTATCGTGCTTAATTCATTAAAAGATGCCGGAGCAGGATTTGGCGTTGATACCAACAAGATTACAATTATTGACAAAAACAATAATAAACTGGAATTTGAGTTAAAGAGTAAGAAAGAAGTGGCAAAAGATATTGTTAAAAAAATAATTCAATTAGACACTGTTTAATTTTGTTTTACAACTCCGATTTATATGAGAAAGTTAATTATAATATCACTGTTAATATTTGTTACCACCTTTATTGGATCTGCCCAGGAGTTACGTTGTAATGTTACCGTGTCTGCCCGGAGTATTCAGGGGGCTAATCAAAACCTTTTCCGTACCATGCAGTCCGATTTATACGACTTTATGAATAACCGAAAATGGACTGAGCACGTTTACAGTTACGACGAAAAAATAAAATGTAATATAATGATCAGGCTGGACCAACAAATATCTGCTGATGAATTTAAAGGCTCCATCCAGGTACAACTTACCCGCCCGATTTTTAATTCGAGCTACACATCTACTGTTTTAAATATTAAAGACAACAATTTTCATTGCAAGTATGTAGAGTTTCAACCCCTCGAATTTAACGAAACCTCGAACAGGGATAACCTGACTAATATTATGGCATTTTATGCGTATGTAATTTTAGGTTTCGATTACGATACTTTTTCTCCTGAAGGGGGTACAGAATTCTTTCAGAAAGCAGAGGCCATTGTAAATAATTCGCAGAATGCACGCGAAAAAGGGTGGAAAGCATTCGAAAGTGAGAGAAACAGGTACTGGCTGATTGAAAATATTCTGAACAAATCGTATTCCGACTACAGAAGCAGTATGTACGAATATCATCGGGACGGTTTGGATTTGATGTCGGACAGGGCAGAAGAGGGACGGGCCAATATAGCCAGTTCATTACGCGGTATGCAGAAAGTTTTCAGGCGTAAACCTTCTACTTATATTCTGCAAATGTTTTTCGATTCTAAATCAGACGAATTAGTTAAAATTTTCTCAAAATCGTATCCCGACGAACGGAATCGTGTAATGGCAATTCTTAACGAGATAGATCCGTCGAACGGAAGGAAGTATGAAAGTATTGCCAAGGAAGAGGGGTTTTAGTTTAGCGCCTGTCTGTCAACTGACGGATTCAGGGGTTGTTTATAACTAGTTCGGATGCAAATGATTATTTGTAAGCTGAATTTGGTATTTTAGTTCCCCGAAAACGCTTTTATATAAGAAAAGATAAATGCTGGTACGATTATCAATTTCCAACTATGCTTTAATCAGTACTTTACAGGTCGGATTTCATAAAAACCTGAATACTGTTACCGGCGAAACCGGTGCCGGGAAATCGATAATTCTGGGAGCTTTGGGATTAATACTAGGTAACCGCGCCGACCTTTCAGTATTAAAAAATAAGGATGAGAAATGCATTGTTGAAGGTCAATTCGAGGTTGATAATTATAGCCTGAATACATTTTTCGAAGAAAAGGATCTGGATTATGATCCATCGACAATTTTACGCAGGGAAATTACACCATCAGGAAAATCGCGTGCTTTTATTAACGATACCCCGGTTAATTTAAATGTCATGCGCGAATTGGGTTTAAAGTTAATCGATATTCATTCGCAGCATCAGAACCTGGAGTTAAGCAATCAGAAGTTCCAGCTCGGTTTGGTTGATACGGTTGCCGGTTCCAACGATATTTTAACAGATAACAAGAAGTTATACAACCAGTACAGGCAAATGCAAAAACAGCTTGCCGATTTAAAGAAGAAGGCTGAAAACAATAGTGCCGACATGGATTACTACCAGTTTCAGTTTAACCAACTGGAGGAGGCAAAACTGCAGGAACACGAACAGGAAGAGCTGGAAAGCGAGTTGGAAAAGTTAATTCATGCCGAGGAGATAAAAGGGGCATTTGCAAAAGTTAATCAATTGCTTGATGATGAACATTTTTCAATTATCGGTAACGTAAAAGAGAGTCAAAAAATACTTGAGCGGATTAAAGATTTTACGGAAGAGGCTGGCGGGCTTTCGGATCGACTGCAAAGTTCGATATTTGAGTTAAAAGATATTGTTGAGGAAGCCGGATTGCTGGCCGAAAAGATTGAATTTAACCCGGCACGAATTGAACAGATTAACGATCGATTAAACCTGATTTACAGTCTACAGCAGAAGCACCATGTGGCGAGTGTTAAAGAATTAATTAAAGTAAAAGACGACTTTGACAAAAAAATAAACCGGGTAGTTGGTTACGAAGATGAAATTAAAAAACTTGAAACAGAATTAGAAAATCAATATCGGTTACTTGAAAAGAAAGCAGAACAGCTTTCGACTATCCGTAAAAAATCGTTTTCAACTATCGAAAAGTCGGTTGTCGGCGATTTGAAACAACTGGGAATGGTTAAATCGAAATTCCAGGTTGTACATAATCTGCTGGAAGATTTTCAGTCAAACGGGAAAGACCAAATCTCATTTATTTTTAGTGCCAACGCCGATTCTGTACCCGACGATATATCAAAAATAGCATCAGGCGGAGAGATGTCAAGGCTGATGCTTGCAATTAAAAATTTATTAAGAAGCTCGAAAGCCTTGCCAACAGTAATATTCGATGAAATTGACTCGGGCGTGTCGGGAGAAATTGCCATTAAAATGGGGAACATTATCAAATCATTCTCCGCATCGACACAAATAATAAACATTACCCATTTACCGCAGATTGCCGCCAAAGGCGATGCCCATTTCCAGGTATACAAATTCGAAAAAAACGACAAAACATTTACATCGGTTAAAAAACTTGATGACGACGAAAGGGTAGAGGAACTGGCTAAAATGGTAGGTGGTGAGAAGTTAACAGATACAACAATTAAAGCTGCGCAGGAGCTGTTAAGTAATTAATCATGACATGGTTGAAATAGGAAAAATAAACTCCCTAAAAGTAGTTCGCGAAACAGCAAATGGCCTTTACCTCGATGGCGAAGAACATGGTGAGATGTTAATGCCACAGAAGTTCGTAACCGATGAGGTAAGAGAAGCCGGAGAAGCTGCTGTTTTTGTTTATACCGATTCGGAAGATCGGCTGGTGGCAACAACAGAGGAGCCATTCGCCATGGTCGGAGATTTTGTGCTATTAACGGTTAAGGCTACATCAAAGTTTGGTGCATTTCTCGATTGGGGATTACCAAAAGATTTGCTGGTGCCTTACCGCGAGCAAAAAAGCAAAATGGCCGTTGGAAACAGTTACCTGGTTTATGTCTACCTGGACTTGCTTTCAAACCGGATTGCCGCATCTGCTAAACTCCATAAATATTTGGATAATACTCCACCGGAATACAAAACCGGCGAAGAGGTAGTCTTAATAATCTCGGACGAAACCGATTTGGGCTACAAAGCCATTATTAACGGGGAGCACTCGGGAATGTTGTATCGAAATCAGATTTATAAAGAGTTACAGGTTGGTTTGAAAACAAAAGGATATATCAGCAAAATTCGCGAAGACGATAAAATTGACCTTCTACTTGAAAAACCAGGCTATGAAAAAGTTGATGCCATTTCGCAAAAGATTTTAGATGAACTAAAAGAAAACCGTGGTTTTATGGCTGTGTCCGACAAATCTTCCCCGGAAATGATTAAAGCCATGTTTGGCATCAGCAAAAAGAATTTTAAAAAGGCCATTGGTGGTCTTTATAAAAAAAGGTTGATTGACTTTGATTCGGATGGAATCAGGTTAAAAAAATAATTTAGATATGTATTAAATAACATATCTGGATTTTTGATTATTACAGACAATTTGTGTAATTTTAAACAACAATATTTTCATGTTGTGATTTTTGGTTAAATAGGGAGGGGAGCAGTGGTTTCCCTCCTTTCTTTTGTGCCAGATACAACACTATCATAATAGAAAAAGAGCAGGATTAATCCTGCTCTTTCCAAAAATTAATATTTTACTCCAATAATTGAAGTATTTTAATTCTCTATCAGAACTGGTCTGCCTAATCCTATATTATTTAGCGTTTCCAGCTGTGTTTCGGCATCGCCAACAACCACATAATACATATTTTCAGGGTGAATTAATTCCTGTGCCAGTTTTTTATGCGAATCAGGAGTCATTGAATTTATTGTCTCCTCCTCATTTTTAATATAATCGAATGGCAAATCGTAGGCACTGATTGATGTTAACATTCCATGCAGTGCACCAATGGTTTCAAACCGGCGGGCATTAGATTTTATTAATGCATTTTTAGTGAACTCAAGGTCTTCGTTTGTTATCCCGTTTCTGTATTTTTCAATTTCATCTTTAAAAATATGTACCGATTCTTCTGTTGCGCTTGAACGAACACTTGAACTGGCAACAAATGTTCCATAAGTTTTCCCTCCCGAGAAATTTGTCCTGGCTCCATATGTAAATCCTTTTTCTTCCCTGAGAATCATATTTACAATTCCGTTGAAACTTCCGCCCAGTTTGTAATTCATTACAGTAGCCGGATGATACATGTCAGAAGAACGTGGCACAGCATAATGTCCGATGTAAATTACCGATTGTTTTGCTCCTGGAACATCGACAAAGTAGATAGCCGATTTTTCAGGGGCAGAAGGAGCAGTAATTTTTTGTATTGTTACATCTTTTGTTGCCCAGTTTGAAGCCAGATTTTCCAATCCTTTCAGTACTCTTTCCTGGCCTATCTTACCAACCACGTGAATTCTGGCAACCGATGGAGAGAAGCTTTTTTCATAAAATGCTTTCAGATCATCCATGGTTATTGACTCTACTGTCTCTTCTGTTCCGCCCGAAGGATTTGCTAAAAAATGGTCTTTGCCATAAACAAGCTTATTGAAGTTGTTATATGCCAGGTAATTGGGACTTGCCTGGTTACGTTTAATAGAATTTAGCATACGCGATTTCACCAGTTCAAATTGCTCTTCGTCCCAACGTGGTTGCAGCAGAATTTCTTCAACCAATGCCAATGTTTTTTCGTAATTACGCGTCAGGCAGTTTACCCTAACAGTCATGCTTTCAGTACCTGAATAAACACTTATACTTGCACCTAACAGGTCGATGGCTTCTTCCAGTTCTTCCGGAGTTTTACTGGCAGTGCCTTCTTTTAACATACTGGCAAGGAAACTGGCAACGCCAGCTTTGTCTTTCGGTGCAAGAATATGGCCACCGTCCATTACTATGGAGTATTGAATCAAGGGTAATTCATTGTGTTCAATACCATAAACTTTAATTCCGTTTGCCGTTTTATCAGTCCAAACCTCCGGAACGGTCAATGCCGGATCCAGCCCTTTTTCAGGTTCAACCGAACGGTCGAAGCTAGTTTCGGTTTTTACAATCTCTTCATCTTCCCCAATAGTCGACTGATCAACCTGTGTGGCATCGGTTATACTCTCTTCCACAACTCCTGCATCCCCTGAATTTTCGGCAACCAAATCCAGTTGTCCCTTAGGAACAAAACTGGTTGCCAGGTATGGTTTATCCTTAATATACTTGTTGTAAGCAGCCACAATATCGTCGATAGTAACTGCCTGAATATTGGCAATATCCTGCTCGATAAATCCCGGAGAACCGGCATATTCATTATAATTAGCTAATTGATATGCTTTCATAAAAACAGAACTTATACGATTATAAAAGCCTGTTTCTATACCTGCTTTGTGTTTTTCCAGGTCTTGTTCAGTTATTCCTTCTTCTTCAAAAAGTTTAAAGGCTTCAAATACTGCATTTTCAACATCAGCCAGGCTGGTTCCTTCATTTGCATTAATCGATACCCGGAATTCGCCGGCCAGTTCCATGGCCCGGTTGTAAGCACTGGCCCTTGGAGATAGTTTCTTATCCTTAACAATAACCCTGTAAAAAGGTGATTTTTTACCATCGCTAAGAATTTGTCCCAGAAATCTCAACGCATAAGCATCTTCGCTGTATTGCTCAACAGTTGGCCAAATCATGGTTAGCTGAGGCGTTTTTGCAAAATTATCTTCGTGATAAAGCTTTTTTGTCTCTGCCAAAGTAACAGGCATTGGGTCCAAATCGATTACCTTTTCGCCGTCTTTAATTTCTCCAAAGTACTTTTCTATTAATGGCTTTACCTCTTCAATTTCAAAATCGCCGGCCAATACAAGTGTTGTGTTATTTGGTACGTAAAATTTAGAGTGAAACTCCTTAACATCTTCAACAGTCGCGTTTAAAAGGTCTTCCATTTCACCTATTACAGTCCAGCTGTATGGATGCCCTTCGGGATACAGATTTGTTGCATGTACCCATTGGCTAAATCCATAAGGCCTGTTATCGTAAGATTGTCGTTTTTCGTTTTGTACAACATTTTGCTGGTTCGCAAACGACGAGTTAGTAACTGTATTCTCAAGATATCCCAATCTGTCAGATTCAAGCCAAAGGACCATTTCAAGGGCGTTCTTCGGAACTACCTCAAAATAGATGGTACCATCGTTACCGGTTCCTCCGTTTAATGTACCTCCAGCACCCTGAATCTTTTTGAAAAGTTGATCCTGACCAACATTTTCCGATTGCTGAAACATCATGTGCTCGAAAAGGTGGGCAAATCCGGTTTTGCCGGGTACTTCGCGGTTCGATCCCACATGGTATTGTAAGGCTACAGCTACAATCGGATCCGATTTGTCCTGGTGCAGAATTACATCCAATCCATTATCTAACTGGTATTGAACATAAGGGACAGAAAGCTTTTCATCCGACTTCTCCCCCGTGGTTGTGCAAGCCATAAAGCTAAAAGCTATGGCGGAGATTAACATAAAAAGATTAAGTTTTTTCATGGTTAATTTTTAAAAGATTATGGTGATTATGATTTTATGCTAATATACTAATTTGAACTGGAAACCATACATCTCAATTTGTGATTTTAGAATTATTCAATGCTATGATAGAGAATAACAATCAAAGGTTACAAGTATTTTAAAACAACGCAAAACCAAATTCGTTTATTGTTGTTAGGATTTGTAACTAATTACTATGCAATTTGTACGAAACAAATATTTACAGATTATCTTCCTGACTCTGGGTGCTGCGGCCGGGTTTCTCTATTGGAAATATATTGGTTGTAACAGCGGAACATGTGCAATAAAGTCGGTTTGGTACTGGAGCACACTGTGGGGGGCCGCAATAGGATATTTAACGGGAGACTTTATTCAGGATATTATACTTCGTATAAAAAAGAGAAGGGAGAAAACGGATGATAGGTAAGTTTCAGAAAATAGTTAATTCCAACCGGCCCGTATTAGTCGATTTTTATGCCGACTGGTGTGCTCCGTGTAAGCAAATACCGCCCATATTAAAACAGTTAAAAGAAGAACTTAAAGAACAGATTCGCATTATTAAGGTAGATGTTGATAAAAACCAGAATATTGCAGCCAAATACCAGATAAGAAGCATCCCTACAATTATGCTTTTTAAAAACGGCGAACCTAAATGGACAGGTACGGGGGTGCACTCTGCCAGTGAGCTTAAAATAATTGTGCAACAACATATTTGATCACAAATACCGGACTATGAATAACGCACAGAACAAATTCTACACCTCCATCTCAAATTATTACGCCGAAATTTTTCCATACAAACCGGTGCAATTAAAGTTTGTAAAAAATAAAATTGGCAATTTAGGCGGAAAACAAATTCTTGACATTGGATGTGCAACCGGTGAGCTGGCTTTTCAAATAGCAAAACTGGGTGCTGAAGTGGTTGCTATTGATTTGAATGGGGATTTACTTAACAAGGCCCGTAAAAATAAAATTCATTCAACTCTTAATTTTCAACAAAAGAATATGTTAGAGATAAAAAATGATTTTGCGGCCGGGCAATTCGATGCTGTGCTTTGTTTTGGGAACACCCTTGTACATCTTCAAACTGTAGAATTGGTGCAACAAATGCTTGAAGGAGTGAACTCGGTTTTAAAAACCGGAGGCAGATTGTTGATACAAATTTTGAACTATGATTACATTTGTGGAGAACAGGTTTCAGAGTTACCTTTAATTGAGACAGAAAACATAAGGTTTATTCGTAAATATAAATTTCAGGAGGAATCAAAATTAATTCGTTTTCAAACCGTTTTGGAAATAAAAGAAGAAAATTTCAGAGTTTTTAATGAAACTTTACTGCTGGCATTAAAAAGCAAAGAATTAGAATTTCTGTTAAAAGATACGGGATTCAGCAACATTCAGTTATTTTCCAATTTCAAACAAGATAATTTTGGAGGCAAGCATCTGCCTTTTGTATTAAGTTGCGAAAAGAATTAATTTTTTAATACTTTCATTCCTCTTTTTTTATAAACCATCCACCACATAAAAAATCCGCTGATTAATACAAGCAAAATACAAATTCCGGCCAGCGGTACAAATAGAATGTAGAATCCACCAACCAGGTGCTCAAAAATCCTGCCGGTGTGAATTTCCTGCGAAACATTCCAAAGCGACATTGGTGAAGAGCTTAATACGGTTTCTGGCATTGGAATAAATGCAGATTGGGATTCCTGGGAATTTAATACCATAGCTCCCCGGTTATAATCGAACCACCAGCTTTTTTTATTGATTTGTACCAATCCGGCAACCATATTTTCAGCAATAGGCCTGGCTAATCCGTATGCTGGCACATAAGGTTTTTGTGTAAAATATTCTGTTACTATTCCGTTTTGGGTATTCCAAACAAACATTCCGCTAAACGAACCAACCAGTAGTTTGTTATTGGTCAATGATTCTAAAACGTTACATCCCATTACGCTAACCGGTGGCTGCGACAGGGCAGGAAGTAGTTTTTTGCTGAACGTTTTTTCTGCAAAATAGAACCCGTCGGAAGTAGAAAATATAAACCGTTTGTTTACTTCATCCCAATGTACTCTTCGTAATTTGTCGAACCATGGATTCGGGTTATCTAAATGTGTACCTGGAATAATGTCAACCTGTTTCTTTGCAATTGCTATAAGAAGGGGAGGCCGTAGATGCATTCCTAAAAACGTATTAATAATAAGGAACAGCACGAAAATATAGCCAACAACATTGTGCCAGCGTAAATTTTTCTTTTTGGTTTGTACTAATATTGAAACTGGTTTTTCTTTGCGTTTTTTCCTGCGGATAATTTTAGGAAGAAAGAAATGGAGTAAACCTGTAATGGATAAAACAATGGTTACCACACCCAGTAAATCGACAACCAGTTTACCAACCAAACCAAACAATTCGCCACTGTGCAATTCCCAGAATGTATTAAATAATCCTGTTTTGTGTTCGTAATTTATCGGTTCAGGAAGTTGTATGGTTTTAAACTCATTGCCGTTATTGCTTAAAAGCAAATAATCGCGGGTTAAAACTAAAAGTGTGTCGTTTTTTATTTCAAGGTCGGTAATTCTGTTATTATTTACCGGAAGCTTGATTTTTTGCCATTTGCCTTTCGGAAGATTTCTTTTATACAATCCAAAATGTGTTCCGGCAAACAGTCTATCCTGAAACAATTTTACAGAATAAACTTTGCGGTTGTCTATTCCTTTAGGAAAACCCTGGTTGAAATCACTGACTGTTTTAAAATTGTCGACTGATTTCCAGACACCAATATTTCCATATAATAGCTCTTCACGACTTGTTTGAACTGCTCCTCTTATGGCAGATTGGTTCCAGTTTTTGTAAGTATAACCGGCAGGTAAAAATTTTCTCGAAACATTAACCGAAGAAAAGGTCTGCCGATGGTTCATCACGATCCCCGATACAGCAAAAAGTATGGCGATTAAGGCAATTATAATTGCCGGCCATTTATGGAGTTTTTTTAGGAATTTAATTACCCTTGTTTTATTCATCTTACATAAAAGAATAGTATGTTTCGTAATCTGTCTGTTTATTTTCTGTCCAAATATTCAATCGTTCAGTTTTCTGAGTTGTAACAGATGTTACATTTTGCAATAATTAATTCAAATTAGCTTGTTTATAATCACTTTAAATAAGCTTACTGTGTTGTGTAGCAATTCCCGGTACAGCAATAATGAACATAAAACATATATTTTTACGATATTATAATTCAAAAAGAAACCTGGCTTCAAATTTATCTAACCATATAATTCAATTTTAAAATGAAACAATTACTTGTATTTTTTCTGGTTTTATCTTCAATTAGTGTTTATTCCCAGGGATTTATTACTTCAAAAAATGTAAAAGTCCAGCTTTCGGGATTTGTGAGAAATGATTTTATTTACGATTCGCGCAAAAATAAAGACGCAGTAGACCACTTGCTTGAAAGATGGCCGTTGCGGCCTGAATATGATGCGAATGGCGATGATTTAAACGCGCAATCCAGTTTGCATATGTTAAACACTTTTACCCGTTTTGGTACCCGGTTCTCAGGGCTCGAAATAGGAAAAGCCAGAATTGGCGCTTATGTTGAAGTTGATTTTACAGGAGGAAGTGCAACAAACAGTCTTCGGTTCCGGCATGCCTATACCAAATTCGATTGGGAAAAATCGCATTTGCTATTTGGCCGTACGTGGCATCCAACATTCATAGAAAAGGTATTTCCGAGCACACTAAACGAAAATACAGGGATGCCGTTTCAGGTGTTTAACCGTAGCCCCCAGTTACGATTTACGCATAGTTTAACTTCAAACATAGATGTAATTCTGGCAGCAGTTTACCAGTTTAAATATGCCAACTTTGGGCCCAATGAGCCCAATGGTAAAACATATATGTACCAGCGCAATGCAGGCTTGCCCAATTTACACGCCCAGCTTCAGTTTTATAACGAAAACTGGGTAGTTGGTGCATTAATCGATTGGAAAACAATCCAGCCCCGAACCTCGACAACCGGTTACAACGGAATCTTTAAAACAACCGAAAAATTAAGCTCCGTAGCAGCTATCGCATACATAAAGTACGCCAAAGATATGTTTACTTTTAAAGCCAAATCAACCTACGGGCAAAACCTGTCGGAAAGTTTATTACCCGGAGGTTACGCAATAGCAAGTTACGATGCTGCCACAGGTACAGAAACTTATACTCCAACTAATCATATTTACAACTGGGTGAATTTTACTTATGGCAAAAAATGGGTAGTTGGCTTATATGCCGGTCATTTAAAGTACCTGGGCCTTTCTGAAAATCAGGTGGGCCAGACTTTTTACGGTGAGGCAGCCGATGTTGATGTGATGTGGAAAGTTGCCCCTCAGTTGATTTATAATTATAAAAACTTTATGTTTGGGTGGGAATTGACATGGACTACCGCCAAATATGGCGATATTGATTATAACGATAAAAGTAAAGTTACAGATGCTGAAGGTGTAACCAATTTCAGGAATCTTGTTTCTGTTGCTTATAAATTTTAATATTTAAAAATTATGGCGTTCGAAGTATCTGTATTTCTCGAAAATAAGATAACCCATTTCGAAGGGATTACAAGTATTTTAAAGAAGGAGAACATAAATATCCGTTCACTTACTTTAAATAATATGCATCATGGCTGGGGAGTGTTAAACCTGTTGGTTGACCAGCCTGAAAAAACCTACCAGGTGCTTTCCGACGCAGGAAATTCTGTTGTGATGAGGGAAGTTATTGCCCTGGAAATGAAAGATGAAGCAGGAGGTCTGGACGAGCTTCTCATAAAGATTTCGCGGGCAGGAATTCATATTGAAAGTGCTTACAGCAGATTAATTGCAGAAAACAATCAGGCTATTTTATTACTCGAAGTTCCGGATGTGCTGGAAGCGGTACGAAGACTGGAGATTAATGGTATCCGGATTCTGGACGATAAAACAGTTTACGAGAAATAATTCACCCATAATTAATAAATTCCAAACAGTCTCTAAGCATAATTTGTATATTTGAGACTTTTAAAAATCACGGATGAAACGAATTGCAGTACAGGGAATAGCAGGCTCTTTTCATGAAGATGCAGCCAGAAAATATTTTGACGACGATATTGAAGTAGTTGAATGCAAAACATTTACAACTGTTTGTGAATTAATTGATAATGACCAGGTTGATTTTGCCGTAATGGCAATTGAAAACTCAATAGCCGGAAGCCTTTTAAAAAATTACCAGCTAATTCGCGATTACCACCTGCGAATTATTGGGGAGATTTATCTGCATATTCAAATGAATTTATTGGCTAATACTGGCGTTAAACCTGCCGATATTAAAGAAATTCATTCACACCCAATTGCACTGCAGCAATGTATGGAGTACATAGAAAAGTACTATTCTGAAGCAAAACTGCATGAAGCGTTGGATACAGCAGGCTCATCGAAATACATTTCGGAAGAGAAATTAACCAATGCGGCTTCAATTGGTAATTTACGTTCGGCAGAGCTTTATGGATTAAATGTTTTGGAAACCGGAATTGAAACCAATAAAAAGAATTATACCCGTTTTCTGATCTTGTCAAAACACGGGAATCCAACGGTGGGTACCAATAAAGCCTCGGTTTGTTTCGAGGTTGGACACTTCCACGGTGCTTTGGCGAGAGTCTTAAACGTATTTGCAAAGAATGAAATTAACCTTACAAAAATTCAATCAGTTCCCAAAGTCGGAAAACCAAATGAATATACATTTCATGTTGATATAGAATGGGAAAAACCTGAAAATTATGACAAAGCTATTCACCAGGTTTTAAAAAGTGCTTCAAGCCTTTCAATTCTGGGAGAATATGTTCGCGGTGAACTGGGAATTCATAATCAATAGAAAATAACTAAAACTTAAGAATATGAGTAAAATTGCAATTTTTTACGGACCTGCTGGAGGAGCAGTAGACCGTGTTGCCAATAAAATAAAAGATACCATTGGTGAAAAAAATGTTGAGATGGTTGTTGTTAAAGATGCAACGGTAGCTGATCTGGAAAAATATGACAAAATAATATTCGGGCTTTCAACTGTTGGAAAAGATACCTGGGATTCGGCATATTCTACCAACGACTGGGGAAAGTTTATGCCCGAAATTGGAAAAACAGATTACTCAAATAAATCAGTTGCTGTTTTTGGATTAGGCGACCACATTACATATGCACATGGTTTTGTTGATCATATTGGGGTGCTGGGAAAAGAACTGATGAAAAACGGAGCTGAGCTTGTAGGGCCGGTTTCCACGGAAGGTTACGAATTTGAAGAATCGGAGGCTGTAATTGATGGTATGTTTATTGGTTTGCCCCTCGATGAAGATTTTGAACCAGAGCTGACCAATGAACGAATTGCTGCATGGATTGAACTAATTCGTCCGGATTTTGAATTTTAACCAATTTTGGTAAACATCGTTTTAGAGATTTGGAAAAGTTAAAATAAGCTGAACACTAAACTTTAAACCTTGAACTAATCAGGATGAAAAATTCACCTTTAGACAAATCGGTTGTCGAAAAAAAAATAACGCAGTTACGCATTCCCGATGTTGGTAAAGCATCGATTCGTGAAATTGTTGCGCTTGTAAACCTTGTAGAAGAAGAGACCGGTTTTAAATACATTCGAATGGAGATGGGGGTACCGGGATTGCCACCGGCACAAATCGGAACTGAAGCTGAAATAAATGCACTCAAAAGGGGAGTAGCGGCAATATACCCGATGGTTGACGGCATTAAGCCATTGAAATCAGAGGCTTCAAAATTTATTAAAAATTTCCTGGATATCGATTTGCAGCCTGCCGGTTGTATACCTACAACAGGATCGATGCAGGGTACTTATACTGCCTTTTTGGCTGCCGGGAATATCGATAAGAAGAAAGATACTGCCCTGTTTATTGATCCCGGATTCCCTGTGCAAAAGCAGCAGATGCTGGTACTTGGAATGAAATACGAAACGTTTGATGTTTTTAATTTCAGGGGGGAAACACTTCGTGGAAAACTGGAACAAATACTGGCAAAAGGAAATATAAATTCAATAATTTATTCTAACCCGAATAATCCAACCTGGATTTGTTTTACTGAAGAAGAATTACAAATAATTGGTGAGCTGGCAAATAAATACGATGTAATTGTAATGGAAGACCTTGCTTATTTTGGCATGGATTTCAGGAAAGACCTGTCGAAACCGGGAGTGCCTCCTTTTCAGCCAACAGTTGCAAATTATACTGATAATTATATTCTTTTTATTTCCAGTTCGAAAATATTCTCTTATGCCGGGCAGCGAATTGGGATAATGGCTATTTCCGATAAACTTTTTAACCGCGATTATCCAGACCTGCAGGTACGGTTTAAAGGAACCTCATTTGGGGCAACAGTAACACTAAGGCTTTTATATTCTTTATCGTCAGGCACAAGCCACTCTGCACAGTGGGCCCTGGCAGCCATGTTAAAAGCAGCCAACAAAGGAACATTTAATTTTATTGAAAGTATAAAAGAATATGGCGAAAAGGCTAAAGTGATGAAAGACCTTTTTCTGAAGAACGGATTTGATATTGTATATAAGAATGACCTTGATGTTCCCATTGCCGATGGTTTTTATTTTACCATTAGTTACCCGGGAATGACAGGAAATGAGCTGGCAGCTAACCTCCTTTTTTATGGGATAAGCGCCATTGCCCTGGATAATACCGGCAGCGAAGAAGAGGGGATTCGGGCTTGTGTATCTTTTGTAAAACGAGAGCAATTTGGGGAACTGGATAACAGGTTGAGTTCATTTAACGAAAATTTTAAGGACTGATTTACCGGATGGATAATAACAAGGTAATTTCAAGATATAAACTTACACTCGATCTTTTAAATTCAATTGAATTTAAAAACAAAATCGTCGTTCTAAAAAAGGGAGAGTCGTTTATAAACTACGGCGAAAAAACTAAAAAAATAGGAATTCTTACTGAGGGCTTATTGTATGCTTCTTATCTGAGCGATGGTGGTATTGAATGGATTTCCAGGTTCTTTTTTCCGCCAAATAACTTTATTGTTAGCAACCACCAGGGATTTTATTTTAGCAAAAATTCTACAGAACGAATCAGTGCATACGAAGACTCGCGACTAATTTGTATTGAAAAGGAAGAGTTTAAATATTTACTCGATAACCACCCAAAATTCGAGCGCACCGTCCGGATTCTGGCAGAGGAGAGCTATATTCAGGCCATGGAGCGTATACATTCTTTTCAATCGCTAAATGCCGAACACCGTATTCGCAAATTCCTCGAAGAGCATCCAGAGCTTGCACAAAAACTTCAACGACAACATATTGCTTCCTATCTTGGAATTCACAGAAACATTCTTACAAGGATTTTATACCAGTTGTAAAATGCCAAGATCCAGGCTCCAAATAACAAAACGCCTGCCGGTAGGCGGGTTGTTCGCAGTTTTTCAATTTAACTTTAAACAACTTCTCTTTTAAATATTGGGTGAATAAGCAACAATAGTTGCATACTTTTAATTTTGTATAAAATAGTTTTGTGCATTGAGATAAAAACTCAAAAGAATTGTTGTGATAAAATTTGAATCTGAAAGTAATAATCCTTTTTCCGTAATGAACTCAAACCATTGGTTTTAAAAGTCGAAGAACCTGACTTTTATGGTGTTTTTACTTGTTAAAGGTTATTAATTTTAGCAGAAAATACGATTAAATATGGCAAAAGTTAAAGGAGCAGTTGTTGTTGATATCGAAGCATGCAAAGGATGTAGTCTGTGTGTTGAGGCATGTCCGCACGAGGTGTTGGCATTGAACAGAGAAGTAAACAGCAAAGGATACCACTATTCGTATATGAAAAATCCCGACGCCTGTATTGGATGTGCCAATTGTGGTGTTGTTTGTCCTGATACGTGTATAACCGTTTACCGGGTGAAGGTTTAAACTATTATTTATGAATGATTATTGATCAATTCGGGAATAATGGATTATATAATTCAAAATCATTCAAACAAATAATCAATAGAAAATAATCAGTAATAAATACAAATGGGAGAACTAAGATTAATGAAAGGAAACGAGGTGCTGGCCGAAGCTGCCATCCGATGTGGGTGCGACGGATACTTTGGCTATCCCATAACACCTCAGTCGGAAGTAATGGAGACGCTTATGCTGCGCCAGCCATGGAATGAAACCGGGATGGTGGTGCTTCAGGCAGAAAGCGAGGTTGCATCAATTAATATGTTATATGGTGCTGCTGCAACCGGTAAAAAGGTAATGACATCTTCATCGAGCCCGGGAATAAGTTTAATGACAGAAGGAATATCATATATTGCCGGGGCCGAGTTGCCTTGTCTGTTAGTGAACGTTCAACGTGGTGGCCCGGGACTCGGTACCATTCAGCCATCGCAGGCCGACTATTTTCAGGCAGTAAAAGGTGGTGGCCACGGCGACTATAAAATGATTGTACTGGCGCCCTCGTCAGTTCAGGAAATGAACGATTTTGTCGACCTTGGTTTCGAGCTGGCTTTTAAATACCGAAACCCGGCAATGATTTTAACCGACGGAGCAATTGGCCAGATGATGGAAAAAGTTGAGCTGGCAGATTTTAAGCCTCGCTGGACAGAAGATGAGATTACAGAAAAATGGGGCGACTGGGCAACGACAGGAAAACCGGCATCGCGTAAAAAGAATATTGTTACTTCGCTCGAAATGGATTCGGATAAAATGGAGGCCAATAACCTGCGTTTCCAGGAGAAGTATAAAAAAATGGAAGAGGAAGAGGTCCGTTACGAGGCCATTAAGTGCGACGATGCCGAGTTTATTATAGTAGCTTTCGGTACTTCATCACGGGTTTGTCAGAAATCGGTAGAGATAGCACGTGCCAAAGGATTAAAAGTGGGTTTATTGAGGCCTATTACTTTATATCCTTTCCCCAAAAAAATTATAAAAGAACTTGCCAGAAAGGCTAAAGGATTTTTATCGGTAGAAATGAGTGCCGGACAGATGATAGAAGATATTAAACTTGCCGTTTACGAAGCCGGAAGTAATGTAAGGGTGAACCATTTTGGAAGAATGGGAGGTATTATACCTACACCCGGTGAGGTTGTTGAAGCATTGGAAGAAAAATTTTCATGGGAGTTAAGTTATGGAGTTAAAAGAAGTTATTAAGCCTGAAAATATTGTTTATGGCAGGTCGAAAGTCCTAAACGACGATGTAATGCACTACTGCCCGGGATGTACCCATGGTGTAGTTCATAAAATTCTTGCTGAATTGATTGAAGAGATGGGAATTCAGGACAGAACAATAGGTATTGCACCTGTAGGTTGTGCCGTGTTTGCGTATAACTACATCGATATTGACTGGCAGGAAGCAGCACATGGCCGTGCACCGGCTGTGGCAACAGGTGTTGCACGTTTAAACCCGAATGCCTTTGTGTTTACTTACCAGGGCGACGGTGACCTGGCATCAATAGGTACATCAGAAATAATGCATGCCTGTAACCGCGGAGAAAATATGTTGGTTGTATTTATAAACAACGGAATTTACGGCATGACCGGAGGACAGATGGCACCAACTACTCTGGAGGGAATGGTGACATCTACTACTCCTGGCGGTAGAAATATCGATTTGAACGGTTACCCGATGAAAATTACCAACCTGATTGCGCAACTACCCGGAACATCGTATGTTACCAGGCAGGCGGCTCATACTCCTGCTGCAGTTCGTAAATGCAAACGCTCGTTAAAAAAAGCAATTCAGAATGTTTTGGATAAAAAGGGAACTTCGTTTGTAGAAGTGGTTTCAACCTGTAATTCGGGATGGAAAATGACTCCGGTGGGAGCAAATAATTGGATGGAAGGAAACATGATTCCATACTATCCGTTAGGTGATATGAAAGACAGTGAAAAAGGTGAATCCACTTCAGAAAATTAAAAAAGTAAGTTATGACAGAAGAGATGATAATTGCCGGATTTGGCGGACAGGGAGTACTTTCAATGGGTAAAATACTTGCTTACTCTGGTATTATGGAAGACAAAGAGGTAACCTGGTTTCCGTCGTATGGGCCCGAAATGCGTGGAGGTACAGCCAACGTTACAGTTATTGTCAGCGATAACCGCATTAGTTCACCTATTCTACAGGAATACGATACAGCCATTATCCTTAACCAGCAGAGTCTTGATAAGTTTGAAAATGCTGTTAAACCTGGCGGAACACTGTTGTACGATCCCAACGGGATTATTACTCCACCATCCCGTACCGACATTAATATTTTTAAAGTAGAAGCTACTCAAAAAGCTGTTGAAATGGGGAATCCCAAAGTATTCAATATGATTGTTTTTGGCAGCTACCTGAAAGTACGTCCGATACTTTCGTTAGATAATGTAGAGAAAGGCCTGGAAAAATCGCTTCCCGAGCGTTACCACAAACTTATTCCGCTTAACCTCGAAGCCATCCAGAAAGGGCAGGAGATAGTGGAAGATGTACAATTGGTTTAAAAGAATTTAACCAAATTAGATTATACTTTCTTAGCCTCTTATCGTTTGATGAGGGGCTTTTTTATAATATTTTGATCACCACCTTCCCTTTAGCACGCCCCTCGCTTTGGTAGCGCATGGCTTCCGGTACTTGTTCCAGCGTAAACACTTTATCGATCACCGGTTTTATTTTGCCCGATTCAATCAAGCCAGTAATATAGTTTAAGTCTTGATTTGAGTTAACAGCCACCATACCCATTTTCTTTTTCCCGAATAAAGAGATTAATCCGCCAATAATCAGTGTGCTGAAAATATGCCTCATGTGTCCGCCAACGATACCATAAACGCCTTTGGGAGCCAGCGAACGTCTGTAATCGAAAATACAGTGCGATGCAACAAGATCGAGAATAAGGTCGTACTTCTTGCCGTTTTTAGTAAAGTCTTCCATTTTATAGTCGATAACATGATCGGCTCCAAGCGAGCTCATTAGTCCCAGTTTTTCTGAGTTGTCAATCCCTGTTACTTCTGCCTCCATTAGTTTGGCAATCTGTATTGCAAACGAGCCCGAACCACCGCCAGCCCCGTTTATCAATACTTTACTTCCGGCTTTAATCATGTTTTTATAACGAAGTCCCTGCACGGCAACCTCGGCTGACTGTGGGAGGGCAGCAGCTACTTTAAATGTCAGGCTTTCAGGTTTCTTTGTCAGCACCTTCTCAGGAATGCAGGCATATTCGGCAAATCCGCCCCAGGTGTAAAGCGCATCGCCAAAAACAGCGTCGCCCTTTTTAAATTTTGTAACCTTGCTGCCCACTGCTTCAACAACCCCGGCAATGTCGGAACCCAGTATTTTATATTTTGGTTTGAAAAGCCCCCATGCCCTGATATAAAATGGTGTACCTGTCAAGTTCTCAACATCAGACGCATTGAGCGACACAGCATGGACTTTAACTAAAACTTCATCGTTTTTAGGAACAGGTTTTTCTACTTCCTGTAATTTAAGCTCATCTGCAGAGCCATATTTTTCGCGTACTATTGCTTTCATTTTTTCACTTTTAATCAATATTTATTACAACATCTCCTTTTTTATGCCCAGTAGCAACATATTTATGTGCTTCTGCAATTTCTTCCATTGTATATTTTCGGTCGATTGCTGGTTTTAACTTCCCTTCTTCCACAATGGATTTTATTGTTTTTAAATCTGTTTTCTGTTTCCGTTTGTTTCGTAAACCTGTGGCTGCAAAATCGGCTCTTTGCCCTTTATCTAAGCCAAATACTTTTTGAAATAAGATACCTGCCGTAGGGAATGTAGTAAGATAAACGCCGTTTTCTGTCAATACATTTTTACATTTCGAAAACGAACTTTTTCCCACTGCATCAAAAATTATGTCCCATGTTTTATTGCTTTTCGTAAAATCATGTTTTGTGTAATCGATAACATCAATGGCACCAAACGATTTTACAAGTTCAAGGTTTGGGCTACTGCAAACACCTGTTACTTCAGCACCAAAATATTTTGCCAGTTGAACAGCAGAAAGACCCACTGTTCCTGATGCACCATTAATCAATATTTTTTGTCCTGGTTTTATTCTTGCATTATCTCTTAAAAACGGTAGTGCAGTTAATGCACCATTCGGAATTGCAGCTGCCTCGTCGTAGGTCAGGTTTTCCGACTTTAATTCTATCGCTGCTTCTTCCTGAATACAGAAATACTGTGCGTTGGTACCCATTTGCAAGCCGGTGGAGCCATAAACCTTGTCTCCCGGTTTAAAAAGCTTTACATCTTTTCCAACTGATTCAACTTCTCCGGAAAAATACAGACCCAGAATTTTCTTTCGGGGTTTGATTAAACCATTAAATCCGGGATTTTTACGAAAACCGGGATCTTCAGCTGCAACGGTTGTGGCATAATTCCGTACAATTACTTCGTTTGTTTTCGGAACAGGCTTTTTTACATTTTTTATTTGAAGTACTTCCGGTGGCCCGAAACGGTTATATATTATTGCTTTCATGTTGTTTTATTTTTCAGGTTCGTACGAAAAAACTTCTCCAATAGGTACCTCAAAAACCAGGGCAATTTTAAAAGCCAGTTCAAGCGAAGGGGAGTATTTCCCTTTTTCTATGGCTACGATTGTCTGCCTCGATGCTCCTATCTTGTCAGCCAATTCCTGCTGGGTCATTTCATCGGCGTTAAAACGTAGTTTCCTGATATTATTTTGAATGTACTTTTTGCTCATGACTAAATGCCTTTACGGTGATAATATATTTGCGAAGCATTGTCGATAATTTCTGAAAATAATCCGCTTACAACAAACAATACAAATATCCAGAACACCTGCATTCCGAGAGCAAGCCCTACAATTGACAAAACAAATCCACTTGAAAATGCATAATGTGAATTACGGAGTGCTTTCAGTTTAATTAATTTGATACGCTCATCTTCTACAGGTATATCTTCTTCCCTGGTGGCAATGGCATTAATAATGTGAAAGATGATGTAAATAATAATACGTGCTACAACTGATACACCCATAAAAATGAGGAAAATGATTCCCCATGTTCTGAAATCTTCGGTTAAATCAAAGTTCCCTTCCAGGTGACGTTGGTAAACAGCCCACCCCATAATAGCGGCCACAACAATTCCGCTAAAAATGTTTACAATGTTTTCTTTTTCCTGATAAGACATGACTATTAATTTTATGTATGAATAATTTTACTAATTGTAAATAAATTACGACATAAAGTTAAAAATTATTTACTTAATGTCAAATAGATTTTACATTAATTTGTCAAATATTTTTTACATTGTTTTGAAAGTATTGAAAATAAAGGGTGTTGGAGATTATTGAAGTTTATATTAAGAAACAGTTTTAATTTTATAAGCTAACAATGCGTTTCCATGTCTTATGTACATAACTCCGTTGGCTAAAACCGGGTGCGAAAAATGATGATCAGTTCCGATTGTCACTTTAAAAGTACCCTTAATATCAAATTTATTTTGGTTAAAATGAAGCAAATTTACTTCACCATTCATGCCGTAACATATTAATTTGTTATCAGCGTAAATTAAACTGCCGGTTGGCACTTTTACTGAATCTGTAACTATGCCGTTTTCAATATCCAGGGCTTTTAACCAATTTCCTTTAACTGTGGTAAAAAGATGATTATCAACTTTAACATAACCATTAAAGTTATTTTTGATTTTTGGATTGCACCATAACTCCTCTAGTTTGTCTCCATCCTGTGAAAGTTCCAGTCTTACTGCACCGCATTTTTTTTCGTTACCAATAAAATAGATATCTCCATTGTCAAAGACCGGCGAATTACAGTGTTCTCCATCGTACTCGTATCCTTCTATTTTGTATGAGCTAAGAACATTCCCCTCATTGCAATCAACAACATATAAGTTATGCCTCGAATGGGTAATAAGTACTTTCCGTTCCGGCAATTCAATAATAATAGGCGAACAGTACGAAAAAGTATCTTTCATAGCATCAGACGACCACACAATTTTACCTGTAAACCGATCGAGAGCAACGGTATTGTTTTTTTTGCCTCCCGGGAAACAAAATACCTTTTCGTTATCAACAACTACCGATTCTGAGTAACCAAAATAACTATCCAGTCCGCCTAAATCTTTAACAATATCAACTGCCCAGTTTTCATCTCCGGTTGAGGTTTCAAAACAGGCAATACGACCGGTACCTGATGTGGTATAAACCAGGTTGTTAATTGCGGTAGGAGTTGATCTGGAGCCCGGATAAGTAGCCGAAAATCCTTCTCCCATAAACTCTTTCCCATTGGGCGATTTCCAAAGTAAATTTCCTTTTAAATCGAACGCAAACAAAAAACTGCTGCCATCTTCTTCTCCATTTACAAATATTTTATCGTTTAAAATCGACGGAGATGCATAGCCTTTTCCAATTCCTTCGTACACCCAAAGTAATTCAGGCCCATTTTCAGTCCATTCATTTAAAAGGCCTGTTTCGTTGTAAATTCCACTACGTTCTGCTCCACGCCACTGGGCAATTTTTTGCCCGGTATCGGGTTTGCAACTTAATAATAAGTAAAATATTAAAACTGATAATGTTATCAGCCTGTTTAATTTTTGGGTTGAAATGAGTTTAATCTTACACATATTAAATCGGTTATAAATAGGTTCTTATTATTTGTGTAAAATCCTTTCGTAATATTACAGATTCACTCCCTTTTCAGCGGAATATGAACATTAAAAGAGGTGCCATCGGTTCGTGGTCCTACATTTACAATGGCACATGCACTATATAAAACTTGCGGATTCCCGTTTTCATCTGTTAAAAGTTGTGGACGTTCCAAACGATCTACTTTTATTGTGTCGCCGCTGTTTAATACCACTTGTTTTTTCATAAAAAACGGATTATCCGGTTTGGTCCATTTAATTCCGTCAATCGATTCCAGTATCGCCAATCCCGGCTTTCCTTCGGTTATCCTTCCTGAAAAGTCTTTTAATACTACGTAAAACTTTTTATGAGCTTTGTGGTACCATACAAACGGATCTTCGCCGCTGGCAATGGTTCCGTCTTCGTTTCTAATGTCGAAAACAAAGTGGTCGGTAGCTTTAAAAGGCCCTGTGGGAGAATCGCTTAAGGCTACTCCATGAACTCCCCTCCACCCCGGATTATAGAAATTTCCCTTAAAATATAAAAGGTATTTTCCATCAGAAGGCCGCTGAACAACCGATGGATTAACTACAATTATATTATCGGGTTTTGGTTCGGTGCCCTCGGGAGATGGATTCACAATATTATCGGGTTTAACCCGTGTACGGGCATCAAGCAGTGGAGTATCGAACCGTTGGTAATTACCAGCCACCAGATCTTCGAAACTGTTAAATTCGATTACACCTATTTTTTGGTTTTGCTGAACCCGGTTTCTTTTATTCACATTTTCTCCTTTCGAGCCTTTGGGTTGTACTCCCGAATCTTTGCCGGCACCGTAGTATAGATAGTATTTATTATTGAATCTTTTTAAATGAGGATTGTGCACCATCTGAGCATCCCAGGCTGTAGAATCTCCATCTAAAGCACGGCCGGTTAAGACAATTTTTTGAAATTGAAAATTCCGGTCGGGATAATCAGAAACAGCATAAGCAATTTTTGAATGCAATACCCACGAGTTTGAAAATGCAGGTATTGAGTCGCCACATTCCCAGGTTGAATATAACATGTGATACTTCTCGTCTTCTCCTTTAACAACACTTCCTCCCCACACAAACCTGTTGGGATCGTTTAAAACAGAAGTCCCTATTAAAAAATCGCCTTCAATCTGAGCATCGATAGGTATTGCAGATATATTTAAAGTATAATCTTCTGCTTTTCTGCAGCCTGATATCAGAATAAGAGAACATAAAACTGCAAGTAGAGTTTTTGGTATCATTTAGTATCGGATTTTGAGTTCGTTAATTCAGTTCATTGGATTTTTCGCCCGGGCTGAATGCTATCTTATCAGAAACCAGTTCCCAGCCAACCGATTCAATCAATTGCCTGATTAATGCAACCGTATCGCTGGCCTGGTTACGTGCAATTTGGTACAAATGACTGTGTTCTACTTTTTCTCGAATAAATTCTTTCGACTTTTTATTTATGTTCGTCAGGTCGGTTTCTGAAAATTTATTGATAATTCCTTTTTGAATATCGTAGTATTCAACGTCGTTGTCGATACTCAATATTTCTGGTTCAGGGAAATGCGAAAGCCTTACCTGTCTGTTTTGAGTGCTTATCTCTATGTTTATTTTTGTAAGATCAAAACCAATCATCACTTTTGCTTTAACAATAAGCAAAGCTTTCTTCTCCAATTGCAATAATTTGAATAAGATGCTTTTTTCGTCGCGGTGTGTAAAAATTTCAGAGAATTCACCTTCAACGGTAATTAATTTACAAACCTGCTTAATTTTTTCGAGCAGAAGCACCGATTGGCTTTTCAACTGACGTTCGTTGCGGTTTTTATAAAAATATACAGTTCCGGCAATACCACCTGCCAAACCTAAAATAAGACCTAAAACTATCAGGGATTCCATAAATTTTAGTTTTCTACCCTAAATTATAACTTTTTACAAAAATCCTGATAGTATTGAAGTTATTTATTATCAGGTTCTTTTTTGTTCACTTCTTCTGATTCAGTTTCAGGGAAAAAATGTTTCGCTATTTTAAATACCGGCATATTATTTATTGCCGAAGTAAGATTTGTAGTCATTGCAACTATAATTTCTTCTTCAGGATATATAAGAAGAGCTGCACTTCCTCCGTTAACCGAACCACTTTTAGCGTATAATTTTCTCCCTTGTCTGTCGATTAGGACCGTCCATCCGTTTTTAAAAGTCGATGGCATGTTATCGTATAACGGAATAGGTTCAAAAGCTGTTTTACTGGTTTCCTCTGAAAAGTAACCCGGATGAACTAAGGCATTCGCAAATTTAACCAAATCATCGGCGTTGGAAAGTAATCCCTGCGAAGGCGCCCGGTAACGCAAATCGTAAAACCTGGCATTTGTCTTTTGAGCGAATAGATTTAAATCGAAAAAATCCGTTCTACCTGGTATTGTAATAAAAGGATTATCAACCATCGTATTTGTCAGGCTAAGTGTATCGGTTACATATTTTTTAAGAATATAATGATATTTGAGATTTGTCGATTTTTCCATTATTGCACCCAAAAGATTGTAATTAAATATGCTCGGAGACTGAAAATCGCCGGGAGGGGACTCGAGAGGATCGTTTTTGAAATAATTCAATCCTTTTTCCACTGTAAATATTGGGATGTTCCAGTCTGTCTCTTCCGGAGTTTCTATCCTGAATCCGGATGTTTGGTTTGCTAAATGAAACAATGTGATTTTACTTTCCTTTTCAGGAAAATCGGGGATATAATGTTGTATAGTGGAGTCAGGACATAATACACCGTCCTCAACCATTCGGAGGTATGCGGCAGAGGTAAATAACTCCGATAAAGGCCCAATTCTGAATTTTGTATTTCGTGTTACCGGAACATTCAGATCTTTCGATGCCAGCCCAAAAGCTTCGGAATAGATAAGTTCACTATTTTTTGAAATGGCAACAGTGGCTCCCGGGATATAGTTACTTGTTAAATAAACAGCAACTTCACGTCGGATTACCTTAATTTCTTTAATATATTTTTTGCTGTACAGAATATTAGCTGATTCCTTTTTGCAGTTTGTGAGTCCAAATAAAATTGAAATAAACAATAATAAAGTAATTCCTCTCTTCATCTTAATAAGGATTTTAGTTTTAAAACAGATGCAAAAATATAAATTTCGGTAAAACAGAAAATTTAAAAGCAGTTATTATTCTTATTAGGTTTGGAAAGATTGGGGAGTTAAAAGAGTATTAAATGAAGTTCTTCTTATTCAGTAAATTATAAAAAGCCACTTTGTAAGTACTGCTTACAGGAATAAGTTTATCTTTTATTTTTATCGCATTATTCTCGATATAATTTATTTTATCGATAGAAATAATGTACGATTTGTGTACCCTGATAAATTTTTGGGGATCAAGTAACTCCTGCATTTTTTTGAAGTTCAGTAAAGTCATAATTTTACTGTCTTCGGTATGGATTTGCAGGTAATCGCGCATGCCTTCAATATAAAGTATTTTGTCGAAATAGATTTTTACCGTTTTATTCCCCGATTTGATAAATGTATAATCGGGCGTATTCCCGTTGTTTTGCTGGGGAATTGATTGACCTGCAGCTATATTTTGGTTTTGATCTTTTAAAAATCGGGCATATACTTTTTCAACTGCCTTTACAAACCGTTCGAATGGAATAGGTTTTAGTAAATAATCCATTACATCCAGTTCGTATGCTTTTAATGCATATTCGTCATAAGCTGTAGTTAAAATAACATATGGCGGATCTTTTATGGTTTCCAGGAGCTGAATGCCGGTAAATTCGTCCATCTGAATATCGAGAAAGATGAGGTGAACTTTATTTTCGCGTAAGAATGAAAATGTTGACAAAGCATTGTCGAAAGTGCCTAAAAGGTTCAGGTAATCAATTTTCCCGGCAAATCGCTGGATTTTTTTTAAAGCGAGAAGCTCATCATCAACTGCTATACAGTTCATCTTCATCTCATTATTATTTTATATTTAAAAATGTATTTGATGTAATTCACGTTGAGAATTATTTTGGTTATAAAATTTAACAAACTAATTCTCAAGGTCATTTCATTTTAACGGCACTTTAAGGTATACATCAAATTTATCCATATTACGGTTGATATCAAAAGTATAGTTATCAGCATACAACAGTTTCAACCGTTTTTCAACATTTTTAAGTCCGGTGCCAGCCCCGCTGTCAGGTAGTTTAAAGTCGTTTCTTTTTACGAGATTTGAGGTGTTCAGTTCAATAAAGTCCTTTTTTACGTTAAACTCAATTTGTATTCCCGGAGCTTCAGATTGTTTGTTACAGTGTTTTACGGTATTCTCAATAATGGGGATAAATAGTAATGGCGGAATATTTTTCTTTCCGCATAAACCATTCAATTTGAATTCGACAAAACCAGGCGAAGTAAAACTTAATTTAGCCAGCTCGAGATAGTCTTTTATATAGGTCATTTCTTTCTCCATTTTAACCATCTCACGGGTAGATTCCTGCAACATGTAACGCATTATTTTCGACAACAGGAAAATGGCGTTCGATGCTTTTTCCTTGTCTTCGAAAATAAGTGAGTCGATATTATTCAGTACGTTAAAAAGAAAATGCGGATTTACCTGCGAACGTAATATTCCCAACTCCGATTGAACTGTTTTTCTTTCCAGTTCCGATTTCGTTAGCTGCATATTGTACGAATAGCTGAAAAGTTTTAATGCTGATGCCGTTCCAACAATCATAAAATTGGTAAGCAGTGCGTAGAACAAGTCAACGTTTAACGGACGCCGGTATACCCACAATCCTAATACAGCTTGAATATTATATTTTATATAGAGGGAAATAATAATGTTAAATAAAATTGCAGCTGCAGATCCCAGAATAAAGATTAATGGTAAGCGTTTTTTTAAAAGAAAACGAGGGATGAAAAATTCAATTACTATATAAACAGTAATGATGTCAATTGGCAGATATATTAAATTAATAAATGCGTCAATTCCAATTCCCTCGGAGATAATAAACGGAACGGTATAAAATGAATATATAAATATCCAAAACAGAATATGGTTTAATAACCTGTACTTAAAAATTTTCATTGTAAACTGAAATGCATTTCTTTTACAATTGTACGGTATTTGTTTGAATAATTCCCTGATTTTCTGCCAATAGTCGAATTAATTCTTCCAAAATTCGAAATCTGCCGAATGTGTTGTTTTGCAGATTAAATCTGTTGTTTTACAGATAATAGTCGTGGTTTGGTGGATAGTAGATTATGTTTCGCATAAATAAACATGCAGAAATTTTCACGCTGCTACACTCGTTTCTTCTTTTTCTGAACGGGCAATGGTTACTGCTCCACAACTGTCGCTCCATACATTTACTGAAGTACGAAGCATATCCAGAATACGGTCGACAGCCAAAATTAATCCAATACCTTCAAGAGGTAATCCAACAGCTGTTAGAACAACAGTAATCATTACCAGTCCGGCCATAGGAATACCTGCAGCTCCAATTGATGCAAGCAAGGCAGTAAGTACAACAAATGCCTGCTGAATAAATGATAACTCAACACCGTAGGCCTGTGCAATAAACATTGCAGCCACACACTCGTAAAGTGCTGTCCCGTCCATATTTATAGTGGCGCCCAAAGGTAAAGTAAAGCTGGTAATTTTATTAGACACACCGCTTTTATGCTCCAATGCTTCCATGGTTAACGGCAGGGTTGCACTTGACGATGATGTTGAGAATGCAGTCAGTAGCGGTGTAACCATATTAGAAAAGTGAGAATATGGTTTTGCCTTTCCAACCAGTCGGACAATTAATGGCAAAGTGATAAATGCATGAATCAGTAGTCCGGCAACCACACAAAGGCTGTAAATAGCAAGGCTGCCTGCAATATCTGCCAGTTGCGATGCATTGTGGGCGACTTCATTGGCTACAAGACCAAAAATACCCAGTGGGGTAAATTTTATTATAAAAAGTGTAACTTTCATCATTACCTCAAATACTGCATCGAAAAAGGTTTTTAACGACTCTTTGTATTTTTGTTCAACAGTAGTGATAAAATATCCAAAAATAATAGCAAAGAATATTACAGATAATATTGTTCCCTGGGCCATTGCATCAACAATGTTGTCAGGAACAAGACGATAAAGAATGTCTTTTACCGAACCAGCCTTTTCTGACAGACCTTCCACCGATTCAGTAAAACCTAAATCTACTCCTATGCCGGGCTTAACCAGGTTCACAATTATCAGCCCGGTTAAAATGGCCATTGTGCTGGTCGATATATAATATAATAGTGTTTTTATTCCAAGACGGCCAAGGTTTTTACCTTCGCCCATACTTGTAACACCACTTATTATTGAGCTGAGAATTAATGGAATGATGACCATTTTTAAAGCCCGGAGAAAAATATCTCCCATCCAGGCAACATATTCTACTCCCTGAGGAATATAATAACCAAATAATACAGCCAGAGCAAGTGCAATTAATATTTGCCAATGAAGCTTGATTTTAAAGATTTTCACGATTTGTTGTTAAGTTTTCGAAATTGGAGTTGCTAAATTATCCTTTTTTAAAGATTTGGCAAA
Organism: Bacteroidota bacterium; assembly: GCA_039714235.1. Lineage (GTDB taxonomy): Bacteria > Bacteroidota > Bacteroidia > Bacteroidales > Prolixibacteraceae > Draconibacterium. Next base: position 12,047 of record JBDLJS010000001.1, on the reverse strand, counting down.
TTTAATTTAAGTTGACATTTGCAATTTCCAACAATGTAGATAAAAAGAATATTTAACATTTTTTTATACGAAGAGATTGCATAATTCATTGGTATACCTTAACTTTCTATAGCTAATATTATATATGTAAGTACATTAATCTGTAATTAAACCTTAAAATAATAAATTATGAAAAAATTAATTGCTGAATTTTTTGGGACCATGTGGCTGGTCCTTGGTGGTTGTGGCAGCGCTGTTCTTGCTGCCGGTTTCCCTGAACTGGGTATTGGATTTGTTGGCGTTTCTATTGCCTTTGGTTTAACCGTCCTTACTATGGTTTATGCTATTGGCCACATCTCGGGATGTCATCTTAATCCGGCAGTGTCGGTGGGGCTGTGGATAGGAGGCCGTTTCGACAAGAAGGATTTGGTACCATACATTATTGCACAGGTGTTAGGTGCACTTGCCGGTGCCGGTGTTATATATGTTATTGCTACTGGTAATGGCAGCGATATCGGAACATTCGCATCCAATGGTTATGGCGAATTCTCCCCAGGAGGTTATGGAATGGTTGCAGCCCTGGTTGCCGAGGTTGTACTTACCTTTTTCTTCCTGTTTGTAATTCTGGGAGCTACACATTCGAAAGCTCCAAAATACCTGGCCGGTGTAGCTATTGGTCTTGCATTAACATTAATCCACCTTATTAGTATTCCGGTTACCAATACATCAGTTAATCCGGCTCGTAGTACAAGCCAGGCTTTATTTACCGGCGATGCTGCTTTAATGGGACAATTGTGGCTATTCTGGGTAGCTCCTATTGTTGGTGCTGTTTTGGCTGGTATTGTTTATAAATTTCTTTCGCCCGAAGAAGAGTAATTAAAATAAAATTACATAATAACGCCATCTGTTTTACGGATGGCGTTTTTTTTATCTATTTTGCTGCCTCTTTAAAATTCAACCTTTGCTGCTTGTAGGCAGTTGCCAATTCATTTACCTTATCTGGTAACTCACTTGCCAGGTTGGAAATTTCTGTCGGATCGTTTTTCAGGTTATACAACTCCCATTCTTCATTATTAAGTTTAACAATTTTCCAGTCACCCTGACGGAACATTCTGAACCGTTCTGTCCAGCCTGAAAGGAAAAAAGCAGGCTCATCCCTCTCTTCTCCCAACAATATTGGCATCAGCGAATTACCCTGTAAAGGCTGTGGGCTTATTTCTCCCAATCTTGCAGGGTATTTAATTTTTGTTGCCTCCAGAATAGTAGGGGCAATATCGACAATATGTCCCTGCTGGTGAGTCAATATACCTTTTTCAACTTTTTGAGGCCAACGTAAAATAAAATGGGTTTGTGCACCCCCTTCGTGTCCGTATTGTTTAAAATATTTATACGGAGTATTACCTGCATTTGCCCAGGCAGCACATAATGTGCGGAAACCTTCTGCTACCCCCGGAGGATAATCAAAGTTGCGGTTACTGTCGTAAGGACAGGAGCCATTATCGGAAAGGAACATGACAATGGTATTGTCTGCAATCCCTTTTTTATCGAGAAAATTAAGAATTCTGCCAATATTTAGGTCCATACGGTCAACCATTGCAGCAAATACCGACATTTCCAAATCAAGATCATCCTGCTCCTCGTCATCCAGTTCATCCCAGGGCCGGTACATTGGAATTTTCGAACGTATTTCCTTGTCGCTTTTCGGATGTCCCCTGAATTTATTGATATTTGAGCTTGGCGGACTGAGAACGGTATTTGCTGGGAGTAACCCTTCTGCTATAATTCTTTTAAAGCGTTCTTCGCGTATTTTATCCCATCCTTTTTTATAGGTGCCGCGGTATTTGGCAATATCTTCGGGGCGTGCCTGAAGAGGGTAGTGGGCAGCACCGTATCCCAGGAACAGGAAAAATGGTTGTCCTTTGCTAACCGGTTCTTCAATCCATTTTAAAGCATTGTCAGTAAGTGCATCAGTTTTAAAAAATGGCTTCTTTTTATGATAGATTTCTTTAACTCCTACAGAATCGCCATTTAAATAAAATGGTTTGGCAAATTGCTTTGACGGAGGCTCAAAAAATTCATTCATCCCCTTAAATGTAAGCGATTGGTTGAAAATATTTTTGGCATAAACGTGTTCGGGCGCCCATTTCATCCAGTGTTCTTTGCCAGAATGAATAACATAATAGCCTTCGTTTCTCAGTATTTGTGCAAAGTTTATGGCATTTCCACCCCCTTCGTATAAACCCGTAAAAAGCGATGACCGCGATGGTTCGCATTTGGCCATATTGTAAAACTGAGAAAAATGGATTCCTTCGTCTGCCAGACGATCGAGATTTGGAGTTTTAATCTCCGAACCGTACGGACCGATATCGGAATAACCAATATCGTCGCCAAGAATGATAATAATATTGGGTTTCTCAGCTTTTGATAATTCTTTAGTTTGGTTGCATTGCGTAAAAACGGCAAATGCGCCAAAAATCAGGAATGTAATTTTTAACAGGTAAATAAAAGCTCGTTTCATTTTATAACTTGAAATTTTTTTACTGCGGTTTCGTTGTTATGACCGACTTTTAAAATATAGATTCCGGGAATGAGAGTTGAGATATCAATTCTTTCTGATTTGATATTTGTTTGTTTCAATATTGTTCTTCCCGTAAGATCAATAATATCAACATCGTGTTCATAATTAATTCCCGAAATGTTTAGTGTACTCCTTGCTGGGTTTGGATATATTTTAAGTTGATCGGATAAATATGAATTTTCGACAGAAACGGCTCCAACCTGAATGGTTTTAGTAAGCGTATCGCAGGCTATGTTTTCGTTGCAGGTAGTTAATTTAACCTTGTAATAGCCTGCTTCAGCATAGGTATGCGAAACTTCCTGTCCGTTAGCTTTGGTTCCATCGCCAAAATCCCACTCAGAAATCCGGCTTCCTTCGGTTATATCGAAACAAGTTAACGATACACCCTGGGTTTCGTAATTAAAATCAGCTTCAGGTTTAAAAATATCGAACAGAAAATCGCTGATTTTCCAGTGAATGGTATCCCAGTATTCGTTTGGCCCGTTTTCTCTCCAATCTCCGGTACCAACTCCGTAAAATTCATGTTTTTTCCCAGGAACAAAATAGGTTTCGTGGTTAACATTTTTATTGTTTAAAGCTGTGTCGATGCAATAACTACCATAAGTGTCGGGCACATTAAACGAAATCTCGTTGTAATCGGGGATACTCGATTCCAGTGGCGTTCCTTTTTTAAAATAGACTACATCGTCATCTTCGCCATGAATCAGTAAAACGGGTTTTTGTTCATCTTGAATAAGTTCCGTGGATTGAAGTGCTCCCCACATCGAGACTACTGCATCGAACTGTGCTCCGTACCCTTGAATTCCGATAGTATCGAAGCCTCCCAACGATGGTTCTGTTAATGCCAGATCGGGTATTTCACCAGGTTCATTCATGTACAAATTATGCAGGGCAACAAATCCACCTGCGCTGCTTCCGGCCATATATATTTTTGTAGTGTCGATACCATAAGTATCAGCATTATGTTTCAAAAACCGAACTGCAGCCCGGCTATCCTGTACTGCACGGTAAACTGCCCTGGCGCCGTTTTCTTCAGTAAGATATATTTTTAAAGGGAAAAGCGTTAATCGTGTCCCCATCCCAAGCCGGTAATCAATTGTTGCCGTAACATATCCCCTGCGGGCAAAAGAGTCGCAAAAAGCAATCATGTCGTCGTTATGACGCGAACCAATTAAAAAACCACCGGAATGCCCGAAAAGAATTACAGGGCGTTTGGTAACTGTATCGCCATGTGGAGTAAAAATGTCCATATATAACGGTCGGTTCTCCGTTTTGCTTTCACCATTGTGAACATTATATTCATCTAAAAGTGGAACAAGGTTATTCAGCCAGTCGGCAATTGCATATTCGACATTTTTTATGGTGTCTGCTTTTTTAAAAACAGTTTCAGTGTACCTGAGTGGCTGGGCCAACGACTGAAATGTAAAAATGAACCCAAAAAGAATTGGTAAAATCCGATTCATAAATGTTTGGTTTAGTAATCAGTTCAAAACCGAATAAATATTATAATGCAAGATAAAATAATCTGACCGATTATAAATTGGAACTGTCGGAAAAGTAATTTTTTGTTCGAAAAAAGGTAGAGTAACTATATCTAAATATTGCAGTAATAGATGAAAAATGTATTAAATTTAGACGTCAAAAATCAAATTGAACTGTACCTGGCCAGTAACAGGGATAATTACTTACTAAAACCTAATTATGAAAAATAATCTAACGAATGTTTCACGCAGAAAATTTATCCAAACAACGGCCACAGCTGCTGTTGCAGCACCGTTTATACTTAACTCCTGTACAACGCAACCTCAAGGAATTTTAAACCATGCCTGTATTGGAGTTGGAGGAATGGGGTGGGCCGATATGCAAAATTTTATAGAGCACCCGAATGTTAATATTGTGGCTATTTGCGATGTTGATTCAGAGCGGTTAAAAAAAGCTTCAGAGGCTGTACCAGAAGCGCGAACATACACTGACTGGCGCGAGCTTTTGAGAAAGGAAGCTGATAATATTGATTCTGTAAATGTGGCAATACCCGACCATAATCATTTTGTTGTGGCTTATGAAGCCATCCAGAAAGATAAACATGTTTATTGTCAGAAACCTTTGTGCCACGATGTTGCTGAAGTACGGCTACTAACTGAGGCATCGGTAAAAAAGGGTGTTGTTACTCAACTTGGCACACAACATGCTTCGTCGGCAAACGACAGAAGGGCTGTTAAAATGCTGAAGAACGGGATAATAGGAAAGATTAAGCATATCTATCTTTGTTCAAACCGACCGGGCATTGAGCAATACAGGCTCGAAGGGCCGCGACCAACCGAAGGACAGGAGCCACCATCACATCTGGACTGGGACCTGTGGATTGGGACCGCTCCAATGCGCCGGTTTGCACCGAATATTTACCACCCAATGGTATGGCGTACCTGGCAGGATTTTGGAACCGGTTGGTCGGGCGATATAGGCTGTCATATTTTTGATGCAGTTTGGAAAGGACTCGACCTGAAACCACCAAAATCCATAGCTGCCGAAGTTCAGCAATCGTGGAAAGATTCGCCTGAACGAAGAAAGGATACATGGCCGCAGAGCAATCATATTACATGGATGTTCCCGGGTAATGAAATGACTGAATCAGATACCTTGCCTTTAGAGTGGTTCGACGGTGAGTTTTATCCGCCCAAAGAGGTTCAGGATTTATATCCCGGCGAAAAGTATCCGGTAGAATCGGCAATGATTATCGGTACAGAAGGGGCAATGTTGATAGTACATGGTGGAAGCACGGCTCTTTTACCAGAAAGCAAGTTCAAAAATAAAAGAATTCCAAAGTTTGAGGAGCGCAACCATTATCACCATTTTGCAGATGCATGCCGTGGCGGAGAAAATACCGAATCGCATTTTGCTCAAACCGGACCAATGACAGAGGCTATTTTACTTGGGACAGTAGCAATTCAAGTACCTGATACCTTGCTTGAATGGGATGCGAAGAATCTGGCATTCACGAATAATACTGATGCAAATAAATATTTACAACGTAAGTACCGAAATGGCTGGAATGTTGGGGGATTTTAAAATTCTGCTGCAAATCTTAATAGGCGGTGCAGAATTCGATTGTTTTTAATGGTTTAATAAAAATCTTTCTAATCGTTTCAAACCATTCTCCAAACCGGCACGAGCAAAACCAATTCTGAAATGGTTACCATGGAAGCGATAAACCGATGCGGGAAGTAGCATCGTGCTTTCCATTTCAACCAACTGTTTGCAAAATTCTGTAATGGAAAGGCTGTTTTGTAACAATGGAAATGCAATTGGACCGGCCACTGGTTTTTGCCATTCAAATTTGTTACTGTGTTTTTTGAAAAACAAATCGAGAATCTTGAGGTTGCTTTTAATTATATTCAGATTACGACTCAATATATTTTCCTTATTTTGAAGTGCGATTACGGAAAGAATTTCTCCGGGAGCATTGTTGCAAATGCTTGTGTAGTCTTTAAATTCTCCGACTTTTTGCATCAGGTTTTTGTTTTTTGAACTTAACCAACCGATTCTTAAACCGGGTAAAGAGAAACTTTTCGACATGCCAAAAAGTGAAATGGCATTTTCGTATAAATCGCTGGCTGAAGGAAGTTGATCTTTCTTGTCGTACTCCAAAAAACGATACATTTCATCGGAAAAAAGCAAGGTGTTGTTTATCCGGCACAGTTCAATTATTTCGTTCATTTCATTTTCTGAAATCGTCGCTCCCGTTGGATTGTGGGGAAAGTTGATAACCAGAAGTTTTGTGTCCGGGCGAAGTAATTCTTTTAGTTTCTCAATATCAAATTTCCAACTTTTTTTAAATTCAGGTGTCCATTTTGAAACTTTGCAACCCATGGATTTGGCAATCTGGTAAAGCGATTGATATCCGGGGAAAGTAGTAACTACATGATCATCTTTTGTGAGAATACAATTCATCGCCACAAAAATGGCTTCCTCAGAAACCATAACATTTATATCTTCCGTTTGGATTGAAGAGTGAAGCTTTGTTATTTCTTCTTTTAAAAGAGGATGCCCGGTAGATTCTGTGTAAGCAAGTTTCAGGTTATTCCATAATTCCAATGATTCAGAACCGGCCATCTCCAAAACTTCGGTAAGTTGCAGTGGTTCACAATCGGAGCAACTCAGCAAATATTTACTTGTGAATTCGTATTTGGCGAAGTAGCGTTCGAGCTGGAAAGGTTTTATTTTCATAGAAGATGTATTTTAGAAAAGTTGCAATTATAACTGGCTCAGTTCCTTTTTAATTTTCATCTCAATTTCTTCGGTTAGTTCTTTTGGATCGCGGCCCGCCGGGTCAATTACCGGTAATACAGTGTATGTTAAACGAACACCAAACGACAGCGGGAAATAACCTTTTTTCATGAGTTTACTGTTTCCATTGATAACAAACGGAACAATTAACGCCGAAGGAGCATATTTCAGTAATGAGGCAATTCCGGCATGTTGAAACTTCTTAATTTTTCCGTTTTTGCTACGTGTGCCCTCCGGGAAAATGCTGGCGCTATACTTCTCTTTTTCAATGTGTTTGCCAAGTTTCATAATTTCTGTTATCGATTGACGAGGATTTTTACGATCGATTAATGCCGAACCACCGTGTCTTAAATTGTAGGAAATACTGGGAATCCCTTTGCTCAATTCAATCTTAGAAACAAACTTTGGATGATGTTTTCGGAATCCTACAATTATTGGAGGAATATCGAAAGTGTTCTGGTGATTGGAAACAATAATAAACGGCCGGTTCTTTGGTAGCTGTTCAAAACCTTTAAAACGAATTTTGCAGCCCATTATCCAAAAACCATATAGCAAGAGATAATTAAAAATGTCAACTGATTTTTTGCGAAGTTGGTAACCTCCAATCCACCGGCAAATTATCTGAACAGGATGAAATATCAACAGTAAAATACCAAAAAACAATAAATAGATTGGTGAAAGCAGATAGGATAGTATTTTTTTCATTTTCATATCAATAAACGGAATAAATCTTCTTTTTCGTTTATGTACTCGTAAATAAAACCATTTTCTTCCATTCTTTTAACAATACCATTGTAATCCTCTTTTTTTTGTACCTCAATTCCGATTAATGCCGGGCCTTTTTCGCGGTTGGTTTTTTTTGAGTATTCAAAATGAGTAACATCGTCGGTTGGGCCAAGCACAACATCTACAAAAGTACGAAGGGCACCTGCCCGTTGTGGGAAACGAACGATAAAATAGTGTTTCAGACCTTCGTAGAGCAGCGAGCGCTCTTTTATCTCTTCAGTTCGGGTTATATCGTTATTGCTTCCGCTGACTATGCAAACCACATTTTTCCCTTTAATTTCGTTGCGATAAAAATCGAGGGCTGCAACTGACAGGGCACCTGCAGGTTCAATCACAATGGCATCCTGGTTGTACAGTTCCAGAATTTTTGTGCAAATTTTTCCTTCCGGAACCGATATGTAATCATCAATAACTTCTTTGCAAACATCAAACGTAATATCACCAACTTTTTGCACAGCAGCTCCGTCAACAAATTTGTCGATTTTATCCAGTTTTATCACTTTGCCTGCTTCGAGCGATTTTTGCATTGAGGGTGCCCCGGTCGGTTCTACTCCGATAATTTTTGTATTTGGGCTAACCTGTTTAAAATATGCCCCAACACCGGCAGCAAGTCCTCCTCCGCCTACCGGGATAAATATAAAGTCAATTTGTTCCTTTGTATCCTGCAGGATTTCCAGCGCCACAGTGGCCTGTCCTTCAATAATCTCTTTATCGTCAAATGGGTGGATAAAAGCCATGCCAGTTTCCATGCTGTCTGCAAGGGCCGCATGGTGTGCATCGTCGTAGGTGTCGCCGGTTAAAATAATTTCAACATAGTTTTTGCCAAACATTTTAACCTGTTTTATTTTTTGTTTGGGTGTTGTGGCCGGCATATAAATTTTACCATCAATGCCAAGTAACCGGCACGAGTAAGCCACTCCCTGGGCATGGTTTCCTGCACTGGCACAAACTACGCCTTTTTTAAGCTCTACCTCTGTTAACCGGACAATTTTGTTGTAAGCGCCTCTGATTTTATATGACCGTACAATTTGCAGGTCTTCACGTTTTAAAAAGACATTTGCTTCAAATTCATCCGACAGGTTTATGTTTTTTTGAAGTGGTGTTTGAAGAATTATTTCGTTCAAATTAATCTTTGCACGAGTTATATCCTGTAGTTGCGGAATATATTTATCTGAATTCATCATTATTTTTTTACAAAGATAATCTCTAAATTAAAACTATGTCATTTATGAATTTATTAAATTGAACTGCTAAATCAACTTAACAAGAAATCTGTCGATATGAAACAAGTAACCAGAAGAACATTTCTCGAAAAATCAGTAACAGGAGTAGCCGGGGTAATTATCGCCCCAACTATATTAAAATCGTGTACAAACGGTACCGGGCCGAACGAGAGGATTACCATTGCCCACATTGGAGTCGGCTCCCGCGGTCAGGATGAGATGAAAAGCTATTTTGTTCCGCTTGAAACTTCGTACTCGGTGGCAACTTGCGATCCGTTCAAGCAGCGAAGAGATGCATCGGCTTATTACATTTCGCAGCAATATAAGGAGAAAGGTATTAAAGCGCCCAAAGTTAAATCGTATTTACATTTCGAAGAGATTCTGCAGCGCGATGATATTGATGCGGTTCATATAACTACCCCTGACCAATGGCATGTGCTGCTGGCGATAAAAGCGGCGCGGGCAGGTAAACACATTATGCTTGCCAAACCGTTGGGGTTGAGTTACCCGAATTATAAAATTCTTGAAAAAGAATTGGCTGCCAACAATGTCCGCTTTCATTACGGAACACAACAGCGGTCGATGAAACATATGCAGTTGGGAATTGAGATGATAAAAGAAGGCCTGATAGGTGAAGTGGAAAGGGTAGAGGTTTGGGCACCCGGGTATAATCCGGTTGAGTCGCCGGTTTGTAATGAGTTGCCTGTTCCCGATGATTTTGATTACGATAAATGGACCGGGCCTGCGTCTTTAAATTCATACTGCCCTGAACGGGTAACAAACAACAGTTCGTGGTTTCAATGGGATTATAGCATTGGGTTTCTGGCAGGCTGGGGAGCCCATCCACTTGATATTATGGTTTGGGCTTTAAAGGAAAGGGTAAAGGGTATGTATTCTGCTGAAGGAACAGGTGAATTCTGGAAGCCCGGTGGAATGTACAATAACATCAGGGCATGGGATGTAAACATTGAATATGATTCGGGGATAAAACTTCATTTTGTGGATACTGATTTTGCCAGCCAAACCGATATGCTTCATTACCGAAGGTTAAAAGAGGGAAATGGAACTACATTTTATGGTTCGAAAGGTTGGATATCGTTAAGTCGGTCATCGGCACAGTCTGATATTCCGGAACTGGACAAAAAACTGAATAGCTTTCCTGCAAACAATGACGGCTGGATTAACAGCGAAGAACATACAATGGGGCAATTGTTTGTTGATGTTGTGAAAGGAAATATTTCCGAGGCGTGCCCGCTGGACGAGGCAATTCTTTCAGATTGTATCAGCCACATGAGTAACATTGCCATACGTACCGGACGAAAAGTTATATGGGATCCTTTAAGAGGGGAGATAGTTGGCGATAATGAAGCTAACGGTTGGTTTATTAGAAAGATGCGGGAGCCATATAAAATTTAAATGATTTTTCCCTATGCAGAATATGTAAAATGACTTTTTCGTTCTTTGGGCGCAACCTTATTTACCTTTATTCCATCTTATACAATAATAAACAAACAGTTTTGAACGAATGAAATTAAGCAGCTGCATTTTATTGGGACTTTTTATTTTCATTATTTCGTGTCAAAAAGATGACTACACTTATTCCTATCCGGAGATTAATAAACTTTTAATGTCGGTAACACGAATTCAAGGGGATTCAGAATTTTTGGCTGAATTTAAATACGACAATTTGAACAGGGTAAATGAGGTTAAAAATTTTTTCCCGGGAGGACAGACTACGATTGAATCGTATGTCTATGACGAAGAGGGAAGGATTGTCGAAAAAAATATTGAGAATTATACAACGACGTACACTTACAATTCGACAGGAAAATTGATTGAGCAGAATGTGCATTATTTCTCGCCATCTGATGATTATGAATGGAACCAAAAGACGGAGTTTATATACCAAAATGGTAAGATTAACAAGGGGATTGAATATTCAAAAGAAGGTGAGATTTTACATTATATAAGTTATAAGTACGATTCAAGAGGAAATACGCTGGAGAAGGTTGTACGCCCTGTCGGATATGATTTTAATTTGATAGAAATTAAATTTAGATATGATACTAATGTGAATCCGCTTGGCAATACGGGAGTAAATATGCTAAATGGCTTTACTTTTACTCAACATGCCGATATAAAACAGGTTAATAATCCTGTATATTCATCTTATATACGATTTGTAAGTAGTAGTTTACCTCCCGAATATGAAATTTCATATGAATACGATTCTGACAAACTACCGGTAAAAGCGGTAATGAACAATTTCCGTTTTCCTGAACAGGAACCGGTTATTTTAGAGTATGAATATAGGGATATTGAAAGATAGAAGACGCCAGATAAAAATAATACCGATTCTTAAAAACGTTAAGCCATTGGTTCGCTCACTACCAATACCTTTGTTTTTATTCATTGGGTGTAGCGAATTCCAATTCGCTATTTTATTCCTCCCCTTAGGGAGGTTAGGAGGGGCGTTCAATCCAGTGTGCAATCCAGTCGCCAACGGCAGATGTAGATTGTGCCGGTCCTTCGGCAATATCTTCGGTAACAAAACCTTCAGCCATTGAAGCTGCAACGGCATCGCGGATAATCTTACCTTCTTCTTTTAAGTCGAAAGCATATTCAAACATCATTGCAGCCGAAAGGATGGTTGCAATCGGGTTGGCAATGTCTTTTCCGGCAGCCTGCGGATACGAACCGTGGATTGGCTCGAATACCGAAGTGTGAATGCCCATTGAAGCAGAAGGAAGCAATCCCAGCGAACCGGTGATTACACTTGCCTCGTCGGTGAGTATATCGCCAAACATATTCTCGGTAACCATTACATCGAAGTTTTTAGGCCATTGAATTATTTGCATGGCTGCATTGTCAACAAACATGTATTCAGTTTTAATATCAGGATAATTAGGCTCCATCTCCTGTGCAACTTCACGCCACAAACGCGAGCTTTCCAATACGTTGGCTTTGTCGACTACAGTCAGTTTTTTGTTGCGTTTGGCAGCAAAGTCGTAACTCAGTTTCAGTATGCGTTCAATCTCTTCACGGGTGTAAGTGTTAGTATCGTAGGCAGTGTTGCCGTTGTCTTTGCGGCCTTTTTCGCCAAAGTAGATGCCACCAGTTAGTTCGCGGATACAAACAAAGTCGGCACCTTCAACCAGTTCGCGGCGAAGCGGTGATTTGTGCAGCAACGACTCAAA